>CAZCEN010000134.1:0-8968 GCA_964497205.1 uncultured Sporomusaceae bacterium
CGTACTTTCATATCGTTAAAAAAACTCACCCTATTTCCTCCTTTAATTGTTTCCCCTTATTTTATAGTTTGCTGTGTTAATCCCTTGCTACCAAATGATTGCTTCAGATACTGCGCTCAGTGTCTTAACTGTTATCGAGCAAAACCGGAGTTAGTTGTCAAATAATCCCGCGTTTTTGTTAAAAAGGTTATACATATGCCGGTATCCAGTTTATCGTGCATATCGCCTGCTATAGTCTTCATGACAGAAACAGGAGATTTTTTTCTTCGGTATACCCTTTCGCTGGTCATGGCGTCATATATATCAGCAATAGCGATAATTCTAGCGAAAACAGATATTTTATCTTTAGATAGGCCAAAAGGGTAACCACTGCCGTCAAGTCTCTCATGGTGTTGTAAGATGCTACAATTTACCACATTCGAAGTTACCTTAAGTCTTTTTAGCAAGTCATAGCCGTAACATGAATGTTGCTTCACAACGTACATTTCTTTTACTGTAAGTTTTCCCGGTTTATTCAGTATCTCCAGAGGAATGCCTATTTTGCCAATATCGTGCAACAGGCCTGCTAAAATAAGGTTTTTCAGTAGCTCACCGGAATATCCTAGCCATCTTCCGATTAAGCCGGAAATACTTGCCACGTTGATTGCGTGTCTGAAGGTATAATGATTATGAGCTCGCAGCTGGGACAAATAATCCACAACTCCCAGCACCTCCATCATGAGTTCTATATAAGCTCCCGCCAGTTCTTTGAATTCGGCGACTGGCATTCTTCCGAAAATCGGTTCTTCTTCAAAAGCCACAGCAACTAATTCAACAGTCTCCCTATCGGTAAGTAAACAAGGCAGCATGGAAGGATCGAAATTTGCGGGTAAAACTACATTAACTCTTGCAATTCCCCATCGCGCAAGCCTTTTTATATCTCTACTCTTAAGAATCATACCTTGTTCCAAAAAAATTTGTCCTGTAGGCGCCATAATTGATTGGGCAATTTGCATACCAGGTATAAGGAAATTCGTTTCAAGCCTCACCAGCAAGTACCTCCTGAAATAAACTGTATGAAAAGCACTGATATACGAAAAACTTCATTTATTTCAGCATCACCAGTTTAAATCTAAGCAAACCCAGGGCTACAAACCCAAGGTCTGTCTACTATCATGACAAAATTCGGGGATTTTTTTTCTTTTTCGATAAGTATGTATTATATTATAAGTATTGGTATAATCGATTTCATTAGTATAATTCCAAACAGAAAAGGAATAATTATGTGATTCCTCACAATAATTACCCCTTTCTCTACAGAAAAAACATTATATATATATAACTAGTAATTGATTCAAAATTATCCTTGCATGAATTCTCGTATTTTTTGCAGTTTAATAGCTACTGCTAAGTTTATTCTGCGGTTGGCATCATCAAGAGTATAGCCTAAGATTGTCTCGATCTTATTCTTGCGCCATAAAACCGTATTATGATGAACTTGCAGTTCTATGGCCACAGTCTTCAAATTAGGACAGGTAAGTATTGCACCTAACGTTGCGAATAGATCTCCCCCCCTATTTTTTTCATACTCAATAATCCCACCAAGAATTCGATTCACAAAATCATCAATATCCATATTTTCCATAACAAACGGCAATACCTGGTATATTCCACTGTCGCTGTAGCAACAAACAGCCGAACCCTCTTTATCTATAGTCAGGAGTAACGCGGCGTAAGCCTTGTAATACAATTGAATCAAATTCAAATTACCACTTCCGCTAGTAGCAACACCTATTTTTACCACAATCTCTGGAAAATGCTTCTCTAAATTTTCCTTCAACGCGTTAGCCCCACACCGCTCATCATCCTCATCCCACGATCCCCCTATGCGAGGTTGCATTAACATCCCAATCCCGTGACGGGTGTACCAAGCCCAAGTATACCCCTCTTCGACCAGCCACTCCATAATATCTTCCTTAGAAAATCTTACTTCTTCACTCGCCATACTTTTTGGAGAAACAGTGAGCAGATAACAGGTCACCGGCTTTATAACATCAATACCGTAGTTACCCAATCGTCGATTTTGTTCTTCCACACTATATTTTGCTGTCAATATATCATTAAACTCTGTACTTCGCCGATAGTTTTCCTGTATGAATTTTACGCGTCTTTCCAAATCGTAACGCTTAGTGATATCTAATGTTATGCCCACAACTCCGTTAATATTTCCGTCTGAATCAAGCAAAGGGGTACAAATCATACTTATAGTCATACTTTTATACTGAGTTTCAATTTGGGATGATTTACCTTGTAATGAACGCTTTACTGCCTTTATAATAGCCGGGTAATTTTTGCATAGCTTGAATATGGATATTCCAACGCTATGTCCTGGTTTACGGGCCATTTTTTTTAACATTTGTCCTTCATACAACGTAAATACGCCTTTTTTGTTCAACTGCCAAATGATTGCGTCTACATTCTGTAACACATTATTCAGATGATGCCAGCCTTCCTCGGCCTTTCTTCTAGCCAAGACAACTTTTTTATTTTTTCTCTGCAATGCCTCTTCGGCTTTTTTTCGATCGGTAATATCTCTAGCCGTTCCATAGACAATACCGGTTATCTCGTCAATGAGAGTTGTCCATTCGAACCATCGATAATTTCCCTGCTTACAACGGTATCTATTGCAAAAACCATTAATTACTTGTCCTCCTAAAACGCCGGTGAATGCATCTTTTGTATTCGTTATATCGTCGGGATGGACAAAATAGAGGAATGGCTGCCCCGTTATTTCTTCTGCCGAATATCCTAAAGTCAGTGCAAAGGCTTTGTTTACCCTGATAAAACCGCCTTGCTTATCAACAAAACATAGTAAATCACGGTTCAACAAAAAAAAGCGTTCCAGATCCCCGGTCTTGTGCACTCGATCCTGCTCGGCCTGCTGATGTACCGCAATCTCTTGCTCCTTTTCACGAATAATCTGGATCAGTTTTTGATTAAGAGCATACATCGTTTCCGTCAGCTCTGCCGTTCCGGCTTCCAATTGTTTATTGGCGCGCCGTAAAGCCTGTTCCTCCCGCTCACACCCGGAAATATCCCGCAGTATACAAACAGTGCACTCCTTGTCCGGTATTTTCACAGAAAATACTGAAAGTTCAACTGCAATTTCAACTTGATCTTTTCGTATCGCCTGCAGTTCAATCTTATGATTAATCTCACCAACTTCTCCTGTTGATTGAAAAACTCGAAATACTTGTTTATATTGATCTTTTTGATGCTTGGGTGCAATTAATTCACCCAACTCTGTTCCTAATGCTTCCCCGGCTGTATATATCAATATACGAGTTGCGGCTTCATTCCAGAAAACGATTTTCCCAGTATTATCAAGAATGATAAGCGCATCCTGCAAGGAAGATACAACAATCTCATCCATATTAAAGCAACTACTATTTCCGCGCCCGGAAACACCCCTGCCCTGCCCTGGTCCACAATCAAGAAACTTTTCCAACTCTTTTCCCCCTTGTCATATTGTCATGCAATGAATGATTTTACCACCAGCTTTTCTAGCCCTTAGAGGGCATGGCACGCTCCCTTTTGCCGCGCTTCTGCTCGGCAGTCCTGGATGCCCCTAAGTAAGTCTTTCTAAGCGATATTTAGGTTTCAACGACCTTGCGAAAAACAGCAACGGCAACAAAAAACCGATAGTTGATAAATTACCTTACTATTTAATCATCCTTTGGTTAAATAGCAAAAAATAAGATATCACCTATCAGCATCTTAATAACTCTGCCAGCAACTGTTACTCGCCACCCTTAAACGGGTCGTTTATTCTTTTACCCTCATTTGATCTGTTACCCTATCCTCATATACTTGATTCTTTATATACTCTTGAATTACTTTTTTATTTCGTGCCACAGATCCACATAGTACCTCGCACCAAAAATGATGCCTGGTACCAAATCTATAGGCAGGCTGCTAAATGTAAAGAGTTAGAATTGCAATAAAATATGGGGCTACAGAATATAAACTCTGCAGCCCCATATTAGGGTAGACTCAAGACAGCTAACTCCTGTTATATGTGACATAAAATGAAATATGCATTATAGCGTACTTTAATTCTAGAATCCGGGATAAATTATACTCGAATAAAAATAATCAACGACTGTAGGAATTACTTAATCAAATTTATTGCTTTACGCTTAAATGAATCAGAGAAATGGAGTAAAGCTAATATTGGGTGCTTATATATCATACGCGGTCCTGCATAACGCATAACAGCAATAATCTTATCCTTCATAACTTTGCTGTAACAATGAATTGGACATTTAGCGCATACAGGTTTGGCCTCACCAAAAATACAATGTCGAAGCCGTTGGAGTGCATATCCCAATAAATAGCTGCAGTCATCACATAAACCTGTATTGGTTCCATGCTTGGACTTACAATACATAACAATCATTTTTTCAATACTCGTGCGCTCTCTCAAAATTCTTTTTCCTAACATATTTTATTGCCCCCGCCTACTTTGTACTTAGCTAGAATGTACTGATTTACTTCGTACGCCCATGCTTTACTCTTATTTTACACGCTTGGTTCTATCTATTCTGTGAGACTCATCACAATACCATTGTCTGCAATCAATCAATCAACGTGTCAGGTGCCTCGTTTCCCCGAAATCTAAAGAAGGATTTCATGTAATAGTATTGAAGAGTATAAAACATCGGAGTTTTCCGGTAGAACCGGCGTAGCTGGCTTATTCCTGCTACTACTGCAGCCGATTATTTCAGGTTAACCAAATCTATAAAAATACATATATACCGCTAATCATGTAAACTATTAAAGAAAAGGAAAAGGGAGAGAGTATTATGAATTACCAAGAATTAATGAATAATGCACGTACCTGTATTGGTAGTTACTGCAAGGCCTGCAGCGTTTGTAACGGCATGGCATGTAAAAACTGCATTCCCGGGCCAGGGGCTAAGGGTGTTGGCGACACAGCCATCCGCAACTATCAAAAGTGGCAGGAAATTCGTGTTAACATGGACACGTTATGTGAGAACAGACCTGTAGATACAACATTGAATTTATTTGCTCAGACATTCAAATATCCATTTTTCGCGGGCCCTGTCGGCGCGGTAAGTATGCACTACAGTGAGAAATTTAATGACATGACCTATAATGATATTCTGGTTTCCGCCTGCATGGAAAACGGGATAGCTGCGTTTACCGGAGACGGTACAAATCCGCAAGTCATGGAGAGTGCAACAGCGGCAATTGCTAAGGTGAATGGGCGTGGTATTCCGACAATTAAACCGTGGAATATTGACACCATCCAAGTAAAAATGGATCTGGTGCGTAAAGCAGGCGCTTTTGCTGTTGCTATGGATATCGATGCTGCCGGATTGCCTTTCTTAAAAAACATGACACCTCCGGCCGGCGGAAAATCAATTGACGAGCTTCGTCGCATAGCTGAAATTGCCGGAGTCCCGTTTATCGTAAAAGGGATTATGAACATAAAGAGCGCATTGAAGGCAAAAGAAGCGGGCGCAAAAGCAATTGTTGTTTCTAATCATGGCGGCAGGGTACTGGATCAATGTCCGTCAACGGCAGAAGTACTTGCAGAAATCGCCGAGGCGGTCGGAAGCGAAATGAAGATTCTAGTTGATGGCGGCATCCGCTCCGGCACAGATATTTTTAAGGCTCTAGCACTTGGTGCAGACGGTGTCCTCATTTGTCGTCCTTTTGTAACAGCCGTTTATGGCGGTGAAAAGGAAGGCGTGAAGCTTTATATTGAAAAGTTGGCCGAAGAATTAAAGGATACAATGGCTATGTGCGGTGCTTTTAGCCTGAGCGAAATTACAAAAGATATGGTACGCAGATAAAGCAGACACATTGGATTACAGCTTAAGGTGTAGCTCCAGATTGGCGCAACTGCAAATGCTATAAAAAAGCGATAAAAAATAAGGGCAAAAGATCGTTATATCTTTTGCCCTTATTTTTATTTTACTGGAATGAAACCCGCCTGCGTTGAAACAACACCTCGGGTGACTAAAGTAGCGGTATAGCCTCTTTCTATTTTGGGAGAAGATTTAGCGGCACTTTCGCGCTGTGTAAAAATAATAAGCCAAACTAATCACTAAGCCCACAATAAATGCAGTAGCGTTCACTAAAAACACCTCTTTCGAATGAGTTTATCCAGGAGCTAACCTTCAGGTGAGGCTAAAACCCCATTTGAAGCTAAGTCTACTTTATTTTGCGCCAAGCAATGCCAGCATGATACCTCCGGAAATGGCCGTTCCGAATACACCAGCCAGGTTCGGTCCCATAGCATGCATAATTAGAAAGTTGAAACGGTTTTCTTTTAATGCAACAGTATGCGAAACCCTAGCGGCAATAGGTACTGAGGCAATTCCCGCGGAACCAATTAATGGGTTGATTTTGCCGCCACTGCACTTATTCATAATCTTAGCGGCTATTAGCCCCGAAGCAGTGCCTCCCACAAAAGCAACTAATCCAAGAAGGACAATCTCAAGCGTTTGAATGTTTAGGAAACGCTCAGCCGCCATGGTTGAGCCAACAGCGACGGTTAAGGTAATTGTAATCACGTTCATCAAATCATTGGCGGCAGTACTGGCGAGGCGATCTACAATAAGAACCTCTCTTAACATATTTCCTAGCATTAACATGGTAATTAGCGGTGCTACCGGCGGTAATAGAAGGTTTACAATTATTGCGATTACAAAGGGAAACACAATCCTTTCCAGCCGACTGACTTCCCGGGTTTGAGACATCATAATCTGCCGTTCCTCCGGGGTTGTGAGCAACTTCATTATAGGCGGCTGAATCAGCGGCATTAAGGCCATATAGGAGTAAGCAGCTACCGTTATTTGCGGCAACAGATGCGGGGCCAGTTTCATAGTAACAAAAATCGCCATGGGGCCGTCAGCGCCTCCGATAATTCCAATCGCACCCGCTTCCGCCAATGTAAAGCCAAGCGCCTTTGCCCCAATAATAGCAATAAAAATTCCTAAGTGTGCCGCCGCTCCAAGAATCATTAGACTTGGATTGGCGATCATCGGCCCAAAGTCCGTCATAGCACCTACACCAAGAAAAATTAGCGGAGGAATTATAACCAACTCTACGCCGCGAAAAGCATAGTAGAAAAGTCCACCAGGCTGAGTAAGATCAGAACCTGGAACATTGGAAACAATACACGCAAAACCAATGCCTAGCAGTAGAAATGGTTCGTATTTTTTAGCAAGGGCAAGATAAATCATAGCAGCGCCGACTAAGATCATAACGATATTGCCCCACCAAAGCTGAGCAAGTCCGGTTTGTTCGGCTAGGGACGACATCAACGAGTAAATTTGTTCTATCATTCTAAATTCTCCCCTTCCAATAAAATGTGTTGTTTAGTGACCTCTCGTCAACTCATCGTCACTGATTTTTCCTACTTTATTCAATAAAGGAAAAATGTGAAGAACGAAGCTAATCCCCCAAATAATTACAATGCTTAGAAAAAAGTCAATAATGCTCAATACAATAGCGCCCTCCATAGTATCAGGTACTGTCATGCTTATTCCTCCTTTTTATTTTTATTAGCGATGGACACGTATATTTCGAATGCTGACGAAAGATGAAATATTGTCTTTTCGGCCCCCTTTTCAAACTCGTTTTACATAACGCCAACCACCAATTCCGGTATATCCAACTCCCTTTTATTTGTATACTGTATATTGTATACTTAGTTTTTGCAAACAGTGACCACAGCCGGACGCATTCCCTGTCCGTTTTACATGCTATGGGCGGATCATGTAGTTTGTAAAACTACATGATCCGGTTTTCAAAAACTACAAATAAGAACACCTGGTTTGTTTTGATTATTTCAAAACAAACCAGGTGTAGAATACTCGTATTTATTGCCGCTTAAAGCAATAAACCGTAACTGCACGGCTTGTATTTTTCGGTTTCTCAAAATGGGTCTGTTCCCATCGGTCCACCTATATATACATTTGCCGCCACAATATGGAATTGTAGCGTATTAGGAAAATACTATTTGTGCTTTCATAATAACATATCACAAATCATCTGACAATAGCAAAAAATAAGAAATATAGATGACTCATAATTATGCTCACTCCTTAATGGCTCTTTCTTGTTATAGCGTTAAAATAATGGGAGTATTATCCGTTACTATGACTGTATGCTCAAATTGTGCAACAATACTCTTATCCGGCGTTCTCAATGTCCAGCCGTCACGACCTTGAATGACATATCGCGCCCCTGTCGAAACAAAGGTTTCCACTGCTAAAACAAGGCCGTAAGTTAATTTTTTCCTATCCTTTTTATCAAAGTAATTCAGGATGTGAGAAGGCTCTTCATGCAATCTTCTGCCTATACCGTGGCCTGCTAAATTTTTTATTACCTTAAACCCGTTGCTTGTGGCCTCATCATAGATAGCCTTCCCAATCCGATTAATCGGAGTACCGGCTTTAACTTTGGCAATAGCCTTTAACAAAGCATTTTTCGAGCATTCACATAGGTTACTTTTTAGTTGATCGGCATTGTCTACAACAACAGTGGCTCCTGTATCGGCAAAATAGCCACCTAACTCAGCTGATACATCTATGTTTACACTGTCGCCTTGTTTAAGAACTTTCGCACCCGGAATTCCATGAGCAGCTTCATCATTTACGCTAATACAGGTAAAGCCTGGGAAATTATATTCACACATAGGAGCCGAGCGAGCTCCATAACTTTGAAGAATTCTCTTACCGATGTCATCAAGTTCTTTCGTCGAAATTCCGGGTTTCACATGTTTAAGCATTTCATCCCGTACTATAGCAACGATTTTTCCGATTGCGGCTAATTTTTTGAGATCTTCTTCAGAATCTATAGACATCTCAGTTCCCCCCTTTTTGTAAAATCTAACTCTTCCCTATTATATGTACGAATGGTTGTCTGGTTTTAGCTGCCTAACTATAAATCT
>CAZCEN010000135.1:0-8896 GCA_964497205.1 uncultured Sporomusaceae bacterium
AGATCATCAATTATCTCCGGCAACGCCTGAACGCTCCCGCCTATTTTTGGATTAGTACCATTATGCTGTAGTACAATATAGCCATTTTGTATATGGGGCAGTATTCTTGATTTTATCGTTTCAGCATCCAATCCCGTCCAGTCTTTCGTATCAAGTGACCATAAAATAATAATTCGACCTTTGGAATAAACCGCATCATCTACGATAGCACTATGAAAACCAAAAGGCGGCCGCACAAATATAGGTTCCTTGCCAATTACTTTTTGTATCTCTAATGCACAGTTATCTATTTCTTGTTCAATATGCTCTGCATCCAGTTTTGTCAAATCGCGGTGACTAAACGTGTGATTTCCAATAACGTGTCCCTCTTCATCCATCCTTTGTAATATATCGGGGTGTTGCTGCACTTGCTGCCCAATAACAAAAAAGGTTGCTTTAACATTCTTTGTTTTCAAGATATCTAGAATTTTAGGAGTCCAATTACTTTCCGGCCCATCATCAAAGGTAAGCGCAACCATTTTATCTTGTGCACTTCCAGCCCAATAAAGCTTGCCAGGGACATTATGACCCCGTTCAAAACGATTATCCTTACTGGGCGGTATAAGCGGCTTGCCGCTCTTCTGGAAATTACTATAAGTTAGTACAGAACAGGCTATCACAAATATAATAAAAGAAATGAATACCCATTTCTTTCGCACACAATCACCCCCAATTCATCGTAATACTATATAGTTCTGCCCATTGATTATAAAAATAGTACAGCACTGTTTGCACAGTGCTGCTGAGAACACGAAGGGACAATGCCCTTTTTATTGGGCGCTAAAATTGTGGTTGTTCAATTTTAGCACCAGCTATATATCTTGCAACAATATTTTTATAATCACCAATATAAATGAACCTGCTTAACCTATCTTCTATAGAATATTGATTGTATGCTGAGACTTCCAGGCTACTGTCGTCAATAACTAAGGCATCAAATTCATACCCGTCTTCAAAGCTGCCTACTTTGCCGAAGAAACTTCCCCCACCCTTTGTCGCCATGTAAAATACTTCCGGTATGGTAAAGAACTTTTCTTGTTTATCTGTTGCCAGCCATTTCAGTTTCGAAACCTGTGCAGTCATCGCCATAACCCTGCCCATAGATACCTCATGTCCACCGGCTACATCAGTCCCTAAACCTACGGATATTCCATTATCAATATACTTCCTGACAGGGGCTATCCCGCTTGCCAGGTTATTATTTGAACAGGGACAATGAGCAACATATACTTTACTTTTTGCCATCAACTCGATCTCTGTATCATCATTATAGACACAATGAGCCATTATGGTCGGCTGTTGTCCAAATAGTCCGAATTTGTGATATACACCGGCATAGTTTTGACATTCGGGGTGAAGCTCTTTAACCCAGGCAATTTCGCCTGTATTTTCCGATAAATGAGACTGCACCGGCAAATTATACTTTTTTGCCAGCTTAGCAATACCAGTCATTAACTCCGGTGTACAGGTAGGTACAAATCTGGGTGTTATAATTGGTTTTACCAGTTCATATCTGTCAACAGTATCTTTAATAAAGTCTTCCGCGTCAGTTAGTGATTGTTCGGTAGTCTCAGTGAGAATATCGGGCGAATTTCTATCCATGTTTACTTTACCCACATAGCCGCCAAGTCCCGCCTGTGCTAATAACTCCATTAATTTGGCCGTCGCTTCTTTATGAATGGTGCCAAACAGCACTACCCTGGTTGTGCCCCACTTCCAGAGTTCCGTGACAACCTTTTTATAAACCTCTTGTGCGTAAGCTGCATTTATAAATTTTGCTTCTTCCGGAAATGTGTATCCTTCCAGCCAGGGTAAGAGTTCCAGATCAAGACCTAACCCTCTGTTGGCAAACTGTGGTGCATGAAAATGCAAATCGACAAACCCGGGAATGATTAAGGCATCTTGATAATCAGTTACAGAACTATTTTTGTACTCGCCAGGTAGTTCCCGATAGATCCCCTTAACCTTTTTCCCTTCAATAACGATAAAGCTATTTTTACAAACTTCCAGTTTTCCAAAACTAGGAGTAAAAGCTATATTACCCTTTATGATTTTTACATCTTCTTCCATACCATCTACCAATTCCTTTCATCCTATACAAGGCAAACATTACACTTGCTCTTTATTTCATATATAGATGAACAGCGAAAATTACTGATAAAACATACATTAAGGGATGTATTTCCTTAGTTCTGCCGGTAACTAGTTTGAGCAGAGTAAACGCGATGAACCCGAAGGCCATCCCTTCAACAATACTGCAGGTTAAGGGCATGAGAATAATAGTTAAAAATGCCGGCAATGCATTGGTGAAGTCAGTAAAATCAATATGAACAATTTCGCCGATCATTAAAGCGCCGATGATAATTAAAACCGGTGCAGTTGCCGCTCCCGGAACTAAACCTGCTAACGGCGTTAAGAACAAAGTAGCTAAGAATAATATGCCTGTCGTGACTGAGGTTAACCCTGTTTTACCGCCTGCGGCAACACCGGCAGCACTCTCTATATAAGAAGTTACCGTACAAGAACCGAAAAGACCGCCGATCATTGTTGCTGCAGAACCGGCCAGCAAAGCTTTATTAATATCAGGCAAATTATTGTTTTCATCAAGCAGCCCAGCCTTGCCCGAAATGGCAATCAAAGTCCCGATATTATCAAATAAATCCACAATGGTAATAGTAAAAATAATGGATATCAAGCCATACCCTACTGCAGCACCGATATCCAGTTGACCGAGTGAATCGATCGGCATAGGCGGAACAAAGGAAATTATGTCCCCCATACTGGTGGGTACCTTAGCAACCCCCATAAACATACCTATGATTGTTGTCGCTAAAATGCCTAGTAAGAAAGCACCTTTTATATTTTTTGCCATCAATAAGCTGGTAATGATTAAGCCGATAACAGCTAGTAAAACACTTGGTTGCTTTAAACTGCCTAAGGTTAGAATGGTCCCCGGTGCGGGAACGATGATCCCTGCACCTTTAAAACCAATATAGGCAATAAACAAGCCCAAACCAACGCCTATGGCCGATTTTAAAAGCGTTGGAATAGCCTCAATTACTGCCTTTGTTATATTGGTAATCGCCAAAATAAAAAACAGAACCCCGGAAATAAAAACCGCCCCTAGCGCCGTTTGCCAGCTTAACCCCATACTGCCAACCATAATAAAAGTGAAAACGGCACCGAGCCCCAAACCGGAACCCATAGCAATCGGCAAATTAGCATAGATGCCCATAAGTAAAGTTGCGACAGCGGTAGAGAGAATGGTAGCAGCAGTCGCGCTTGCCTGTGGTATACCGGCGGCAATTAAGAACTGACCGGGAATTACAAAAATCAGATACGCCATGGCAATAAAGGTGGTTAATCCAGCCACTACTTCTGTCTTCAGATTGGTTTCTCGTTGTGATAATTTGAAATAACGATCTAAAAAACCATTTTCAACATACGTTTGTTTCATTTCTGTTTCCAACAAGATAAACCCTCTCCCTATATAATAGTATTTGGCTCTTAGCGTGAAAAATAAATTTTCATCCTTTGTTACTGGTTTCCGGAATGCTTGTCCTTATAATATGCCGATAAAGCTACAGACAAAATGTTAGGTAAGCAATGGTCGCTCTCCTATAGCGGCATAAAATAACCTGACTATGAAAAATAGGCGCACAAAGAACCTATTCTTATAGTCAGGTTATTTACGGTATCCTGGTAGAGACTCTTGACCCATATCGTCAATAATATACAAGAACATAATTACTTTTATTCAGCTCGTTAATTATCAATCGTTGCTGCTATCTGACTGGTAAGCACCAGTCTCTTTGCATAACATCATATTCCCTTACTTAAAAGAAAATCATTTAGCAAATTCATACAGACAGCTTTTCTGTATTCTGCCGAAATTCTGCCCCTGATGGGAACAATGGCCTGATCATAAGCGGCAAGATATTCTTCTTTAATCGCCTTGGCCTCGGCAAGCGTCTTGCCGGTCAGCAGGGCATCAATATCGGCCCTTTTGATAATCACATCACTTATCGCACCGAAAGCAGTCATGCAGTTAACAATTTTATCTTCTGCGATAGTAAGTACAGCCGCAAAGGATACCCGGGAAATGGCCAACGCATCTCTGGCCCCCACCTTTTTATAGTAGTAATTGTCAAGACCGCTTTTTTTCATAAGAACTTCAGCCAACAGTTCGTCTTTGGCCAAAGCCGTCTTTTTCCTGCCAAGATAAAACTCACTAATGGGAATCACCCGCTCGCCCCGGCGGCTGACAAGACGAAGTTTAGCGTCTGTCGCCATAAAAATCAGTGCACTGTCCGCCTTCGGCGAGCCGTTACAAATATTACCGCCAATGGTGCCCAGATTGCGAATGGCCGGTGCCGCAATTTGGGATACGGCTTCTTTTAACAGGGAAGGCGCCAGCTCACTTTCCATAATTTCAGTAAAAGTACAGGCTGCGCCAAGACGGATATAGTCAGTATCTTCTGTAATCTGTTTCAGCTCGGGAACTTTGCTGAGAAACAAATAGGTCGCATTGTCATCTGCTTCAATCATCAAATCAGTCCCGCCGCCGTAAGGAACTACCGAGGGTTCCCTGCCCAGGATATCCAACGCTTCCTTTAAAGATGTTGCCTGATAACCATTTACCATAAACCTTTACCCTCCTTTGCCGCGATACTAATGGCTTCCACGATAGCATTATAACCGGTGCAGCGGCAAAGGTTACCCGAAATACCCACCCGGATTTCATTCTCGGTAGGATTTGGATTCTTAGCAAGAATACTTTCAGATGCCAGTATCATACCGGGAATACAAAAGCCGCACTGTACCGCACTAACAGCCGCATATGCTTTATCCAGAACCGCAAAGCGCTCTGTTTCACGATACCCTTCGATAGTCATAACATGGCTGCCGGCAACATGTCCCATGGCAACCATACAGGAATTAACCAACCTGCCATCAAGAATAATCGAACAAGCGCCGCATTCCCCTTCTTTACAGCCGCACTTTACACCGGTGAGGGCAAACTCGTTCCGCAGAACATCGAGTAGACGCTCATTTGCTTTGGCCGTGGATGTAACCTCGTTGCCATTAAGAATGAATGTTATCATCATCGATTCACCTCCTGCAAAACTTTCATGGTATCTTCCGGTGTAAATGGTATTTTATTTATACTAATATTCAGAGCATTTTCCATCGCCTCGATATAAGCCGGAGCAACACCAACAACCGGCAGTTCCCCGGCCCCCTTAGCCCCATAGGGACCATATGGATACGGATTATTTATAAATTCAGTGACCAGCTCGGGAACGTCTACTGCGGTAGGAACAATATAATCACTGTAACTGTTATTACGAATAACCCCTTTATCATTGTAGTCCATCTGTTCCATCGAGGCATAACCCATTCCCTGCATCAGACCGCCTTGCATCTGTCCATGAAGAATATTCAAATCAATCGGCACACCAACATCATAAATACCCCATGCTCCCAGAACCTTGTGAGTGGCCGTAAGCGTATCCACGGAGAGTTCAATGACATTCACAGACCAGGAGTAAGTCGGATAGGCATCCCCCTTAAACTCTTCAAGATTAAATGGAATAAGGTAATCCGGTTCGACATAACGCTCCTCAATAATCTGCTCCTCACCTGGGCGCCACTCCTCTTTGAGTTTCCTGGCAGCCCGCTGCAATAAGCCGCCCACTGTCATTAAGGACCGGCTGGCTACAGTCGGGCCTGAGTCCGGCACCCGGTCGGTATCCGGGTTTTCTATATGCACCCGGTCAAACTCAATGCCAAGCGTATCGGCAACAATTTTGCAGAATGTCGTTTTCAATCCCTGCCCGATATCAGTGTTGCTGGCTAAAACCTCGACAGTATCGTCGGTATTTTTCCGTATCTGTACCACAGCCTTTATATAGTCACGCTCACCACTGCCGGTAAAGCCACAGCCATGGAAAAACAACGACATCCCAATCCCTTTACGGTAGCGCCCTGTTTGCTTCTTGTATAACTGGCGTTTTGTCCGGTAACCGGTAAGCTCATCCATCCGCTCAATCATCTCGGATAACGGTACATGGAAATGATATTTGCCGCTGGTAGAAGTAGCATCTCCCTGTGTAACCATGTATTTTTCTTTCAGTTCAAGAGAATCTACTCCCAGTTCCCGGGCAATGTGAGCCATGATCATTTCGGCGGCAAAGAACGTTTGCGGTGCGCCAAAGCCACGGTAGGCGCCCGACGGCACAGTATTTGTTTTGACTGCGCGTCCGGCAACCCGTAGGTTATCTATGCGGTATACACCATTTGCACAAATCAGGCCACGTTGTAAAACGACCGGAGACAGTGTGGTATAGGCGCCGCTGTTGTATAAAACATCAATATCCATACCGGTAATCTCACCGTTTTTAATAGCTACTTTATAAGTACAGATAGAGGGATGGCGTTTGGATGTAAACTCCATATCCTCCCGGCGGTCATAGATAAGCTTAACCGGCTTATTTGCCTTGTTGGCAGCAACGGCTGCCTGACAAGCAAGTATGGAAGGAAACGCTTCTTTACCGCCAAACCCACCGCCGGTAACATCCTGAATAACCTGAACCTCCTTGGCATCATAGCCTAAGGCCTTGGCAACAGCACCATGCACATAGTAGGGGCATTGCATTGATCCTTGTACCGTCATACGTCCGTCATGGGGATAGGCAATAATCCCCTGGGTTTCCAGATAAGCCTGTTCCTGATAGCCTGTCTGAAAGCTCTCGATTACTACCCGGTCAGCTTCTGCCAGCGCTTTTTCGATATCGCCTTTGGCATAGCTGTAATTGAAAAAAGCAATATCTGATTTACGCATATCCAATAGTGGTTCCTGTTCTTCATATACAACAACAATCTCATGCAAAATTCTTACCACTTCTTTGGATTCCGGTCCAACTACCATCAAAATCGGCTCGCCGACGTACTCCACGGTATCCTCAGCATAAACCGGGGTATCATCAAGCACAATGTGAACACGATTTGTACCGGCTACATCGTTCTTATCAACCACAAAATACCCCACAGGCAAATCAGGCAGTTTAATTTCAACAATACGTGCTTTTGCCTTGGCGGAATGTAATAACTTGCCATAAAGCATACCGTCTATTACATGATCATCCACATACAGAGCACGACCGCTTATTTTGGCTGCATGATCTTTTTTCTTGGTTGATTCGCTAATCTTCTCCATATCGCGCCTCCCATACATTACGTAATAAGAGATGATCTTTATCTTAAACAGAGCAACCTCCTATTCCATAATATTTCAACAATTCTGTTTAAAACAATTATAGAATGGAGGTTGTTTTTTCGGCAAATTCTTTGTCAAAGGAACTTGCATTATAGCAAAGTATTGTGGATAAAGCATCTGCTAAATTCATTTTTCGCATATTGTCGCACTTCTTCTTCAAACTGCTGGAACTTCTCCAAAAATTGGACACCTTTTCTTGTTAAGTACGTCTTCCCGCCTTTACTGCCGCCATGTTTTCTTTCCACCACGGCATAGCCTAACTCCTGTTCCAGTTGGTTGATCATATTCCAGGCTTTGCTATAAGATAAGGCAATATGCCGGCAGGCACTGCGGACAGAGTGGGTATCCTGAATCAAAATCAACAGCAGCTTTGTTCGGGAATTAAAAAACAGAGACTCATTTTCAATACTTACTCTAACAAAAGGATGCAAAATTTGCTGATTATGTTTTTTGATAAGTTGATTCAGCCTTTTCGCATTATCCATGTCACGGAGAATACCCTCATCTTCTACATCCAGTCGGTATTTCTCAAGAGTTTGAATGGCTCCCTGCATCCCCATGTCCCCGCCATACTCCAAAATACCTGGAATGAGTTCACAAGAAAGCAAAAGCGGATGTCCGGATTTTCCATGACAAAAGGGTAAAATCAGTTTCTTATCACATTCCTTCATCTTTTGTAACGTTTGGGGAGTAAACATGGAAGTAGTAACCGGGGTAAATATTACCTGATCACATTTATTCTGTATGAAGTCCAGTCCAATCTTGGCAGAATCGAACTTCCGGGAAGTATCATATTCTTTATTTCGTAAAAATATGACCCCATAATCTGCTAAGTCATGCTCAATTTCTTCAGCTTTATCACCGGTAATAACCACAATCGGCGAAATGTTGGCGTGCTGAAAGGTTAAAACAATTCTTTTTACAACCGTAATTGAGCCCATCTTCAATAATGGATTTGGGTCTCTTGCGTCTTTGGTTTTGCCTGCAGCAACAATTATGCCGCCTATTGTCTTATTTTCTCTCATATCCCTACCTCTTACGCCGTCCAGGCAACGTCAGTTTTTGCATATTGCTGTTCATTCGGCTCCACGGAAATTTTCGACTATTGCCATTTTTAATGACTTACTACTTCGCTATTTGGCCGGTTCTGGATCTCCTTCTGTCATTTGGTCGGTAATCCATTAACGCTAGGCATCTTTGCTAGTTCCGCGCTTGTGCCTCACACTTTTTCATTACCAATATCTTGCAAAAACCATGCCAAAAGTTCATCTGGAACCATAGGAACCAACTTGATCCAGACAGGTGGCGGCCCGGATATAGGCCATAATATAGTCCGGAATGACTACATCACAATATCTTTTTCTTGACTTTAAAATTCTAAAAAATCAGTTTAATTTCTCAAAGAATACAGCTTTTCCCTTATCAAAATGATAATTTCTATCAATTTGATAAGGGGTAAAGCTACCCTGCTGCATCTTATCCGGTTTCACAAAAATCAAGATCTTTTTTAACTTGTAACTCCCTGCGGCTAACTTTATTTTATTATCAAATTGATAATTACGAAGAAAGCTTACTTGG
>CAZCEN010000136.1:0-8842 GCA_964497205.1 uncultured Sporomusaceae bacterium
CGATTCACACAAGTTCTAGCGTCGCTGGCGCTCCTAATAACTTGGTTCTCTGCTTCTGTGAAGTTTTAGGGAACATGACACTCACTTTTTGCGGGTGTTTTTTGTTTTTGTTGGTTAGATGCGAAAGAATTTTGGTATGAGAACAATAAAACCTTATACAAGAGTGGTGTTCTCAGTAACATGTGGAATAGCCAATAAGTATAATATGCTAGGTGCTTTCAGTACTCGTGACTCTTGGATGGTTAAACACTATAGAAAGGAGTGACTTGTAAAATGAAAAAAACTAGCATTATTATGGTGGTTACTTTTGTTTTTCTCTTCATCGCTACAGCGGCTTACGCGTCCGGAATACAAGGTGATTTAAGATTTACGGCGGAGCGTGTTTATTATGAAGGCAGCACGTTAATTGTTTATGGTTATTGGTACAATGACACCAATAAATATATTCCCCGGACGAATTGGATGCACATGAATGTTTTTAATAATGAAGGAGAACTGGTTGCGTCTGCAAAATTTTCTTCTGATGTGCTCCAATTAGAACCAGGAGAAATAAAATATTGGAAGTATAGAATTCTAAACACACCGTATAAATCGCTTAATTGGTGGAGAGTTGATACAGAAGTTAATTTCCAATATCTGAATTAGTCAATAGAAATAACAATTAATATTTAAAGATAATTATTATTGACTTGTTTTAATAAGTGCTGTAATATTAAGGTAATGGCAGTAATGCCATTCTCTCTACTCCTTTGTTTAACATATACTCCCATTCGTTTACCTTGCTGAGCGCAAGGGCTTTTTTTTGCGGATACTTAAAAGCAGCCCTCATTTCGCCGAAGAAAATGAGGGCTGTTTTTTAGTCTATTCGGAAAGATTGTCATATACATTTTGATTTTGTGTAATTGCGGGTTGGTCTTCTAAATGGGCTGGGTGATGGTGTTTCGGAGGGGCTTCTATGGGGACTAGCTTAACATCTGTGTGATATGTGAGCGGAACGGTACTGGCGACATCGAAATAAGCATCGGCATAGTTACTGGCAATTACTGTTTCGCCGGTGTCCTGACCGTCTATAAGTACTTTGTAAGTTGTTGTCATACTATTACTCCTCGTCTTTGTTTGGTCTTAGGGGGGCGGTTTGATCGTTTTTGTCATGATCGCTGGAGTGGTTGGTCGTATTTTTTTTGTTGCCGAACGTTACTTTTCTAGATGCAGCACTGTCATGAATACTTTGTTTAATAATAGCCATTATAATTCACCTCCGGTATTAGTTTGTCCAAACTCAAAGTTAATCTGGCATTGACAAAATTGTCCATGGAAGAGTACAATAAACATGTAAATTCTTCTACCAGCATGCTGATAGCGTGCTTTTTTTCTTATGCTTAAGGGAAGGGGTTTAGCTGCTATTATGTTGGCTAAGCCTAAACCGTATTTCAGTAATGAAAAGGATAGGATAGTAAGCTATGATTACAGTACGAGAAAAGGTAAGGTTTGTTGAAACAGATATGATGGGGGTGGTTCACCACTCCAATTATTTTCGCTGGTTTGAAATGGCTAGAGTGGAGTATTTGCGCCAGATAGGTATTTTACTCAATGACATGATGGATGATAATATAGTTTTTCCGATAACCGATGTGGACTGTAAGTATCGGGCATCAGCCAAGTTTGACGATTATATTCTCATTGAAGCTGTTTTGGCTGAGGTGTCAAAAGTAAAAATGGTCTTTACATACAGGGTGCTCAGAGAAGAAGATAATATGCTTTTGGCTACCGGACGTACTCAAAACGCGTTTACTGACAAACAAGGCAAGGTTATTCGGTTGCCGGATAAGTACTTTGAGAAATTGAATTACCCTTTTAAAACAATGTAGACTGGTTGGCAGATTCCTTGTCAACAGTAGCGGCTGCTGCATATTATATATGGCGCCAAGAAAGACTAATTTGATAGGAGGTGGCGTCATGGGAGACAATGCGCCAATCGGAATTTTTGATTCCGGACTGGGTGGGCTTACTGTCGTTAAAGAAGTTTTAAGTTTACTACCCGGGGAAGATATTATATACTTTGGCGATACTGCTCGCATTCCTTATGGATCGAGGCCGCCAGCTGAAATTTTACAGTTCATGAATGAAATTTTAACTTTCTTTTTAGCACAAAAAGTTAAGATGACAATAGTTGCATGTAATACTATGACAACTCTCGGTTTGGAACAAGCAAAAAAGGAAATGCCTTTTTTATCAATCGGGGTAAATAATGGTGCCAAGGCCGCACTTAAGGCCAGTCGTAACAACCATATTTCTGTTATTGCAACTGAAGCAACAATTAACAGCGGTAAACATGAAAAAGCAATCAAAGCCGAGAACCCTGATGTGATTGTCTTTCCTCAGGCTTGTCCCCAATTTGTTCCACTTATTGAGCAGGAAAAGTTGTCAGGGCCTGAGATCGAAGCGGCAGCCAGGGAATATCTAATACCACTAAAACAAGCCGGAGTGGATACTCTAATCCTTGGATGTACACATTACCCTTTTATTAGTTCTGTAATTCAGGATGTTATGGGGCCTGATGTGGTACTTATCAACCCGGCTAGAGAAACAGCGGCTGAGGCACGTACCGAATTGGCTCAGCACGACAAGCTGGCTACCCGAGCTCAAGGTAAAGTCCGGTTATGTTTTTCTGCTGATTTACCACGGGCTGAGAGGTTTACTGCTTGTGCTATCGAGTCCTCGCGGTCTCAGGAGTTTTTACCTAAGTTTGAAATAGTTAACTTACAGGATTATTGTGTAAAAGTTTAATTTTAAGGGTTTCTTGCCGATACCCGGATACGGAGGCAGTAGTGTGGAATTTTTAATTGTTTTGATTATTCTTGTGCTGGTAGCAGTTGTTGGCATATGGTTGTTTATTGCCAATCAAGGGGATGCTCATTTTAATTTTATTGTTGATCAACGTACTGAATTTAGTCTTAAAGAGAAGACACAGGATACGGCAACGTTTACAACAACAATACCTTTTGTCAATGACGGTACCCAAGACGGTACTCTTATGGATGTGTTTTCGCGCCACTTTTTGCCCTATGAGCAATTTGACGCAGTTGATACAGATACACGGTTGACACTGGATAGCGTCAACCGTAACGACGGCTATTGGGAAGCCTATATTGTTCCTAAGACTACCGGGGGCTCCATAATTTTGACAGTGAAATTTACAGCAAAGGCAGGCGACATCAAAACGGCGCTTGCCGATATGGTAGACATGCCAATAGACATTGTTTTTCAGGTAGTTGCCCGCAGCCCTTGGTATATTGACAAAGCACGGTTGGTTATGACAGCTGCCGAAATACAGAAGGCTCTTGCTGCCAGTGAGGCTGCAGCCAGATAGGGGGATATACATATGACAGAGCAGGTGTTGGAGCTGAAACCGGTACCTACCCGGATACTTACAGATAAAGATGATATTGTTGATATTATTGAAAAATACGCAAAAGATGACATTGGCCCTAATGATGTAGTTTCAGTGGCCGAAAGTGTTGTTGCTATTACCCAGGGACGGTTTGTCCGTCCGGAAGACATGAAACTGTCGCTGATGGCGAGGGTACTATGCCGGTTTGTGCCCCAGAAGGGCAGTTTATCAAGCTCATATGGCATGCAAAGTGCTATGGATGCGGAAGGCACTTGGCGGGTAGCTTGGGCTATGTTTTTAGGAATGTTGGCGAAATTAGTAGGAAAAAATGGCGTGTTTTATGAGCTGGCTGGTGAACAGGCAGCATTAATTGATGATGTTACCGGCACGATGCCGCCTTTTGATAAGTGTTTGGTATATGGACCGGCTGATCCTAACGGGGTGGCGGAAGCTATAAAAAAACGGCTGGGCTGTTACGGCGCTGCTGTGGCTGATGTGAATGACCTTAAGCGGGCGGCTGTACTAGGAGTGACACAGGGGCTTAATCCTAAGGAATTAGCACGGATACTGATTGACAATCCTTTTGGTAATGCCAGTCAAAAAACCCCTATTGTTATTATAAAAAACTACGGAATAGCTGCACAAAAAGCTACCGCACAATAAGAATTTTGCACAAGACAGAGGGTAGGGCACTATCCTCTGTCTTATATATCTAGGAGGCGAAAAGGTATGGCCCGCATCGGCATTACAACTACTGTGCCGGTCGAGATTATTCTGGCGGCAGGACATATTCCTGTCGATCTTAACAATATATTTATAACCAGTCCGGAAGCAGGACGTATGGTGGAAACAGCTGAGGAAGCCGGATACCCCAGAAATATTTGTGGTTGGATAAAGGGCTTGTACTCTGTTGTGGTAAATAAGGAGCTTAATGACAGCTTTGGCGGTATCGATAAGGTTATAGCCGTTACTCAAGGTGATTGCAGTAATACGCATGCCTTAATGGAAACGTATGAATTGGCAGGAATTGAAACAATCCCGTTTGCGTATCCTTTTGACAAAGATTATGACTTGTTAAAACTACAAATGGAAAAGCTTATGTCAGTACTGGGGACTAATTGGGAAGCTGTAACAACTGTAAAACGGCAATTGGACAAGCTCAGGCTTAAGGTAGCTGAAGTTGACAGATTGACTTGGGAAGAAAACGTCGTCAGCGGTTTCCATAATCATTTGTACCAGGTAAGCTGCAGCGATTTTAACAGCGATGTACCGGCCTTTGAGAAAGATGTTGACAGTTTTTTGACCCAGACAGCCAATGCTTCCGAGTATGCTGACGACCTCAGATTGGGCTATATCGGTGTGCCGCCGATTTTTACGGATCTATATCCTTATTTGGAAACGATGGGCGCAAGGATTGTGTACAACGAAGTGCAACGGCAGTTTGCCATGCCTTTTGCAACCGATGATATTGTGGAACAATACCGCGAGTATACGTATCCTTATGGTGTATTTGGCCGGATTAAGGATATTAAAACTGAGATTGAGCGGCGAAACTTGGACGGAATTATTCATTATGTACAGAGTTTTTGCTTTCGTCAGATTGAGGATATCATTTTGCGGGAGAAGCTCGATGTGCCTATTATAACGATTGAAGGCGATAAGCCAGGTAAGATCGATGCCAGAACCCGCCTTAGAATTGACAGCTTTCTTGAAATGCTTCGCTAGAGGGGATGCAAAATGCGCTGTGGAATAGATTTAGGTAGCCGTAGTGTTAAGTTAGTTATTATGGATGACACTTTTAAGGAACTAAAAGCGGCGGATATATATGAGACTGCCAAGTTTTATCGGGATTACGGACAACGGACAGAAAACGGTTTGGCAGTAAATTTTGAAGCTTTGGGGTTCTCTGAAATTACAACCCTGACAGCTACCGGCTATGGACGTAATACTATAAATATTGTTGGTGCAACAGTCATTCCTGAGCTTAAAGCCCATATGCTTGGAGTAATACATCAAACAGGCCTGACTGATTTTACACTGCTTGATTTGGGTGGTCAGGACAGTAAGGTAATTAAGGTACGCAAAGGGCGGATGGTTGATTTTCAGACCAACGATAAATGTGCGGCAAGCACTGGACGTTATCTGGAAAACATGGCTGCTGTATTAGGTATTAGTCTTGAAGAACTGGCAGATTACTGCGAAAATCCGGTTGAGCTCAGCGCGACCTGTGCAATTTTCGGTGAATCAGAGCTTATCGGCCGGATTGTTGAAGGGTATAGTACGGCGGAATTAGCCGCCGGTGTCAACTATACGATTTATAAACGGATAAAACCGATGCTTAGTGCATTGAAAAGCGATACAATAGTTTTTACCGGCGGAGTCGCACTGGGAACCGCTATTAAGGAATTTATTACCCGGGAAATGGGTGTGGAAGTGATCGTGCCAAAATATCCCCAACTGAATGGGGCAATTGGCTGTGCTGTATATAAGTAGCCGGCCTAGCTTGATTTGGAGGCGGAAAAGATGTTGCTGGGAATAGATGTTGGCGGGACATTTACGGATGCGGTGGTAGTTACCAATGGCCAGGTGCTAAAAACGGCCAAAACCCCGACTACGCATCATGAGTTGCTGAGTGGAATTGTTACGGCCATTGATCAGGTGCTTGTTGGCGTGGATGCGAAAGCAATCCGCCGGGTGGCGTTGTCGACAACTATTGTAACAAATGCTTTGATTGAGGAAAAAACCGATAAAGTGGCGCTATTCCTTCTTGCAGGTCCCGGACTAAACGTCGAGGAGCTGACGCCTGGAAAGCCGCACTTTCTTTCTGGTTATACTGACCATCGCGGACGGGAAAAGGCAAGACCGGTGAAAGAAGAAATTGCAGCTGTTTGCCGGGAATTAAAAGACTTTTCGGTTGCCGCCGTGGCTGGTAAATTTGCCGTTCGCAATCCGGTGCAGGAGCAAACGGCAGCCGACTGGGTAAATGAGTGTTTGCATCCTGAATACATAACACTGGGGGCTCAAGCATCCGGTTCGTTGAATTACCCCAGGCGGATTAATTCGGCCTATTATAATTCTGCTGTATGGCGGACCTTTGGTAAATTTGCTGCAGCGATTGAGGCGGCGCTTACCGAGCGGAGCATTACTGCCCCGGTATATGTTTTAAAAGCTGATGGTGGGACATTGCCGCTGACGGCAGCTAAGTCCGTACCGGTAGAGGCAATTTTTACCGGACCGGCAGCAAGTGTCCTCGGTATTATGGCCTTGGCTACTACGACAGAATCGGCAATATCTTTAGATATTGGCGGTACTACGACAGATATTGCTTTATGGGAAAACGGTGTGCCGTTGTTTGCCGTAGGCGGGGCAAGGGTAAATCAATATCCCACGGCAGTCAGGTCTTTTTGGCTGCGCTCGGTAGGTATTGGCGGTGACAGCTATGTGCGGCGTGAGAACGGAAAGTTGGTTGTAGGGCCTATGCGTCTTGGCCCGGCGATGGCTAATGGCGGCTCAGCACCTGCGGTGACCGACGCTCTTAGGGTGGCGGGTTTAACCGACTATGGCGACTTGCCGCTGGCGCAGCAGGCGATGGCATTAGTAGCCACAGCGGAGCAGACTCTGGAGGATGCTGCGTGGGAAACCCTGCGCTTGGCCGTAAATACTATATGTCAGTCGATACAGTGCATGATGGCTGAGCAGGCAGCAAGACCTGTGTACAAAGTGGAAGATATTGTTCACGGCCAGACTTTTACCCCCGAACTGATTATTGGGGCTGGTGGCGCTGCTGGTGGGCTTGTGCCGCTGGTAGCCGAGCAACTGGAACTGCCATGGCAGATACCGCTAGGACACATGGTGGCCAACGCCATTGGTGCTGCTTCGGCTAGACCAACGACTGAAATAACGCTTAGGGCTGATACGGCACAAGGATTCTATACAGTGCCGGAATTAGGTGTTAAGCGGGAACTAGATAAACACCGGTTTACACTTGCCGATGCATGGCAGGCTGGTGAGACTCATCTTGCAGAACGTGCTAAAGCTGGGGGGATGCTTGAGGTTGCTGCTCATAGTGAACATCTATACGAAGAGCAGTTTAATGTAATACGCGGTTTTAATACAGTTGGTAAAATTATGACGTGTAGACTACAGTTGAAACCAGGGGTATTGATGCCGGTGCAGATGCGGAGGCAGGACAATGAGTGATAAATCATTAGGGTTGGTCTTTTTTCCGGCGTTTGACTGGTCAATAACACCTTCTCACCCGGAGAGGGAAGAACGCCTGCTATATACACGGGATCAAATTGTCGAAGAGGGGCTTTTGGATTTACCGGCTATTAAGGAGTACCGGCCACAGCTTGCCAGTCTGACTGATGCTGAGCGGGTGCATATCGGTGTTCCGGATCTTGCGTCGCTGATTACCGATGCTCACTTGGTTTCGGCTGGAGGGGCTATTGCGGCGGCTGAAGCGGTTATGCGTAAAGAAGTAACAAATGCTTTTGCACTGGTGCGGCCGCCGGGGCATCATGCTATGCGGGTGGTGCATGGCACCAGGGGCTTTTGTACTATTAATATTGAAGCTGTTATGATTGAATATCTGCGGCGCCATTATGGTCTAAACCGGGTAGCTGTTGTTGATACCGATGTACATCACGGCGATGGAACCCAAGATGTCTTTTATAATGATCCGGATACTTTGTTTATATCTTTTCACCAAGATGGTCGCACTCTATATCCGGGAACAGGCGCAATGGCTGAGTTAGGCAGTCCGGGAGCCTTATGCTCCACAGTAAATATTCCGCTGCCGCCGGGAACTACCGATATGGGGCTGCATTATGTATTGGACAATTTAGTGCTGCCAATACTTGCAGATTTTAAACCAGACATTATTATTAACTCTGCCGGGCAGGATAATCATTATAGCGATCCACTCGCCAATATGGCAGTCACGGCGCAAGGCTATGCGCGTTTAGCAGAAAAACTGCAAGCCGATATTGCCGTGCTTGAGGGTGGCTATTCCATTGAAGATGCCCTGCCTTATGTTAATACTGGGATTATTCTGGCGATGGCCGGTCTGGATTATAGCAGGGTAGTTGAACCAGATATTGTTCGCTGTCCGCGCCAGTCTGATACAAATACCAAGTATATCGCTAAATTAGTTTCCGAATGGCGGGATATCTGGAAAAGACGTAACATACTTCGTAATGAAGCGATAGCCAAGTCGGGAGACTATTGGCAGCGCCGGCGGAATATTTACTATGACGATAGCGGCATTCAGGAAAGCCAATTGGAGACAGTGAGGCTTTGTCCACATTGCCATGGCTATAACACCATTTCTACTCAGGCTGAGGGGTATCGCTTCGGTGTAAAAAACGCCTTTGCCGCCGTTATTCCCCGCTATGCGTGCAGCGTCTGTCGTAATCAGGCGCAGGATGCAGTGCGTAAGGCGAAAAAAGA
>CAZCEN010000137.1:0-3471 GCA_964497205.1 uncultured Sporomusaceae bacterium
CCAATGATTTGTACTTTATCATCGTTGGCTAAAGCTTCTTCAATAGCGGCAAATACAGCATTAATTGATTTTTCAGCATCCTTTTGAGTCATATCAGCCTTTTGGGCTACGGCTTTGACAAGGTCAGTTTTATTCACTATATTGCTCCCCCTAACATAAATCGATTACGAATAGCTTTATTCGCTACGCAACTTTTTATTCCTGCTTCAAATAAAAAAAATGGTAAAAAAACTCATTCTAGCGACATTTTTCTCTTCGCTTCCTCCCATAAATTGTCAAGTGAAGCTAAATCCACGTCTTCCCAGCGGCATTTTTGTTCTTTGAGCTTAGTCTCAATGTAGGTAAACCGCTTACGAAATTTATTGTTGGTAACGTTAAGCGCTGTCTCCGGATCAATTCCCATAAATCGAGCTAAATTGACAACAGCAAACAGTACATCCCCTAGTTCGCCTTCGGTTTCCTGCTCCCGTTCAGTCGCCGGCAAAGCCGCTGCCTCCCTAAGCTCTTGCAATTCCTCAAATACCTTGTCCCACACCGGGGCGATATTATCCCAGTCAAAACCAACTTTTGCTGCCTTGGCTTGTAGTTTGTAAGCCGTCATTAAGCTGGGTAAACCAATAGGAATCCCGTCAAGTACGCCGGTACGCTCCAATGCCTTTTCCCGCTTTTTGATTTGTTCCCAATTGAGAACAACTTCGGCAGCATCACGTACCGTAACCGAGCCAAAAACATGAGGATGACGCCGCACCATTTTTTCCGTTACTGTGTCAATAACGTCTTGCATGGTAAAACCGCCGCTTTCTTCGGCAATACGGGCATGAAAAACAATCTGGAGCAATAAGTCGCCGAGTTCTTCGCACAATTTAACGCCATCGGCTAATTCAATAGCTTCCAGTACCTCATATACTTCCTCTACAATGTAACGTCTAAGACTTAAATGAGTTTGTTCAATATCCCAGACACAACCACCAGGCGAACGCAGCCTTGCCATAACATCGACAACCGGATCCAAGGAGAAAACTTTACTCCGCACCGGGCGGGCCGGCACATAAACACTGGTTAGATGATCAATAACCGGCAGACGGTCAAGTTCGAACAACATAACTTCAGCAACTTCTTCATCCGGCAGCCCTAAATTGCGGACGACAGTAACTTGATATTCGTCACCATAATAATCCATTAATGTAAGTTTGGCCTCAGAGGCCACCTGATGACTGTATACCTGGGTAATTACAAGACCTGTGGCCAAATCGGGCGGCAACATCGCTAAATCAGCCGCATCAACGATGGTTAGGCCATTTATAGGGTCAATACCTAGTCTTGTATATAATACCTCAAGGAAGCTCATTGCAGGACTAATTGTGAGACTTACTTCCGCTGTATTAGCCTTGGCTCTGATAAGCTCTACCGTTTTTTCCGCCACTAACGGGCTGCCGGGTACGGCATAAACGATTTCCTCGCCCTGCCGTGCCCTCTCGATAACACTTTTGGCTATTTCCTCATATAAGCTACAGAAATCGTGGGCATGCTCGTAAAGATGATCAAAACTAGTAAACCCGATTCCTTGTGCCGTAAGCTTCTCTACACAAGGATGTTTAGCCGTACGCAAAAGCAGCGTCTCCGCATTTGATAAAAGATCCCATGTCTCCAAAGTTATATGCTTAAAACTACCAGGCCCAAGCCCAACAATAGTAATTCCCATATTATCGCCTCAACAGTCTTATCTTAATCAAAATATCCGTCAATTTTTCGCCAACTCGAGGCACTTGCTCAATATCTTTGGCTTGCACACCGCCGACTAGCAGTAAAACCATGCCAAATACAATACCTCCGGCTGTAATGGAGCCTAGTGTGGCCAGCGTATTCTTGAGGGTATAGGTCATAAGTGCATCATAGGATAGGAGAACAACTGCCCCCATAACAGCCGATGCAACTACGGCTTTGAAGGTATCCTTGATATCTAAAGTAAAGCCTACATAGCGATACACGAAAAACATATTCAGTAAAGCCGCAACACCAAAATCAGCGACAGTTGCCCAGGCAGCACCCATAATGCCGAGTGCTGGCAGTGCAGTAAGAATCCAACTCATAATAATTTTAATTACAGCGGAAGCAGCCATATTGATAACGGGTATAGCAGTATGCCCCAAACCTTGGAGAACGCCAGTTGTTACTTGATGAATACCCAAAAGGAAAATTCCAACGGCCAGGATAGCAATCGACATACCAGCATTCGGCGTACCGTATAACATTAGTGAAATAGGTGTTGCTAATAACCACATGCCAACAAAACTGGGAATTGTAATTAAGTTAGAAATACGCATAGCAGTTGCAGTACGTTGATAAATTCGCTGTTTATCACCAAGAGTATAGGCTTCGGAAATAGCCGGTACTAAGCTAGCTGCCAAGGATGCCGTCAGAATGGTTGCCAAATTAACAAGCGGTACAGCCATCCCGGTAAGATAACCGAACAGTTCGGTAGCCTGTTCCACAGTGTAACCGGCTACTTCCAAACGCGCAGGCACAATCAAGAGGTCAATATTAGATACTACCGGCAGCATAATGTTAGCAAGAGATACCGGCAGCGCCAGTTTTATAATGCGGCTGATAATACTAACGCTGGATTCCTGGGTAATCTGTGGCTGGGTTTCCATCTTGTGATTAAATCCCGGTTTGTGCTTCCAATAAAAATATAAGAGTACTAACAATCCGGCAGCGGCACCCGGACCTGCGCCAAAGCTGGCACCGGCAGCAGCATATTCGAGGCCGCGCGGCAACAAAATATAGGCAAAAGCAATCATAGTAACAACCCTGAATAGCTGCTCAAAGATCTGGGAAACAGCGGTCGGGGTCATCATTTGGAGTCCTTGGAAATAACCACGGTAACTTGATAATACGGTAACAAAGAAGATAGCCGGAGCCAAGGCGGCAATAGCATAATACGCACGGGCATCACGGACAAAATGATGCTCAATCAGCCAGCCGGCACCATAATATAAGAGAAAGGTGAACAACAAGCCGGTAGCAGCTAACACGCCAAGTGAAATACGGAATACGCGGTTTGCACCGCGATAATCGCTTCGTGCCAGTTTTTCAGCAACAATAATCGAAATTGCTACAGGAATTCCCGCTGAAGAAACACTCAGTGCCAGCAAGTATATAGGGTAAGCCATTTGGTAGAGGCCTACCCCTTCGCCGCCTAGCAGACGAGATAGTAAAATGCGGTTAACTGAACCAATTATTTTGACGATAACCCCGGCTATTGTCAGAATAAGTGCGCCTTTTAAAAATGTATCTTTACTCAACCGAGTCATTCCTCTCCAATATTTGGCCTAATTTGGCCACTTTCACTATTATAGCAAAATCTCTCTGTCAATAAAACACTAATTACAGAACTTACTCCTCCCGTGAGTCTTATAATGAATTATTAGTAGAATCGGCTTGTCATCGGATAAAGAAGACTTAGCTTCA
>CAZCEN010000137.1:3571-8830 GCA_964497205.1 uncultured Sporomusaceae bacterium
TAGAATCGGCTTGTCATCGGATAAAGAAGACTTAGCTTCAAATGACGCTTTTTCATTTGAAGGTTAGTCGCTCTTATCCAGGGACTTAGCCGTTCTTAACTCCTACGGCAGAAGGAGTTTTAGAATCGGCCTGTCATCGGATAACACAAAAGTAGCGAACTTAACAGAATTGTTAGTGTCCGCTACTTACGTCATACGAATGCTGTGTAAATATTTATTGAGCCATTTGTTTGGCAAGGAATCCGGCTGCCGTTTCGGCTAATTTAACTTCCATGTCAGCCATCTGAGTCCCAGCCTCTTTGGAACAAATAATAACTGCGCCGATAGCATCGCCTTCAACAATAATTGGCGCAATGACTTCAGAAGTAAATTTACAGGTTTCTTCATCGTCGCACTGGGCAGCACAGCCCTTACAATGTTTGTATTCACCTGGATTGGTGATGAGGGCAGATTTTCGCTCTTCCATTACTTTTTCAACTGCTGGGCCGAGAGGCTTATTCAAAAATTCCTTTTTTGAAGCACCAGCGACAGCTACTACATTGTCGCGGTCAGCAATCAGAATGATATGGCCAACAGCTTCATACAGAGAATCAGCATATTCTTTTGCAAAATCCCCTAACTCCCCGACAGGAGAGTATTTTTTTAGGATTACCTCACCCTCACGATCAACGTATATTTCCAGCGGATCGCCTTCACGGATTCTCAAGGTTCGTCTGATTTCTTTCGGTATTACAACTCGGCCTAAATCGTCAATTCTGCGTACAATTCCGGTTGCTTTCACCAGTATCCCCCTTTCTACAGCGTTAGCCAACTAAATTTACGGTTGAGACAATTTTTGCAGAAACAATCGAAACAGACTTACAAGGCCAAACAGCATCAGGAATTACTTAGTAATTTCTAATCGTTCATTGATAGTAGTATATATCCTGCTAATACGTTTTATTCATTTTTCTGGCCCAAAATAGGTAATGAAGTTGACATATTTCCCATATTTTCAAACCCGGCCAAAATTAAAAATAGCTTTACCAGAGCATCCATTATTGACAGGCTCAAGCGGGCGGTTGTAAGGCGCATAGCTTCAGGGGGACCAGGTACAAATGCCAGTTTTCCCGGAAACAAATTCTTAGCCTGCAATAAGCCTTCTGGCACTATATTGGGATTTTCAAAAATAATTTCTACCCGTCCATTACGTTCGGCTATCGAACGAATCCCAAGATGACGGGCTAAATTCTTGATTCTGGCGACCTTGAGGAGATTGATTACCGGCAAGGGGGGTTCGCCAAACCGATCAATTAATTCATCCGTCAATTCAGTCAAATGATTTTCATCCCGGATAGCGGCAATTCGCTGGTATATTTCAATCTTCTGCATAGCATCACTAATGTAGCCGCCGGTAAGATAAGCATCTACTGTAAGCTCAATACTAGGTTCAGGTGGCGGCGCATAGACTTTTCCTGTTTTGAGTTCCTCGACAGCTTCGTCCAGGAGACGGCAGTACATCTCAAAACCGACACTAACAATATGGCCATGCTGCTCACGCCCCAAAATATTGCCGGCCCCACGTATTTCTAAATCGCGCATAGCTATTTTGAAGCCTGATCCCAGTTCGGCAAATTCCTTAATCGCCTGCAGACGTTTTTCAGCTACTTCGGTAAGTACTTTATCCCGGCGGTAGGTAAAGTAGGCATAGGCCATCCGGTGGGAACGGCCCACCCGTCCTCGCATTTGGTATAACTGCGACAAACCAAAATGATCGGCGTCATACACAATAATAGTATTGGCATTAGGCACGTCAAGACCATTTTCAATTATACTCGTGCAAATTAGCACATCGTCCCGGCCTTCATAAAAATCAAGCATAACCTGTTCTAAGAGTTCTTCGGGCATTTGGCCATGACCCGTTTTTATGTTGGCATCAGGCAAAATTTCTGTCAGGCGCTGGCGTACTTTATCAATAGTTTGAACCCGGTTATAAACAAAATACACCTGGCCGCCGCGTTTTAATTCGCGGACAATGGCTTCCCTGATAATTTCTTCATTATATTCAACAACATAACTTTGTACCGGAAATCTGTCTTCGGGCGGTGTCTCGATAATGCTCATATCCCGGGCACCGACTAGCGACATATGTAAAGTACGCGGGATGGGAGTGGCGCTTAATGTCAGCACATCAAGATTGGCCCGCCACCGTTTCATCTTTTCTTTTTGGGCAACACCAAACCGTTGCTCCTCGTCCACAATCAACAGCCCCAAGTCTTTGAACACAACATCAGATTGAAGAATACGATGAGTTCCGATTAATACATCGACTTGACCAAGGGCAAGTTTCTGCAAGGTGGCCTTTTGTTCTTTGGCAGTTCTAAACCTGCTGACAACACCCACGGTTATACCAAAATCAGCAAACCGGGAACTAAAGGTTTGATAATGCTGCTGGGCAAGAACGGTAGTCGGCACAAGCACTGCGACTTGCTTACCACCCATAACCGCTTTAAAGGCGGCGCGAATGGCTACCTCTGTTTTACCAAAGCCAACATCTCCACATAACAATCGATCCATAGGACGCGGTTGCTCCATATCGCGCTTAACCTCGACGATAGCTTGCAACTGGTCCGGTGTTTCTTCGAATGGAAAAGAATCATCAAATTCACGCTGCCAGGGAGTGTCCGGCGGAAAAGCATAACCTACCTGCAGTTGGCGTTCAGCATATAGTTGAATTAGCTCTTTCGCCATATCGGCTACAGCCGCTTTGGCTTTAGTCTTAACTTTAAGCCAATCACTGCCGCCCATTTTGCTAAGCCGCGGTACCTCGCCCTCAGCGCCAATATACTTTTGCAGAAGACCTACTTGATCTGTAGGTACATACAGCTTGTCATCACCGGCATAACGGATATGCAGGTAATCCTTGTGAACTCCGCCTACTTCCAGAGTTTCTACACCCACATATTTACCAATGCCATGATTTACATGAACGACATAATCCCCTATATTGATATCGCGGAAGTAAGTAATCTGCTGGTCTTTACCGACCCGGGGACGGCGTTTCTTCTTTTGTCGTCCAAATATATCCAGCTCAGTTAAAACTACTAATTTAGCGTGCGGAAATTCAAAACCACCGGATAATGCCCCTGTTGAAACGATAACAGCTCCTGGAATCAGCGGCATTTGGCCGCTCTCGGCCATAATGGTGGTTATCCCTTCCTGCGTTAAATTCTGCTGAATATTTACTGCTTTATCCTGGTTGGGCATAAACAGGGCAATATTATATTTTTTATCCTGCCAACCTTTAATTTCGCTGATCAGCATATCAATCTGGCGGTGGAACGGCGCAATGCCTTTGGCCGTAATACTGACAATCTCAGTCGGCTGGGTATTAGGTATTTTTTGAAGAAGCAGTGATAAATAGATTACATTATAAGCTTGACTGGCAGTAATCAACTCATTCCAGCCAAAAACCCGGCGTTTTATTTCCGGGTTTTCCTTAACCAGCTTAGTCATTTGTTCTCTAAGCCGAGCCGGTTCATCCATTACAATAGTAGCGCCTGCCGGTAAGTACGAAACAAATACGGCCGGCTTACCGCTATGTTCAGGTTCGGTTAACGGCATAACATCTGCCAATGGTAGATCTTGTACCGAACGCTGAGTATCAGCCTCAAATTCTCGCAAAGAATCGATTTCATCGCCAAACAGCTCAAGCCGCAGCGGCAAACTCCGGTTAACGGCAAATATATCAATAATGCCGCCCCGTACACTGAACTGCCCGGCACCATCTACCTGATCGACCCGTTCATAACCAAATTCCACTAAGGATTGAATCAGATCTTCCCGGTTTACTTGCCCGCCGCTAGTTAATGCTAGCCGGCTGTTCAAGAATTCTTGTTTTGGCAGCACCTTCTGCATGGCCGCTTCGGCAGTGACTAAAATAATAATTTTTTCGCCTCTGGCCATCCGGCTTAGAACATCCATACGTTTGGCAGCCAATTCAACACTTTTAGCCGCCGCGGCAAATGTTACAATATCAATTGCCGGTAATTCTACTACCGGCACCTCCGGCAAAAGAGCGGAAAAATCGGCTCTTAAGATTTCGGCAGCCTCCTGGCTGGCTGTTACGATTACTGTCGGCCTAGCAGACGCTTGAAAGGAACCGGCCACGAGTACACTTTTCTGTGGGCCGGTGAGGCCGTAAATTAAACTTTGAGCGTTTGCCGCCGCAAACGCAGCTTGTGCCCGCTGTAAGGCTTTATCCTCTTGCAAAGCTGCGAATAGTGTCAGCATAGTTTTCTCTCCCATATAAAAACCTCATACCTCAGGTAGTGCTAAAAGGGCTTTAGCCTAGGCTAAAGCCCTATATTTATGCTTAAAAGTTAATACGAAGTTTAGTGAATATAACTTCTATTGGTAGACGTCACTCCTAGCATGATATTGTCATCCAGCCCCATAGAAGTAATGCAGGTATCACACAGTGACTTTACGTACATGGCATTTTCAGCAATATCAGTCTTAATTATATCCTGGCGTTCTTGGGCAGTCAAGCAATCAAATCCAAACTTAGTTTCATCTACCTGATCTACTTCTAATGTATCAATATGCTCACCACAATATTCGCAAGTATAAAAAATTTTCATGGGCTATCCCTCTTTCCTGATTTTTACGCTGTACCATCTGCCATCGGTAGACTTTGCTTTAGAGGGGGAGTCTAACTTCTTCTTACATTTATGGAATAAGTCTGACCATGGTAACGTTATATGCCAAATGCAAAAAGATACCTACTGCTAACGCCAGCCAAATGCTGCCAGTTACATAAAGAACACCCATTGTAGCCGCACCAAAAAAACTATGCCCGGCCAAACTCAAAGTCGGCGCAATAAAGCTGTTTCCATTGCTTTGCTGCCAGTCATACACTGCTTCGATCGCACCAAACACGGCGTGCACAAGGACAATTTCGGCTCCTAGATAATAGGCAAACAGTGTTTTAGAAGCTTCCTCAGCCACTGGCCCAAGGCTTATAACAGTGACTGGCCCAATATACCGCAAAAACAGCCGGTTAAGCACGAAACTCAGTCCTGCCATCAGGGCGGCTATGACATAGGCCATAAGTAATTTCCTCTCAATTTTAAGCACATTTATCCGATACTAACCCGCTCTAAGACTTCCTCTTCTCCAAGCGGGAGTTATACCCCTACGGGCACGGGCGAGCGGCTCAGTCTCTGGATAAGGGCGACTAACCTTCAGGTGGGTTAAAACCCCATCTGAAGCTAAGTC
>CAZCEN010000138.1:0-8824 GCA_964497205.1 uncultured Sporomusaceae bacterium
AAAAAAAGCCCTGCTCAAGACCCAAACAGGACCTAAGCGCCGCGGCATTGGCATGGCTAACTTTGCCTATGCCACCGGCACACACCCGGTGGGACTTGAAATTGGCGGTGCCCGTATTGTTATGAATGAGGATGGATCAGTGCAAGTACAAATCGGCGCTACCGAAATCGGTCAGGGCAGCGACACCGTATTTTGCCAAATGGCTGCTGAGACCATCGGCATTCCTATGAATATGGTAAACATTGTTGCCGATCAGGATACTGACATTTCTCCGGTCGATACCGGTTCTTACGCGTCCCGGCAGACGTATGTAACCGGTATGGCCGTAAAGAAAGCGGCAGAAGAAATTAAGCGTAAAACCCTTGATTATGCCTGGGGTATGACCGACATACCGGCAGCAGCGATGGATATTGAGGGCGGCTGGATTATTTACCGGCATAGCGGTGAACAGATTATGCCGATTGCCGAAGTCGCGCTTGATAGTTGGTATAATACGGTCTTTGCCAGCCCCATCACGGCCGATGTCACCAATAATGCCAGGGTAAACGCTTTGGCTTTTGGCTGTACTTTTGTTGAGGTTGAAGTGGATATACCCACAGGGAAGGTAGAAGTGTTGGAAATTTACAACATCCATGATGCCGGAAAACTAATTAACCCTCAACTGGCCGCCGGTCAGGTACACGGCGGTGTCAGCATGGGAATTGGTTATGCGTTGTATGAACAACTGCTCTTTGACAGCAAAACAGGAAAACCCTTAAATAACAATCTGCTCGACTACAAATTAATGACTACAATGGATACTCCGGACATTGGCGCCGAATTTATCGAAACCTACGAGCCTACCGGTCCATATGGAAATAAAGCCTTGGGTGAACCGCCAGCCATTTCCCCTGCACCTGCTATTCGTAACGCCATTTTAGATGCAACCGGCGTTAAGTTTAATCAAGTACCCATGACTCCGCAGCGGCTTGTGGAAAAATTTAAGGCGGCAGGCTTAATTTAGAGAAGGGGTGACGGGGATGTACGATATTGCCAAGTATGAAGAAGCATATACGGTGGAGGAAGCGATTGCGTTATTGCAGTCCAATCCCCGTGCCGTCATCATTTCCGGTGGCAGTGATATTCTAATCAAGCTTCATGAAGGTCGAATGCCGGAAGCCGAATTGGTAAGCATCCACGGCATACCGGAGCTGAAAGGGATAACGCTGACCTCAGATGGAATCATTGTTATCGGTGCAGGCACTAGCTTTACCCATATAAGCCGTGACGTGATTGTACAGCAGTATATTCCCGTGTTGGGGGAAGCGGTAGGTATGGTAGGCGGGCCCCAGGTACGTAATATCGGTACTATCGGCGGTAATGTTTGCAATGGAGTAACGTCGGCTGACAGTGCGTCGACCTTATTTGCCCTGAATGCCTGGCTAAGAATTCAAGGTTCTGCCGGAGAACGGCTAGTTTCCATTCATGATTTTTACAAAGGTCCGGGCAAGGTAGACTTAGCCCATGGTGAAATTCTGACCGCTATTTTGATTACCAGAGAAAACTATTCTGGCTTCAGCGGCCACTATATCAAATATGCCATGCGCAATGCCATGGATATAGCTACCTTAGGCTGTGCTGTTGTCTTAAAACTCACTAGTAAAAATAAGGTGGAGGATTTCCGGCTGGCCTTAGGAGTTGCCGGACCCACTCCCCTGCGCTGCCCCAAGACGGAAGCACTGGCCAAAGGCCGGCTGTTTGATGATAAATTGGTGGAGGAAATCGGAACAATGGCCATTTCCGAAGTTAATCCCCGGACTTCTTGGCGTGCTTCCAGAGAGTTTCGTCTGCAACTCGTGGAGGAATTAAGTAAACGAGCCTTTGTGGAGGCTTGCCATAAAGCCGGGGGTGCCGCGAAATGATGACAAGAAGAATTGCTTTTACCGTTAATGGCAAGGAACATACTCTCGCAGTTGATGTACGGGAGTCGTTGTTAGATGTGCTGCGTAACAGATTGGATCTGACAGGGGTGAAAAAAGGCTGTGCCGTAGGCGAATGCGGCGCTTGTACGGTTCTCGTTAACGGCGAGCCTTTTGATACCTGCATTTATCTGGCTGTGTGGGCGGATGGCAAAGAAATCCGTACAATTGAGGGCGAAGCCAAGGAGGGGAAGCTGTCTCAGGTGCAGGAGGCGTTTTTAGAAGAAGCGGCTGTGCAATGTGGTTTCTGTACTCCGGGACTGGTTATGACAACAACTGCTTTGGTGGAAAGCGGACAATCGTATACCAAAGAGGAAATCAAGAGGGAACTTTCCGGCCATATGTGCCGTTGTACTGGATATCACAACATCATAAAAGCTGCTGAAAAAGTTTTAGACAAAAATGGCGGGAAGGTCCATGACTGCTGTGGGAAATGCCATCAATAAGATGGATTTACCATATAAACGGGAGGGGAAAAAATGGACCAAGGTATACTTGATCGACTGTTTAAACTCAGTCAGAAGGAAACAGACGTCAAGACAGAAATGCTGGCAGGCTTGACCACTTTTGTGGCGCTTGCGTACATCATTTTTGTCAACCCCAACATTTTGGCAGATGCAGGAATTCCCAAAGAAGCTGCCATTGCTTCAACTATTTGGGCGACTGCATTAGCTACTACCCTTATGGCCGTGTGGGCCAACTTCCCAATTGCCGTAGCGCCTGGTATGGGACTGAATGCATTTTTTGCTTACTATGTCGTAGGCGTATTGCAGCTTTCCTGGCAGGTTGCGCTTGGCGCGGTATTTTTCTCAGGTATCCTGTTCCTCATCTTAACCATCGGCGGTATTCGACAAGCCATCATCAAATCTGTACCCATGAACCTAAAATGTGCTATCGGCGTAGGTATCGGCTTATTTATTGCTTTTATCGGACTAAAAAATGCCGGCATTATTATTGCAGATAAAGCGACATTTGTAACAGTAGGCCACCTGGTTAATAAAGAGCCATTACTCGCGTGTTTCGGCTTGATTTTGACCGCCGTACTCATGGCCAGGAACGTAAAAGGTTCCATGCTTATCGGGATTATTACCACAACGATTTTAGGAATGTTTGTTGGTGCTGTGCCGACACCCAAGGGGATCAACGATATCGTTAGCTTCAGTCTTCCCAGTATGGCGCCCACGTTTATGCAGTTAGACCTGATGGGCGCGTGGCAGTATGGCATATTCTCCATTATCTTTACCTTTACCATTGTCGAACTTTTTGACAATATGGGCACCCTCATCGGCTTAACCCGCAAGGCTAAGTTGATGAACGACAAAGGAGAAATCGAAAACCTGGATAAAGCGCTGACGACCGACGCGGTTGGCACCCTTACCAGTGCGATTTTCGGCACCTCCACCGTAACCTCTTATGTAGAAAGTGCAGCAGGGATCGCCGAAGGTGGTAAAACAGGCTTGACTGCGCTAACGATTGCCGCCTTGTTCCTAGTTTCCTTGCTGTTTGCGCCGCTGATTGGCTTGGTACCCGGTTTTGCTACTGCTCCGGCGCTTATTCTGGTAGGGGCGCTTATGATGGCGGAAATCGTTCATGTTAAATTTGACGATTTTACCGACGCTTTGCCGGCATTTTTGACCATCATTATGATGCCCTTAACCTTCAGCATTGCCAACGGTTTTGCCTTTGGTTTTATCAGCTATACCTTTGTTAAGGTAATGGCCGGTCGCGCCAAAGAAGTCAGTGTGGTTATGTGGCTTGTCAGCTTGGCTTTCCTGGCAAACTTCTATATGCGTCTTCACTAAACCAATGCTAAATTTCGCAATCTTTAGAAATTCAGACCCTGTGCTTGGTTAAAGGTGAGAAAGGCAGCCGGCCTTTTGCCGGAAGAGAAAGGGGATGCGGTATGAAGCGGATACAAGAGTTGGTGGATACGGCTTTAGGCAGATCGGCTGCTGATCTGGTGCTAAAGGGTGCTCAGGTTTTCAATGTATTTACAGGTAGTTTTACCAAGGGGGATGTAGCCATCGTCAATGGCTATATTGTGGGGGTTGGCGAATACAGCGGCCGCAAAGAAATTGACGCAGCAGGAAAGTACATAACGCCAGGCTTTATTGACGGACATGTGCATATTGAAAGCGCTATGGTAAGTCCTGCTCAGTTTGCTTGCGCAGTAGTACCAAACGGGACAACTACAGTGATTGCCGATCCCCACGAAATAGCCAATGTTTTAGGTGTGGAAGGCATCCGCTATATGCTGAATGCCACCGGTCAGCTTCCCCTAAACGTATATCTAATGCTGCCGTCTTGTGTGCCGGCCACCCCGCTGGAACACGCGGGCGCTGTGTTGGCAGCCAAGGATTTAGCGGAGTTTATTGATGAGCCAAGGGTACTGGGGTTAGGAGAAATGATGGATTACCCCGGGGTTTTAAATAACGACGACGCCATTATTGAAAAGCTTCATTTGGCGCAGGGCAAACGAATTGACGGTCATGCTCCCGGTTTAACCGGTAAAGAACTGACAGGCTATATTGCCGCAGGAATCGGTTCTGATCATGAATGTGTTACTCCGGAAGAAGCAACAGAGCGGCTGGCGCAAGGCATGCATGTCATGTTAAGGGAAGGTTCGGCAGCCAAAAACCTGGTACGGCTGCTGCCGGCCGTAAACCAGTACACGGTAAGTCGCTGTATGTTTGCCACTGATGACCGGCATCCCGAGGATTTACTGGAACAAGGCCACATTAATCATATGGTGAGAATGGCCGTAAAAGCAGGAACCCAGCTGGCATGGGTATTGCAAATGGCTACCATCAATGCTGCCGGTTATTTTGGCCTTAAGGATCTGGGAGCAATTGCCCCAGGATACCGGGCTGACTTACTGGTATTTGATAATCTGGAAGAATGGCGCCCGGCAATGGTTTTTAAGGATGGTCAACTGGCCGCCGAAAACGGAAAGTCCCTGTTTATGAATTTCTTTGTTGACGACAAAGCGGTACGCAACACCCTTTGTCTGGGAGAAATCAGCAGGAATAAGCTCAGACTTCCGGCCAAATCGGCTACAGCCAGAGTAATTGGTTTAGTACCGCATCAGCTTGTAACAACATCGGTAGAATTATCGCTGCCGGTTGTAGAAGGAGAATTTGTTCCTGACATCAACAGAGATATTCTGAAACTAGTGGTGTGGGAACGGCACAAGGGAACAGGCAATGTCGGTGTAGGACTGCTGCAGGGCTTAGGCCTCAAGCAGGGAGCCATTGCTTCGACAATTGCCCACGATTCCCACAATCTGGTGGTAGCAGGGACAGATGATGATGCCATTATGCTGGCGATAAAAGCCATTGAACACATGCAGGGTGGATTAGCTATTGTTAGTGAAGGGGAGATACTGGGTACATTGCCATTACCACTGGCCGGACTCATGACAGATCAGGATATTGCTGAAGTAAGGGAACAACTCGCAGCCCTTCACAAAATTGCCCGCAGTCTAGGAGTTAGAGAAGAATATGACCCGTTTATGACATTGGCATTTCTAAGTTTACCGGTCATTCCGGCTTTAAAGCTCACTGACCAAGGCTTGGTAGATGTTACAACCTTTAAACATATATCTATATCTGTGTAATTTAGGTAGGCATATTGTGTTAATTTAGCACACAAAAAAATACGAGGTGATGTTTAGTGTCAGAGAGTACACGTCATCCAGTTGATGAAATGCTGCCAACAGGCCAGTTGTTTGTCTATGGTTTACAGCATGTATTGGCAATGTATGCCGGTGCTGTTGCCGTTCCGCTTATTGTTGCTAATGCTATTGGGCTAAGCACTGAGCAATTAATCTTCCTAATAAACGCTGACTTATTTACTTGCGGTATTGCTACTTTGATACAGACCCTGGGCTTCGGCAACATGGGGATTAAGATTCCGATGATTCAGGGGGTTACTTTTGCCGCCGTTACTCCCATGATTATTATCGGTAAAACCCACGGTATGACGGCCATATATGGCGCCATTATTGTAGCGGGAATTGTCACCTACCTCGTGGCTCCTTATTTTAGCAAACTTATCCGGTTTTTCCCGCCGGTAGTTACCGGTAGTATCATCACAATTATCGGTGTTAGCTTGATGCCGGTTGCTGTTATGTGGGCGGCAGGCGGCAATCCGACAGCTAAGAATTTTGCCAGTCCCGAGAACATAATGATGGCGTTGGTTGTTATGGTATTAGTGCTGTTCTTTTATCGGTACTTTACCGGATTTTTAAGCAACATTGCGGTTCTATTAGGTTTAATTTGTGGAACCATTATCGCCATTCCTTTTGGTATGGTTAACTTCAGTCAAGTAGGTACGGCACATTGGCTGGGACTCACAACTCCATTCTGGTTTGGTCTGCCAACGTTTGATCTTGCTTCTATTGCTGCCATGGTACTTGTAATGCTGGTAGTTATGACGGAGACTACCGGGGACTGTATTGCTATCGGTGAGATTATCGAAAAGCCTATCCAAAAGGAGGATTTGGCCCGGGGGTTACGGGCTGATGGCTTCTCTACCGTACTGGGCGGTATCCTCAATAGCTTTCCGTATACCGCATTTGCGCAAAACGTAGGCTTGGTAGGGTTGACCAGGGTTAAAAGCCGTTTTGTTGTGGCAGCAGCCGGCGTTATCCTCATTGCGCTGGGATTGGTGCCTAAACTGGCAGCCTTGGTTGCCGCTATACCGCATCCGGTACTTGGCGGAGCAGGCATTGTCATGTTTGGTATGGTAGCTGCCAGCGGCATTAAAACCTTGTCCAAAGTCAATTTTGACGGGACCTACAACATTATGGTGGTAGGTATCAGTATCGGTATTGGTATGATTACTCTGGCTGTTCCTAATTTCTATCACGGTTTCCCCAGTTGGTTGCAGGTTATTCTGCATAGCGGTATTACCGCCGGCAGTTTGGCTGCCATTCTCTTAAATCTCTTACTAAATGGTAACGAGGCAGCCCATGATGTAACCGAACATAAAGATATTTCAGCAAAAGGTTGATGGGAGGAAAAAACATGTCCCGTTAGTACACTGGAGTTTTGAAAGAGTATCAAGACAGTCAATCGATTTTTGGCATCCCCTGCTCACTGTTTTATACTCCGAAAATATCCGGGACATGCTTGGCCGGTAATTGGCCACTCCCATCGGACCGGCAGCCGGTCCGACACCCAGCTGACACGGAGCATTATTGCCGGCTGGGTGTCGGGCGGGCGCTTTATGGAAATTTAGTTGGACTTATCTCATCAGATAAAAGGAAAATCCGAGGAACTCTTAAGGCTGGGTTATGATACCGTTTACGTAGCCTGCGGGTTCCCTAAAGATATAGTCCCTACCGGGCTAACTATCCCTATCTCTGGATAAACCGTGCTTCTTCCTATGGGAAGCCGATTATCAATAAGAAACCGTCAATGCGTTTGCCTTGTAGGCAATACCCTAAGCGGCGGGAAGGAGGGCAAGAAGCAACGCTTACTGTAGGTGAGCAAAGCATAACCTTTGAGGCTGATTAAAAAAAAGAAAGGGGTTAACTACCTTGAAACTTGATTTTGAAAAAATAATGGAACTTGCAAAAAAATATGAACCGGAAATGAGCAAATTTTTGCGCGACATGATTGCCATTCCCAGTGAAAGCTGTCAGGAAGAGAAGGTTGTTCTGCGCATAAAAGAAGAGATGGAAAAAGTGGGTTTCGATAAGGTAGAAATTGACCCAATGGGCAATATTCTTGGCTACGTCGGCCATGGCAAGCACCTTATTGCTATGGATGCCCATATTGACACGGTAGGTGTCGGCAATCCCGAGAACTGGAAATATGATCCATATAAAGGCTATGAAGATGATGAAATCATCACCGGCCGCGGCGCCAGCGACCAGGAAGGCGGCATGGCTTCCATGGTATATGCCGGCAAAATTATCAAAGACCTTGGCCTGGAAGATGACTATACCCTGGTTGTCGTTGGTTCAGTACAGGAAGAAGATTGCGACGGCTTGTGCTGGCAGTACATTATCAACGAAGACAAGCTGCGTCCGGAGTTTGTAATCAGCACCGAGCCGACAGACGGCAAGATTTACCGGGGACAAAGAGGCCGCATGGAAATCCGGGTAAAGACAACAGGAGTGAGCTGCCATGGTTCAGCACCTGAACGCGGCGACAATGCCATCTATAAAATGGGGCCAATCCTCAGTGATTTGAAAGCTTTACACGAAAACCTCATGGATCATGATTTCCTCGGCAAAGGCAGCTTGACGGTTTCAGAAATTTTCCATACCTCGCCTTCACGCTGTGCTGTTGCTGACAGCTGCTGGATATCTATCGACAGACGGTTAACCGCCGGCGAAACCGGTGAATATGCCATCCAGCAAATTAAAAATCTTCCGTCGGTAAAAGCAGCCAACGCTGAAGTAACCATGTATACCTATGAAAGACCTGCTTATACCGGCTTAGTATATCCGACTGAGTGCTACTTCCCTACCTGGCTTATTGAAAATGAACACCCGGTATGCCACACCCTGGTAGACTCCTTTAAGGGTCTGTTTAAGGAAGAACCCAAAGTAGACAAATGGACTTTTTCGACTAACGGTGTTTCCATTATGGGACGGTATGGCATTCCTTGTATCGGTTTTGGCCCGGGCCACGAAGACCAGGCTCATGCTCCCAATGAACGCACTTGGAAAAAAGAGTTGGTCAACTGCGCCGCTATGTATGCTGCCATTCCCACAATTTATGTTCAGCAATATGCCGACAAAATGACGGGTCGTACCCAAAACTTGGTATAAGGCTGCCGCTAGCCAAGCTTGCTACGCAATTACACCATAAATATATATAACATGATTATTTTAGGGAGGAATTTACGATGCA
>CAZCEN010000139.1:0-8789 GCA_964497205.1 uncultured Sporomusaceae bacterium
ACTTGATATAAGAAGAATAGGTAGCCCACAATTAATACGGCGATTAGTAAACCACTAAACATTGTGGTATCCCCCTTTATTTAAAGTTTAGAATGGTGTGTACTGATGGTTATTATATAGATTAATTTTTAGAATTTCATTTGAATTTTGGTTCTTCAAATAAAATTTTCGCAATTTTGAGAATAAATAATTCACATAAAATCTAGTTGCGTGATGGTTTTTAGGTAGGTTTCAACAAAGTTGTGCCTGGAATAAATTTGTCATAAAGTTCCCGTTACCTTGGTGAGGTTTTAACGTTAATAATAATGTATAAACATTAGATTTTGGAGGAACATAATGTGGTTAAAATGATAAAAAAGTTAGCGGGAATAGTGCTGGTTTTGGCATTGGTTATGGCAATCGGAGGGTGTACCGGCAAAGCGTCCGGTTCTGTCGCCGATGCTGGTAAACAACAGGCGATTCAAGATGCGACGGCCCAGGAAAAGGTCGTTATGGATAATTTTGCGGCACTGCTTAAGAAGCAAGCAGTCACGATTCCGGAAATCGTTATGTTTATTGACAGCAATTTTACGGCTGTCTCTCCAGAGAATGCGGCAGCCATGCTTAGCGGACTGGAACAAATACAAAAGGAAAAGCTGCCTCAATTTCAGGATAAATTTGCCGGTGAACAGGTGCAGCAAATTGTGGCGAACGGCTTTCAGCAGGGGATATCCGACAATTACCTCCATACTATACAAGACAAAACAGTAAAAGACTTATTGCTTGAGGTCAAGAACAGCGGCTTTAAGGTGGAAACCGCCGAAGGCATGTTTTTTCCGGTTATCGACTATTCTGCTTACAAGAAATATTGTAGTGCTATGCCTCAGGATATAGCTGCATATATCGATATCATGGCGGTGGAATCGGATAAGACACCTGTTAAGGATGCCGGACTGATGATCAGCTGGGCTGAGATACTCAAACGGGCTTCAGACCAAGAACGGTTTATTAAAGAATTCGGCAATTCCACTAAAGTGGAGGATGTAAGGGAGTTGCTCAAACGATATACTGTGTTTGCACTCTATGGAGCAAACAATACACCGCTGTTTACCTACGAAGATAAGCAAATGACTGCGGAAGCCAAAAAAGCCTATTTGGCAGCTTCCTTTACGGCAGCGAACGGCAACTTTTCTAAAGTAATGAATGAGTATTTGTCCTTATTAAAGAAAAATGACTATAAATTAACGACAGAAGTACAAGAATACAGAAATAAAGCTTCACAGGAATAAAATTTTAATCAAATTCTAATCTTCATTTAAAAGTTCTTTAATGCTAGGAGATTATACTTAGCTCATAGCTTAAATAATTAACTAAATGGAGGACACGGTAATGCAAAACTTGCTTGAACAAATTGAAATCATCAGAGAAAGAGCCAATGTTACCTATGCCGAAGCTAAGGAAGCGCTGGAATTGTGCAATTACGATATTGTCGAGACGCTCGTACATCTTGAGAAACAAAATAAAGTAAATACGCCTTCCCAGAACGCAGATACGTCTAAAACGGTTTGGGCTGCAATAAAGGATACCGTTAAATCTATCATCAGAACAGGAAACGATTACAAGTTTGTAATTAAGAAATCCGATAATATCGTAATTAATATACCGGTTACTATTTTGTTCCTGGCCATTATCCTTTTCCCGCCGATCATGATCGGCGCGGCTTTACTTGCATTATTCACGAAACATACACTGCGGTTTGAAAAATCGGACGGCGGCGATGTTAATGTGAATGAGGCATTAGAAAAAGTCTCTGCCGTTACCGGTGCGGTTGGTGATAAAGTAACTGCCGCCTTGAATAAGTAAGCAAAATGCGGGGAGCCATGAGGCTCCCCGTCTTACATATTTTACCGAATGTTGTCAGAAGTTATTAAAAAAGTTGGTATAATAGGTATGAACGGCATCAGAATGGGAGGAACGAAATGTCAGGGGAGCATATCTTGATTATCGAAGACGAAGTTAAAATCGCCCGGTTTTTAGAATTGGAGCTTACTCATGAAGGCTATCTGGTAGAGCAGGCCCACGACGGCCGCGCCGGACTTGATAAAGTAGTACAGGGGCAGTTTGATTTGGCGATTTTGGATGTTATGCTGCCGGGGCTAAACGGCATGGAAGTGTTACGGCGCTTGCGACAGTCAACCGATATTCCCGTTATTATGCTGACGGCAAAAGATGCTGTTACAGATAAAGTTATGGGACTGGACATGGGAGCGGATGATTATCTGACGAAACCGTTTGCTATAGAAGAATTGCTGGCCAGAATACGGGTTGCACTTAAGAAAAGACGGTCGACAATCGCAAAAACGCAAGTTGCAATTGGTGATTTGATTATTGATAGCAGCGAGCGTTCGGTACGCCTGGATGGTGAGGGAGTAGATCTGACGAAAAAAGAATTTGATCTTTTGCATTACTTAGCGGAAAATAAAAATGTTGTTTTGTCTCGAGACAAAATTCTTGAGGCCGTTTGGGGATATGAATATCAGGGAGATACCAATGTAGTCGATGTGTATGTCCGGTATTTGCGAAGCAAAATTGATGATAAATACAACAAGAAATTTATTCACACCGTAAGAGGAATAGGGTATGTCCTGAGACATGAATAAGTATTGGGGTTTTATACAACGGGTAAAAAGTATAGTTTTCGGTATATGGTTTCTGATAACTCTACCATTCCGCATTGTGGGTTTCCTCTGGTCTATCGCTGCCGGCCCGTTTCGGTACCTGTGGCAGCAGATCAACAAGCGGCTTAGAGTTTCCATTACCTTTAAAACTACAAGCATGTACGCAGTAATTTTCTCCTTGCTGTTGTTCATAGGGAGTCTTGCTCTTACGGGCGTGTTTGGTTCGTTTTTGGCGATACAAACTCAGATTTCCCTGGAAAACAAGGCTAAAGTAATAGTCTATGAAATAAAGCAAAATGCAGTGGTGCCGGTAGAGACAATTACGGCGTACGCTGAGCTGGAGGATATCCAGCTTATATTGCGTGATAAAACTGGGAATATCCTCTACGCTTATCCCGTGGAAGCCGTAGCCGGAACTACATTGTCAGGCCGACCTTTTCCAGGCACGGGGCCTAACGGATTACCCAGGGTTTGGTTTGATGACAGGTATCAATTTATGAATCTTAGGGTTTATCCCGAAGCGGGTAATGACGTCTATGAAATACAACTATCTCAAGCCATACATAAGGAAAAAATATATTTAGCCATATTGCTGCTGTTTTTAGGACTCTTTTCTATGTTGGCCGTATTATTTGCTGCCATTATTGGTTACTGGAATGGACGAAAAATGCTAAAGCCTATTGATAATATGACCCGCACTGCCCGCTCTATTTCTGCCAGTGATCTTCACACACGGCTGGATGTTGTGCGTTCCCATGATGAATTAAAGGAACTAGCTGAGACATTCAACCAGATGCTTGACCGGATTGAAGCATCCTACGAACAACAAAAACAATTTGTATCTGATGCGTCCCATGAACTTAGAACGCCTATTTCGGTTATTCAGGGGTACGCCAACCTATTAAAACGGTGGGGGAAAAATGACCAGGCGGTGTTGGAAGAGGCCGTAAATGCTATTGCCAGTGAAACCGAACATATGAAAGATTTAATAGAAAAGCTCTTGTTTCTTGCCAGGGCTGAACAAGCTACGCAGGCTATTGTCAAAACCAATTTTGCCATGGATGAACTAATACAGGAAGTGGTGACTGAAACGGCATTAGTAGATTCTGAACATACCCTGATGAAAGGTATTAATGAACCAGCCGTTATTTATGCTGACAGGCAGCTAATAAAACAGGCGTTGCGTATATTTTTAGATAACAGCATTAAATACACCCCGGCCGGTGGACAGATAACGATTAGCAGCAGGCGCATGGACGGTAAACTGCAGTTGACTGTTCAGGATACGGGAGCAGGCATAGCACCGGAGGAATTGCCCTACATATTTGACCGTTTTTACCGTTGTGACAAGTCTCGAACCCGGCAAACCGGGGGCACCGGTCTAGGTCTGGCGATTGCAAAATGGATAGTAGGGAAACATGGTGGGACTATTCGGGTGGATAGTATAGTCGATCAGGGAACCAGCGTTATTGTCATTTTTCCTCTAGGGTGAAAGTTTGGGAGAAAGTCTTGATAGTGGCACTTGCGCGATAATGCGATTAACAAAAGTTTTGGAGGTAAGAGCAAAGTAATCGTCGAAGTAGTAGGGTAAAATGATAAAATTAAGAAAAGAGGACTGAAAATGCTAAGAAAGGTCATTGTAATGTTTGTCGCTATGATGATGCTTATCGCAACAGGCTGCGGCGGCGATAAAAAAGAAACTGCTCCCCAGAAGCAAGGGCAGTTGCAAGCACTTACCATTGGACTTATGCCTGATGTTGATTCAATTCCTTTTATCATTGCCCAGGAAAAAGGTTTCTTTAAAGAAGAAGGATTGACGGTAACGCTAAAACCGTTTAAGAGCGCGATGGAACGGGATAGTGCTCTGCAAAGCGGTAACCTTGATGGAGCTGTCTCAGATATGCTGGCCGAAGCCTTTGCTAAAGCCGGTGGGTTCGATACCAAGATTACCTCACTCACTACCGGCAGTTATAAAATGGTTGCTGGCAAAAATGAAACAGCGGCTTCTATTCAGGAACTGAAAGGTAAAGATGTAGCTATTTCCAAAAATACTATTATTGATTATGTAACCGATAGGATTGCTACTGAAGGCGGTTTGTCCGCCAATGCAATAAATAAAGTGGTTATCCCGCAAATTCCTGCACGGCTGGAAATGCTGCAAAATGGTAAGATTGCCGCAGCGACTTTGCCGGAACCTATGGCAACGGTAGCAATTAAGAATGGCGCCAAACTAATCAACTCCTCGGATAAACTTGGCATTAATCCTGGTGTTATGCTGTTCACGACGAAAGCAGTAACCGAAAAGGAAAAAGAGCTGCAAGCTATGTACCGGGCTTATAACAAGGCCGTCGATTATTTGGCCAAAGAACCGATGGAAAACTATATAGATTTGGTTATCGAAAAAGCCGGGTTCCCGAAAGATGTGAAGGGCACACTGGTATTGCCAAACTATAGAAAGGCCATGGCGCCAGAACAAAGAGATGTTGATGACGTCGTGAACTGGCTCTTCACAAGACAGCTTATTCAAAACAAATATGCTTATTCTGATTTGGTTGATAACCGGTTCATCAGGCAATAACTATGATTCAAATCAAGCAGTTAAGCGTCTCCTATGAGGCTAGAGGAATTTCGTATCCCGTGCTCAAAGACATAAACCTCGAGTTTGCCGCAGGGGAGACTTGTGCTATCATTGGCCCGTCCGGTTGTGGTAAATCAACACTGCTCAAGGTAATGGCCGGGATAATTACCCGGTACGACGGCCTTGTTGAAATAAGTGGTCAGCCGGTCACACCGAAACAGCAGACTATCGGATTTATTCCGCAGAATTACGGTCTGCTCCCCTGGAAAACCATTTATGAGAACATTCGTCTTGGAGTAAAACTAAAGCATAAAAATACTAAGGATAGTGGTCAGAATTTATCAGCCATGCTGCAACTGTTAGGACTCAGCGGCCTCGAATACCGTTATCCGGGGGAATTAAGCGGTGGTCAGCAGCAGCGGGTGGCTTTAGCGCGTGCTTTTCTCTTAGATCCCGACTTGTTATTAATGGATGAACCTTTTTCTGCACTTGACGCTATGACTCGTGAGGAAATCCAGAACGTATTTCTTCAGGTATGGCGGCAGCATTCTGTTTCGACTATTTTAGTTACCCATCATGTTGAAGAAGCTGTCTATTTGGGACGGAAAATTGTTATTTTGTCAGCGGCTCCCGGAACCGTCAGCAAGGTTATTGATAATCCCTTGTTCGGGCTGGAAGATGTCCGAAATCAGCAAGCTTTTTTTGAGTTGTGTATTGAGCTAAGAAAGATGATAAAAGAGGATTGGTCAAAGTGAACGAAAGAGGACCGGGAGTTTGGTATCTATATGGCACAATTATATTCTTTGTAATTTGGCAGATTATTGCCAGTTTGGTTAATCTGCCAATTATTCCTTCGCCTAAAGCGGTCATGGTGAACTTAACCCAGATTTTTGTGTCTCAGATTGCTATTCACGCTTTTTACAGCCTTTGGCGGATTGTCGCCGGAGTGCTGTTAGCTATACTTGTGGGTATACCTCTGGGGCTTTGCATGGGTTATTTTTCCGCGTGGGACAAGCTGTTTTCGCCGCTTGTCTATTTAACCTATCCTATTCCTAAAATTGCGCTTTTGCCTGTTGTTATGCTGATTTTTGGCCTTGAGGAAATTTCTAAGATATTAATGATATTCTTAATTGTGGTTTTTCAGGTTATTGTGGCAGTTCGGGACGGTGTGAAAAGTATTCCCAAAGAAGCGTACTATCCCATGTATTCGCTGGGAGCCAGTTACCTTGACATTTTCCGGGAAATATTAATTCCTGCCTCGATGCCTAAGTTTTTAACCTCATTGCGGGTAGCTATGGCTACCGCCGTATCGGTGCTGTTCTTTACCGAAACCTTCGGCACTCAATATGGGATGGGGTATTTTATCATGGATGCCTGGCTGCGCGTCAATTATTTGGAAATGTACTCAGGCATTGTTGCATTAAGCAGCATTGGCTTAACGCTATTTAGCACCATTGATTACCTGGAAAAGAAGCTTTGTAGTTGGCAATATCAATAAGTATATTGCCTAAAGAATGTAACAAAGCAAACTAATAATCGATAACATAGACCAGCAAGCCGCTGCGGGCTTGCTGGTTTTATATTTCAAGGGGAAATAGCCTGTGGTAGCAGATACAAGTCCCAAATAAGGATACATAAAATTGATTTTATTGTAAACATGTAATATAATAGTACGGTATAACTATGAAAGGATGTTTGCAATGGAGGTAAAAAAAATATCATTTGGGGATACACTGGCCATTGGGCTTATGTTGTTTTCTCTTTTCTTTGGCGCAGGAAATCTAATTTTTCCACCTGCCTTGGGACAAGCGGCAGGTAGTAATATATGGACGGCTATGATTGGGTTTCTGCTTACCGGGGTTGGCTTACCACTCTTAGGAGTATTGGCTATCGGTTTGTCAGGGAGTAGTGACGCCGGGGCGTTAGCCAGAAAAGTTCATCCGCGGTTTGCCACTGTTTTAATGGTGAGTACATATTTAACTATTGGGCCTTTGTTCGCCATCCCTCGTACCGGGGCAGTTTCCTATGAAATCGGTATTAAGCCCTTTTTGTCAGGCGAGGCTGCCAGCCAAGGTGTGGGACTGATCATCTATTCGCTGGTGTTTTTTGCAGTTACCTGCTGGCTTGCCTTAAATCCCAGCAAAATTGTTGACAGGGTTGGCAAGGTGTTAACGCCGGCTCTGCTGATTATGTTAGGCTTTTTGGTAATCCAGACTTTTATCAGCCCAATGGGAGTACCACAGGCTCCAACCGGCCAATATCAAAGCTACGCCTTCTTTAAGGGATTTCAGGAAGGGTATTTAACAATGGATACCTTAGCCTCAATCGTATTTGGTATTATCGTTATCAACGCAATTAAAAGCAAAGGTGTAGAAAGCGCCAAAGAAATCACCAAAGTTTGTACAGGGGCCGGCTTGATAGCTGCCTCATTCCTGGGGATTGTCTATATTTCACTAGCTTATCTTGGTGCTACCAGCGTAGGGACAATCGGGCAAGCAGCAAATGGCGGAATCATATTATCCAAGGCGGCGAATCTGTACTATGGCTCTTTTGGCAACTTGGTTTTAGGTTTGGCAATTTTATTCGCGTGCTTAACGACAAGTATCGGATTGGTATCTTCCTGTGCTGCGTATTTTGCGCAGTTTTTCCCTAAACTGAATTACCGGATGCTGGTCTTTATACTGTCTGCTTTCAGTACTGTTATTGCCAATGTTGGTTTAACGCAGTTGATATCTTTTTCGGTGCCTGTGCTTGTTAGTATCTATCCCTTGGTTATCGTGCTGATTTTCCTTTCTTTCTTGGACCCGCTGTTTAATAGCTGTCCGGAAGTGTATCGCGGCAGCTTGCTTTTTACAACGATTGTAAGTGTTGTTGACGGGCTGGCGGCAGCTAACATTCCCTTAGGTGTTGTACACAAGTTCTTTAGTAAGTATGTGCCGTTATTCGATGTTAGACTTGGGTGGCTGGTACCCGCAATCGTCGGAGCGGCATTAGGATATTTATTGTCACTGGCTAATGCAAAGTCGGAAGTTAAGGTTGAATCTATTTAGCAATTCCAAATTGATACAGGCACAAAGGAGCAGGACTGCATAGTCCCGCTCTTTTTGCATCAAAATGGCATTTTAATAAAAAAAAGAGGAATGTTAGTTATGTGGGTAAAACAATTCATAATATCAATGTTCAGTGAGAAAGAAAAACAGGCTCTGTTGCAATAGTAAGCACGACAGTATTTAAGAAGGGGGAACGTTGTTTTGCAGATTATTATCGAACCTGAAGCCAGAACTTATATTCTCAATAAGGCCGCCGATCCCGTCATTTCTATTGAACTTGTTGAACGGCCGCTGGGGATTTGAAAAGGAGGTAATTGCGGGCCGGCACCCCGCCGCCCATCCGTGCGATTGGGTGTTAACAATAGTGTAGACCGTTATAATAAAGAAATAGTTGACGGTATAATTGTTTATTACCATCCGGACTTACCTGATCTTTACCGCAAAGCGATTATCATGCTGGAGAAAATCTTTTTTATTAAGCGGCTAGGTGTGATTGGAAAAAAT
>CAZCEN010000140.1:0-5558 GCA_964497205.1 uncultured Sporomusaceae bacterium
TCCGCCTTCGCCAAAGGCTCGGCACAAGCCGTGTTTTCTTTATAATTTAAAATTAGGAGGGTTTTCATGAGTAAGTTTATCCGTGTAAACATGACAACTAAAGAAGTTACGTCAAATGAGACCCCGGAGAAATACGCAGGTCTGGCAGGACGTGCGTTGACTTCAAACTTCGTTAACGACGAAGTTAAACCAACGTGCCATGCTCTGGGAAAAAACAACAAGATAATCTTTGCTCCTGGTTTCTTAAGCGGCACTAATGCTGCCCAATCGGGCCGGATTTCAGTGGGCGCTAAGAGCCCTCTGACTGGAACAATCAAGGAAAGTAACAGTGGTGGAACATTTTCTCAGAAATTGGCCAGAATGGATATCAAAGCTCTTGTTATCGAAGGAATGCCTGCGGAAGACAAGTTCTATATACTGAAAGTGGATATGAATGGTGTAACCATTGAGGAGGCTCCGGCGGAAATCCTTGGCGGTTGTGGCAATTATGACGCAATTAAAGTCCTAAACCAAAAATATGGTGACAAAGTTGGTATCGCGCTGGCAGGTCCGGCTGGCGAATATCGTATGCCTACCGCGAATATTTCCTTTAAAGATCCTGAAGGCAATATTCGCAGCGCCGGTCGCGGCGGCTTGGGTGCAGTGCTGGGTTCTAAGAAGGTAAAAGCCATTGTTGTCGATGAAACCGGCGCCCCTGGCGTTACCATCGCGAAGCCGGAAGAATTCAAAGCCGCAGCCAAAGCCTTTGCCAAGGCGTTGCTTGCTCACCCGGTTACCGGCCAAGCATTGCCGGCATATGGCACAGATGTTTTAGTTAACATCTTAAATGAAGCCGGCGGTCTGCCTACCAAGAACTTTACTTCAGGCCGTATGGACTGGAACGATAAAATCTCCGGCGAAACCATGAATGCTACCATTACTGAACGTGGCGGCGACGGCAAAGTCTCCCATGGCTGCCACGCCGGCTGCATTATTCGTTGTTCACAGTGGTATCCGGATAAAAAAGGTAAATACATTACCAGCGGGTTTGAGTATGAGACGGTATGGGCTCTTGGTGCCGACGCCTGTATTAAAGACTTGGATGAGATCGCTTATATCGACCGCGCGATGGACGACGTTGGCGTAGATTCTATCGATGTATCTGTTGCGATAGCCACTGCTATGGAAGGTGGTTTACTTCCCTGGGGTGATGGCAAGGCTGCTTTGGAGGCAGTCAAACAAATTGCCACACCAACTCCGCTTGCTAGGATAATTGGCGGCGGTACAGCTATTGTCGGTAAAGTTTGTGGTTTATTCCGTACTCCTGTTGTTAAAGATCAGGCTATCCCGGCGTATGATCCGCGTACCGTTAAAGGTGTTGGTCTGACCTATGCCACTACTCCTATGGGAGCTGATCATACCTCAGGCTACAGTGTTGCCACAAATATCTTGAAAGTTGGCGGTTATGTAGATCCGCTTCAGAAAGAAGGTCAAATCGAACTCTCGCGTAATCTGCAAATTGCCACTGCTGCCGTTGATAGTACCGGCATGTGTCTCTTTATTGCCTTCGCTATCCTGGATATTCCTGAGGGCTTCAATGCATTGGTGGATATGATTAATGCCCGCTACGATCTGTCGCTGACTGCTGATGACGTAACTGCTCTCGGAAAATCAGTTCTGAAAGCTGAACGAGCCTTTAATGCTGCAGCCGGTTTTACAAATGCTCATGACCGTTTGCCTGAGTTTTTCGAATATGAGCCTTGCGCGCCGCATAATGCCGTTTGGGACTTCACTCCGGAAGAAATCGATGAGGTATTTAATTTCTAACTAACCTAGAAAAAGCCGGGCTTAAGCCCGGCTTTTCGGTTAATACTAAAATGACTGCTTTACTTAAATAATTATTGGGGGATATGTATGGCAGTGGAAGTACGGTTATATGCTACACTGAGGCGTTATTTGCCGGCAAGCCCGAATGGAGTAACAACAGTAGAACTGCCTGACGGCAGTACGGTGCTTGATTTAGTGAAAGCAATTAAAATTGATCCGGCAGAAATTCACCTGATTATGATAAATGGTACAGGGTGTGAGTTGGAGAAAATAATAAGCAATGGTGACCGTGTTGGTCTGTTCCCACCGGTAGGCGGGGGTTAAAGTGAGCTTACCATTTGATAGTTGGTTTATTCAGCATAACATGAATAAGCCAACTTTTATATTTTCATGATTTGGAGTAATGACTAATAGGAAATAAAAGTGAATCATGGTAAAAAAACAAGAAAGAATATCTATTTAAAAAAGATACTGCAAAATATAGTGTTATTTATTACCATATAGTAAAATAGAAAGTGAATAAAACGAGTTTTCCTAAAGTTGCCTCTTTTTCGAATTTAATACTACCTCTTGTCTTTTTCGGCTAATCAGTTCACGCTCTGAATCCAACTAAACACATAAGGAGGAAGATTTTGTGCCAGAACAAGATAAGAAAACCATCGAGGTAAGGGGATTTCTTCATTTATATCAGATTTTTAAAGAAAAAAACTGGCCTATTCCCTTAATTATTGAACTCGAAGAGCCTACGACAGGCGCTAAGCTAGCTGAGAAACTAGAGATTCCCTTAGATGAAATTGAAATAATTTTTGTAAATGGGTTCGCGCAATCTTTGGATTATCTTATTCATGCAGGTGACAGGATCGCTTTTGTACCTCCGGGTTGTCCGGGTCCATACCGTATGGCTTTAGGCTTTTACTCAAAAAATCAGGGAAATAAATATAATTTTGTCCGAAAATAGTAGCAGTTAGGGAGGCTTTTGGTGTATGCAATCAAAGGGAACACATACTCTTAAAAATGTAGTTATTAATTTAGCCAAAGAAGGAAAGTTAACTTGTGCGGAGGCCCACCAATTAGCCGAAGCAGAGGGTGTGTCATTGGTAGTTATCGGCAAAGCGGCTCAAGAAGCCGGGGTTAAAATAAGCGATTGCCAGTTGGGATGTTTTGGTAAGCATAAGGAGCGTTAATTATGGAGTACTTTAACTGTATTTCTCTAAACGAGGCAAAGCAATTGATAGGGAACGCATTAGACGGGCTTATGCTGGAGAGTGAAAAAGTATCTTTGGTTGAAGCTTTAGGCCGCATTGTGGCTGAAAATGTTGTTAGTAAAGAAGATTTGCCGCCTTTTAGCCGGTCGACGGTTGATGGTTTTGCAGTACGCAGCATGGATACGTTTGGGGCCAGTGAAGGTGTGCCTGCGTTATTTGATATTGTGGATGAAGTGGCGATGGGAAAGCAGACCTTTGTTCAGCTAAAACCCGGTCAGGCCGTGGTTATACCAACCGGCGGCATGCTGCCGCTAGGGGCAGATGCCGTTGTTATGCTGGAGCATGTGGAACGGCCTGACGATAGTAGTCTATTGGTTCTCAAGGCGGTTGCGCCAGGAGAAAATGTAGTTTTAAAAGGAGAAGATATCAGTATCGGGCGCCACATTTTGAAGCAGGGGCAAAAAATTTTGCCTCAGGATATTGGGGCGCTGGCTGCCTGTGGCTATAAAGAAGTGGCGGTGCGCCAAAAACCTGAGGTTGTGATTATTTCCACCGGCGATGAGCTGATTGATGTAGCCGACACCCCGGTAAACGGTCAGATATATGATATTAATTCCTATGCATTAGCGGCAATGCTGGAAGAGGCCGGTTGTATAGTCAGGCGCCATGGAATAGTAAAAGACCAATATGAGGAATTACTGGCGGCATTATCACAGGCAGTTCTTCATAGCAACCTGGTAGTTATCTCGGGAGGGAGTTCGGTCGGAGCCCGGGATCATACCGTTAGAGTTCTTGAAGAGTTAGGAAAACGGGATGTATTATTTCATGGGATGGCGGTAAAACCGGGTAAACCTACTATTTTTGGCATGGTCGGCAAGGTGCCGGTATTTGGTTTGCCAGGGCATCCGGTAGCGGCTATGACGATTTGTGAGCAAATTGTAAAACCGGCGGTACAATTTCTCCTTAGTCAGGCGGATAGAGAGGTTTATACCATACCGGCCCGGCTGACGCGAAATATGGCTTCCGTACCGGGCAGAGACGATTTTATTAGAGTTCAATTAATGAAAAAGTCAAATGAATATTGGGCTGAACCGGTTTTGGGAAAATCAGGTTTAATTAGTACGATGTCTGCAGCTGATGGGATTGTACATATTCCGGCAGATAAGAGCGGCTTATATTGTGAAGAAATAGTGAAGGTAGAGCTTATTGCAAAACGGTAAGGAGGCGGCATTTTGTATAAAGGGAAAGCGTATTTAGATTGCTTGCCTCGAAAGCAGGCTGAGGAGTTATGGTGGAAAAAACTTACCGATATAGGCTATTTTTCAAATTTGCCTGTGCAAAGAGTGAGTATTACTGATGCGTTAGGGCGCGTGACTGCTCAATGTGTGTATGCCCGGCAGTCAGTGCCTCATTATAATAGTTCGGCAATGGACGGAATTGCGGTAAAGGCGCAGGATACCTTTGGCGCAGGTGAAACTACTCCGAAAAAACTGCTTGTATTAAAGAATGAAGAGCCGTTTGTAGAGGCAGGCTGCTATATTGTAGATACCGGGGACGTAATGCCGGCAGGTACTAATGCGGTAATAATGGTTGAGGATGTACACTTTTCAGAAGGGCATGCCGATATTATCGCGGCGGCTGCGCCTTGGCAGCATGTCCGGGTGATTGGCGAAGATATTGTGGCTAATGAGATGGTGCTGCCGGAACATCATGTGATTACACCGGCGGATATTGCCGCTTTGCTGGCAGCCGGATTGGATAGTGTGGAAGTTATCGCTAAGCCAAAAGTAACCGTTATCCCTACCGGCACTGAATTGGTGGCGACTCACCAGGAGCTAAAGCCCGGGGCTATTTTAGACGTCAATTCTCATATGTTGAGTGCGGCTGTAGCTACTTGGGGGGGAGACCCAAAACGTCATGAGATTGTTTATGACGATTATCAAAAGATAAAAGAGGCTGTCACTGATAGTTTGAAAGTCAGTGATATGGTAATTACCAATGCCGGAACTTCCGCCGGTACCGAAGACTTTACTGCCGATATACTTTCAGAGCTGGGGGAAGTACTGGTACACGGTGTAGCCATCAAACCCGGTAAGCCGGTAGTACTGGCTATTTGCGAAGGAAAACCCGTTATCGGGCTTCCCGGGTACCCGGTATCGGCCATGTTAACCGCCGAACTGTTTGTCCGCAATGTGCTGTGTGCGAGGCAGAAAATGCCTCTGCCAGAGGTGGAAAAAGTGGATGCAGCTATGTCCAGACAAGTGTATTCGCATATCGGTGTAGAAGAGTATGTCAGGGTATCGTTAGGCGAAGTTCACGGGAAAACTGTGGCTGCGCCATTGGGGCGCGGAGCCGGCTTAATAAGTTCCTTAACAAAAGCACAGGGGATGCTTGTAATTAATGAGACAAAGGACGGTTTACCGGCAGGAGCCGTTACCGAGGTCAACCTGTTTGACAAGCGACCGGCCGGCAACAATATATTATCAGTTGGCAGTCATGACCTTGCGCTTGAGATTCTGGGGGTGTTTTTAGGCCGGCGGGCAAACC
>CAZCEN010000140.1:5568-8728 GCA_964497205.1 uncultured Sporomusaceae bacterium
CTGTGCCAATGTTGGCAGTATGGGCGGCATTATGGCGATACGCAATAATGAGGCTCATATTGCAGGGATACATATGCTTGACGAAAATACAGGTGAGTTTAATGTGCCCTACGTTAAACGCTATTTAAAGAATAACCAATCCTGGCGTTTGGTGCATTTAGCCATGCGGGACCAAGGATTAATGGTCTTGCCGGGTAATCCCAAAGGGATTCAAGGCTTGGGTGATTTAGTACGCTCAGATATTGAATATGTCAATCGTCAGCGGGGCGCAGGTACACGGATGCTGCTGGATTATCAACTGCGGAAAATAGGTATAGAGCCTAATGAAATAGCTGGTTATGAACGGGAAGTAGGTACTCATATGGCAGTAGCGGCTACAATTGTGGGTGGCTCTGCCGATGCTGGTATGGGTATCCGTGCCGCAGCCAAGGCACTGGGGCTGGATTTTATTCCGGTGGCTCAGGAGCAGTATGATCTTATTTTGAATTTTTCGCCCGAGGATAAAAGACTTGAGTTAATTATCAAGATTTTACAGTCGCAGGAATTTCGAAAGCAGGTTGAAGCGCTCGGCGGGTATGATCTGAAGGAGGCTGGCAAATTGATAAAACTGAATTGATAGAGTAGATAAGTATAAGGGATAGGTGCAGAAACTAGATAAGGAATGGAGCGATATGAGATGAAGAAAACCAGCATAGCTTTACTGGCAATATTACTTATTGGTCTCATGATCGTAAGTCTGGCCGGCTGTGGGACAAAGCCGGATAAGGCTGCGCAGGAACCACCAAAACCACAGGTTCAGGATATAATACTTGCTACCACGACAAGTACACAAGACAGCGGCTTATTGGATGTTCTTTTACCTGCTTTTGAGAAAAAGACGGGATATAAGGTGAAAACTATTGCGGTTGGTACCGGTCAAGCCCTGGCTATGGGGGAAAAGGGCGAGGCTGATGTACTGTTGGTGCATGCGCCGGATGCCGAGAAAAAAGTCGTTGCCGGTGGTGCGGCTATTAACCGTCAGATGGTTATGCACAATGACTTTATACTCGTCGGCGCTGCTAATGATCCAGCACATGCTAAAGGCCAGACAGTTGCCGCGGCGCTAACCGCTATCGCCAAAGCGCAAACGCCGTTTATTTCGCGTGGTGACAAGTCAGGCACTCATCAGATGGAACAAAAGCTATGGAAGCAGGCCGGTATAACACCATCAGGAACTTGGTACCAGGAAGCCGGCGCCGGAATGGGGCAGACGCTGGCGATTGCCAATGAGAAAAAGGGGTATACCTTAACAGACCGGGCTACCTTTTTAGCACAAAAGAAAAATTTAGCGCTAGAGATAATGGTAGAAGGCGATGCGAAATTATTGAATATATATCATGTAATGGAAGTAAATCCTGAAAAATTTGCTAAAGTGAATAACGCAGGTGCCAAAGCGTTTAGCGCTTTTATACTGTCAAGCGAAGGGCAAACTTTAATTAGTAATTTTGGTAAAGATAAGTATGGACAAGCGTTATTCTTTGCCGATGCCGGAAAAACGGAGAAGGATTTCGGATTATAAGAGGATTTAAGTATGGATAGTATTTTTTTAGGGTTGATGCAGGCGCTGTATCTCCTGGTAAACGGTGATGCTGAGGTTTATGAAGTTGCCATGTTGACCATAAAAGTTTCCGGTTTGGCAACTGTAATTAGTGTGGCTATCGGCGTTCCCATAGGCTTATGGCTGGCGTTGAAAGAATTTCCCGGGAAACGCTTCTGCCTCAGTTTAATCAACTTTGGCATGGGCCTGCCGCCGGTGGTCGTAGGTCTGTTTGTCAGCTTGTTTTTGTGGAGATATGGTCCGTTAGGGATGCTGGGATTAATGTATACGGTCTGGGCAATGATTATCGCCCAGGCCGTTATTGCCAGCCCGATTGTGGCCGGCTTAAGCTTTGCGGCGATTAGCGGTCTCAATCCCAAATTGCGCCTGCAGTTGTTATCGCTTGGCGCTACCGAGTGGCAGGTTAACTGGCTGTTGATTAAAGAAGCGAAATTAGGCTTATTGGCGGCGGTTATGGCTGGGTTTGGCGGCGTTGTTTCAGAGGTTGGGGCATCCATGATGGTAGGCGGCAATATTAAGGGGCAGACCAGGGTGCTTACCACAGCTACGGTTATGGAAGTGGGCAAAGGTAATTACGATGTTGCTTTAGCGCTCAGTTTTGTGTTGCTCATTGTCGTCTATGGAATAGTAGCCTTATTAACCTATTTACAAAATAGCGGAAAGCGGGATCGGTATGAGACAAAGAGTGCTGGAACTGGCTGATATACAGGTTTTTCGTAACAAGCGGCAGATTCTACAAATTGAAACATTATCAATATCCACAGGTGAGATTGTTGCTGTCGTTGGACCCAACGGTGCGGGCAAAAGCACGCTCTTGCAACTGATTAATATGCAGTTGCCGTATAAAACCGGCAAAATGGTTTTATTTGGCGAAAATGTCGCCCGGGCTAATAAAATTATTTTGCGTCGACGCTCGTCCATGGTATTTCAAGAGACGCTGCTTTTAGATGATACGGTATTTGACAATGTCGCACTGGCCTTACGGTTTCGCGGCCTGCCAGAGCATGAAGTAACAGATAAGGTGAATAAGGTACTGAGCGAATTTCAATGTGCTCATTTGGCGGCTAGAATGGCACATAATTTATCCGGAGGAGAAGCCCAGCGAGTTTGTCTGGCTCGTGCTCTGGTATACGAACCTGAACTTTTATTATTGGATGAGCCGTTTGCCGCTCTTGATTCACCGACGCGCAATACTCTATTGGCGGAATTAAGGCAGATTGCTATGGAACGGGGCACTACCGTCGTATTAGTTAGCCATAATTTTAATGATGTGTTGTATTTTGCCGAGAGAGCTGTAGTTTTGCAGCGAGGATGTATCGTGCAGGACGATTCGCCTGAAGTAATCTTGCGGCGTCCGGTAAATGCGACAATCGCAAGTTTAATTGAGATGGACAATATTTTACCCTGCCAAGTGGAAAAACTGGGTGACGATATTTTCGTTCAGTTGGTTAATGGTATACGGTTTGCCTGGAAGGGAGAGCAGGTGCCGGGGGCGACGGTCTGTTGCCTTCCTGGGGATGCGTTATATATTTTTGATGAACAGTTAACTCATAAGTGCGATTC
>CAZCEN010000141.1:0-8627 GCA_964497205.1 uncultured Sporomusaceae bacterium
ATTTTAAAGTCAAGAATATATTCGTCAAATATCCAAAGATTTCCTCTTTTTTTATGAGAAAATGACAGGTTTTTCTTACGTCATGTCTATTTTGGCCGCCAAAAGGCGGTATGTTTTTGTTTTAACTGCTGGCGGTCTAGTTCGGCAGGCCATAACTCAGTGGGTTTACCGCCACGCATGGCTGCGGCCAGATGGGCATAGAACGCCGGATCGGTTTGTTCCAAAGCAGCAATGCGCTCTTTGACTTCCTGGCGTTTGGTTTTACCATTAATCGGGCAGGGACTGGCAACAGGCGTCAGTCCAAGTTGAGAAATGATTTCTTTTATTTCTCTTTCCCGGAAGTATACCAAGGGGCGGATTACGGTAAGGCCGGTCCGGCTTAGGTAGGTTACCGGGGTGAATGTTTTTAGGTGACCTGCATAGAGAAGCCCCATATAGAAAGTTTCCACGGCGTCATCGTGATGGTGTGCCAAGGCTACTTTGTTATAACCATGTTTTTTCGCGTAGGTATTAACTGCACCGCGGCGGAAGAACGCACAGGTAAAACAAGGGTCCTTTCCCTGATTACTGGCGATGACTCCGGCAATATTGGCTTGTTCGGTGCCAAAAGGGATATCTAGCTCCTGGCAAAAGTCTGCGATCGGAGTCGCATCAAAATTATCGGTAAACAGGGGATCCAGTGTAAAAGCGCCTAACTCAAATTTCACCGGCGCGATATCTTTAAGAACAGATAACGCGTAGGTTAATAATAAGCTGTCTTTACCTCCGGACAGGCCGACAAGAACTTTGTCGCCGTCCTGGAGCATATCGAATTCGATAATTGCCCGGATGAACCGGCTAAGATAGGCTTGCGGCAGATCTTTTTTCATTAATTATTTGGAAGCCTCGCTTTCCAGAATTTTGCCTTCCGCTAACCAGTTCCAATATTTCTTGGGGATAGCATGCTGGGCAAGTTTAATATTCTTACGGGTGGCAATATATTGCGACTGATAATAGGTTTCCCAGGCTGTGTTAAAATCCTGGTTTTCCAGATAGGGCAGATATACGGCAGCGGCTGTGTGTGTCAGCTTGCCGTCAGCCAGTAGGAGTGCCTTGTCTTCCAGGATAAATACCAGGCGGGTATTGGGATAACGTGGTACAAAATTTTTAAGAATAAGGTCTGCGGTTTGGTGAAACAGTTTGGGCTTAGCGACAAGGGTGTTGTCGGGAGCCGGATGAAACCGTATGAACCCCAGCATCTTATGTACTTCATGGGAGACTACTTTGGCCCGGGACAGAAAAACCCGGCTAATATCGCCGATGCCGCAGAAACAGTAGGATTGACCGTAGCGGATGGCTTGTTCGACGGCGGCAAAAATCACGGCGGCCCGGTCGTCTGACTGATAGCGCAGGTTGGCGGCAATCAGTCGGGACAGAGTTTGGCCGGGAGAGCCGAGCAGCCAGGACGCATTTAGTCCGCAGGTATCGGCGAGCTGCTTGACAGCAGACCCCAAGGCCATTTTATCGGCGTTATATATTGTGGTGTCTTTAAAGAGGCCGAGGCTGTCCTGTTCGCCATGAAAACACGGTAAGTCATTGTGGATTTGCGCCAGCAGTGCGGCTTTAATGATCGGCCATGGCGACTGTGAGCAAAGAATCACGCGAGTCCCCCCATAAAGTAGACTTACTTCAGGTGGGATTTTAATCCCATCTGAAGGTTATGTCGCCCTTATCCAGAAACTTAGCCGCTCTTAAACTCCCATTTGTTGAAGATGGGAGTCTTAGAGCGGGTTAGTTCCAGGATAAAGTGAGTTGGGTATAGTTTTGCCGGCAGGGCTTGGTAAGCTTGGCTTTATCGCCATAAAACCGGCCATCAATAGTAATAAACGATAATGCCCGTTTTAGTACAATACCGGCATTTTTTAATTCCGCCGGCTGACTGAAACGGTGCTCACGCCGAACTCGGACAATTTTAGTTGCCGAACGCGGGCCAAGACCGGGTACTTTCAGCAGTTGGCTATAAGAAGCTTTGTTTATTTCCAACGGGAAAATTTCCGGATGATGGAGTGCGTACGCCAGTTTCGGGTCCAGCTCCGGATCGAGGTTTCCGTCATGGCTAAACACCAAATCATGATAACGAAAGCCATAGTTACGCAGTAAAAAGTCAGACTGATATAAGCGGTTTTCACGAATCAGCGGAGTCTGGCCTATTGTGGCCAGCGGTGTTCCGTCCACAGGCTGGAAAGCGCTAAAATACGCGCGTTTTAGATTATACTGACTATACAGGTTTGTTACCGACTGCAGGATATCGCGGTCAGCTTCCTGGGCTGCCCCGACAATATATTGAGTAGAGTGGCTGACCCCCGGCTGATGGTGTAAGTGTTTATGTATTTTGGCCATGCCGTCCAGAATTTCACCGGCAAAATTTTTGGTTTGGCTGAGTTTTGCCAAATGGACGGCGCTGGGGGCTTCCATATTTAACGAAACTCTATTAGCGAAACCCATGGCGGCAGCGACATCGACATCGGTCGCTCCAGGCAAAATTTTCAGATGTATATAGCCGCCAAACTTATACTGACTGCGGAGAATTTCCGCGACTTGGAGCATTTCGCTCATAGTACGGCTGGTAGAGTGGGAGACCCCGGAACTTAAAAACAGGCCTTCCACATAGTTGCGCCGGTAGAAGTCCATAAACAAACCGGCCAATTCCGCAGGCGCAAATTTGGTACGGGCAACATCGCGGTCAGCACGGTTGGGACAATACGCACAGTCCTTCTCGCAATAATTGGTCAAAAGAACTTTAAACAACGAAATGCAGCGGCCATCAGGCGTAAAAGAGTGGCATACTCCACTGGGGGAGGCAGCGCCAATATTCCATTTTCCCGGTTTTTGTACCCGGGTAGCCGTGGAAGCGCATACATCATACTTAGCGCCTTCGCCCAATATTTTTAATTTGTCTAAAGGACTCAATGTCCTCATGGTATTTCACCACCATTGTATTGTAGCTTAACGGACAGCTAAACTCAATGTTTACCTAAAAATAAAGCTATAAACATTATATAACAAGAACATATGTTTTGCAAACATATGTTCTTGTTATATAATGTCATATTATGGTTATAAAAGGCAGGAACAAGGGCGGAATGTGTCGAAACAAATGGTAATATTTGTTTGGAGGGCTTGGTATGCAGGTACTTACCCGTCTTTTTACTTTTACCAGCACCTTATTAAACCTGAATACGTTCAAGTCACAGCTAAGATTCTGGGGATTTATGCTGGTGCTTTTGCCCAGCATAAGTCTGATGCTTATTTTTACTTATTATGAACTGGAGAATACCAAACGGGAAAATAGTAATAAACTGCAGATGATGATTGCTATGCAGCATCTGTCAATAGACACCTGGTTTGACGAACGGGCATCCGCAATCCGGGATATGGCCACTTGGCCTGATATTAGAAGAGATATAGAGGATATTACCACTGTTAACAAAAGGATTAGTCAATTTCTGATGAACCAGAGTGAATTCTTTACCGTAACGCTGGTAAATAAAGACGGCATAACCATAGCCGATCCCTTAGCCGCCCCGGGCATCGATGTATCTGACCGGTTATATTACAAGGCAGCTAAAGAAGGGAAAGAATATATATCAGAGGTGCTAATTGGGCGGGGGGCCGCGAGTGGTCAGCCTGTACTTTTATTCTCGGTTCCGGTTTACAGTGATGAATGTGAATTTAAAGGACTGGTAGTTGGGACGGTTAAACTTACTACGATTGATAAATTTATGCGTCAGTTTCGCTTTGGGCAAACCGTCGAAACTTATTTGCTTAACCAAGACGGATTCATGATAACAGAATCGCGCTTTAAGGACGAATTGAAAAAAGACGGCGTTATAAAAGATACTGCCAGGCTAAATTTACAAATGAATACAGAAGCCTACCGTATGGCAAGTAAAGGCCTGGCCGGCCACGCATCCTATGTCAATTATCGCGGCAACAAAGTGATTGGAGCCTATAGCTGGATGGAATGCCGCAACTGGATTATCGTTGGTGAGGTTCAGGAGAGTGAAGTATTAGAGCCGTTTTATCGGCAGATCAGCATCATGTTACTATGTTTCCTGCTGTTGGTGCTGGTTTCATTGCCTTTATCCATGGTACTGGCCAAAAGGCTGGAGGTACCGATCAGACGGTTGATAGATGGTGCTAGTGCAATGCAGAGCGGTGATTATAGCTATCGCATTGATCGTCAGCTTATTGATCTTTCGGTAGAAGAAATCAAACATTTATGCAATGTTTTTAATTATATGGCGGAGAACATTAGTAACAAAACCGAAAACCTGAACAGTGTTAATAAAGCGCTGATAGAAGCACGCGATGCGGCTCTGGAAGCTTCGGTTGCCAAATCACAGTTTTTGGCTAACATGAGCCATGAGATTCGCACCCCGCTTAATGCTATCCTGGGTATGGGGGAGTTGCTGTGGGAAACGAACCTGACACCCGAACAGAAGAAGTATGTAGGTGTTTCCCGGCTGGCGGGTGAAAATCTGCTTAATATTGTGAATGATATTCTCGATCTGTCCAAAGTTGAGGCTGGTCAGTTGACACTTGAACAATCGTATTTTGATTTACGTGTTTTCATAGAACAGACGATGGAAGTGTTAGTGCTGAAGGCTCACGAAAAAGGTGTGGAAATCAGTCACCATATAACTGCAGGGACACCTGTCGGCCTGGTGGGAGACCCGGCGCGGCTGCGCCAGATAATTCTTAACCTTGTGGGCAATGCCGTAAAGTTTACCGAGATTGGCGAAGTAGCCCTGGAAATTAAAATGCTTGCCCAACAGCAGGATAACACGGTAATTTTGCTATTTACTATTCGAGATACCGGGATTGGGATTCCCCGGGATATGCTTGAACATATTTTTGAACGGTTTACTCAGGTCGATTCTTCCGGAACTCGCAAATATGGCGGCACAGGCCTGGGATTAGCTATTGCCAAGCATTTGTCTGAACTTATGGGAGGCCGTATCTGGGTAGAGAGTACCTTAGGGAAGGGAAGTACCTTTTATTTTACCGCTGTATTTGCTGTAGGCGACGATCCTTCCTACTTAGATACGCCGGCTATTCAGGACTCAAATGGTAATGAATATAACGGCAGCGAAATAAAAGGAACAGTTGCCGCTAGTGAGCCGGACTCTTTGAAAATTCTATTGGTTGAGGATTCGGACGATAACATACTCTTAGTCGAATCATATCTTAAAAAGACACCTCACCACGTGGATATAGCTGTTAACGGCGCGGTTGCGGTGGAAAAGTTCAAACGCAGCAAGTATGATTTGATTTTAATGGACATGCAGATGCCGGTAATGGATGGCTATCAGGCAACACAGTCGATCCGCGAATGGGAGCGCCTCAAGGAATTAGAACGCACCCCTATTGTAGCTTTGACAGCGTATGCATTGCAGGATGATGCGGCAAAAACCCGGGATACAGGTTGTGACGCCCACCTTATCAAACCGATAAAAAAGAAGGTGCTGCTAGAAGCAATAGAGCAATATGCGAGGAGGGATTTGGCGTGAAACAGGTAGTTGTTGTTGATAGTGATCTTGAGGATTTGATCCCCGGTTTTTTAGCCAAACGCCAGGAAGATATTGCGGCGATCTTGACAGCGATCCAGGCTAACGATTATGAAACAATAAGAATTGTAGGGCATACGCTGAAGGGAACTGGCGGCGGCTATGGTTTTGATAAGCTAACCGAACTGGGTGCTGCCCTTGAATTAGCGGGAAAACGGCAAGAAGCAGCCCAGGCACGGGAATTGGTGCAAGCCATGAAAGACTATCTGGCGGTTATTGAAATAAAGTTTGAGTGACAGGGCGGAGGTGTAATGATGGCAATCTTAATTGTAGACGATTCACTAGATAGCAGGCATTTGATAAAACGGCTGCTGGAGAAAAACGGCTTTGCTGATATTGTCACTGCAGGCACGGCAACCGAAGCCTTTGCGTTACTGGGGATGAACCAACCAACGCAGGTTACATCCCAAATTGACTTAATTATTATGGATGTGATTATGCCGGATATAGACGGAATAGAGGCTTGCTGGAAGTTAAAAGCGCACGAATCTTTTAAAGACATACCGGTAATTGTAATCACCGGCAGTGATAACGTTAAGACACTGGACAGAGCCTTCGCCGCAGGAGCAATGGACTTTATTACTAAACCGGTGAAACAGCTGGAGCTAAAAGCAAGAGTTCATTCGGCGTTAAAAATTAAAAGCGAAATTGACCGGCGTAAAGCCCGGGAAGCTGAATTGGTCAAAGTACTGGCAAAATTGGAAAAGGCCAATAAAGAGTTAAGCCGCCTGTCTTCGCTGGACGGGTTAACCGGCATTGCGAACAGGCGGCATTTTGATTATATCTATGATATTGAATGGCGGCGGGCGGTTAGGTCGGGTTATGAACTGTCGGTTCTGTTTCTGGATATCGATTTCTTTAAATACTATAACGATACCTATGGCCATCAGGAAGGCGACGAATGTTTGAAAAAGTTAGCCGCTGCGGCAGGCAGGGTATTAGAACGGCCCGGTGATTTAATCGCTCGGTATGGCGGCGAAGAGTTCGTCATAATTTTACCGGAAACAGGCATGGACGGTGCAATCAGTGTTGCCCGTGCTATTCTTAAGGCTGTTGAAAAATGCAATATTCCTCATAGCGCGTCTCAGGTGGCTGACCATGTGACTGTGAGTATCGGAGTATCCGTCGGCCAGGCTACTTTGAAGGGAAAACCGCAAGACCTGATAGCCCAGGCGGATAAAGCTCTCTATGAAGCCAAAAACAGTGGCCGTAATCAAATCAAGATTTTTCAGGCAGGGTAAGGCCGGCTGATTAGATATTGCCAGAAAAGTTCCAGACACGTCGGGCGCAGCGGCTGACGGCTGACAGCATAAAACTGGCGCTCAATTACCGGTTCGGGTAATGGCAGGGTGATAAGCTGCCCTGATTTTAGTTCGCTTTCCACTGCCCAGGCCGAAATAAAACCAACCCCGATTTTTCCTAAAATAGCTGCTTTGACAGCCTGATTACTGCCTGCTTCCATAACGACGGTAAGTTCGTCGGCACCAATGCCGAATCGGCTGAGTGCCTGGAGAGCCGAACTTGCCGTACCGGACGATTTTTTTCGTAGAATAAAGGGCACTGCGCGTAACCATTCCTGCGCCGGACGGCCCTGAACTGCCGCTAAAAAATCAGGATGGGCCACCAGGACGAGATTGTCTGTCCATAACGGCTGGCTCTTAAGATTAGTATCATTGGTATCCGGTTTGGTACCAACTACGGCAATGGGAATTTCACCACGGTTAACCTTTTCTAAGATAGTGAGACTATCACCGGTTACCAGGGAGAAGGTTATACCTGTATGTTCCTTAATAAACCCGGCCAGCAGTTGGGGCAGTATGTAATCAGCGGGAATGGTGCTGGCGCCAAGCAGTATTTTCCCGGCTGAGCCTTGAACCATCGCCTGGATTTCATTGTGCGTGCTGGCCACTAAATCATTAATTGTACGGGTTGTTTCGTATAGTTTGTCACCATATATTGTTAGCAAAACTCCTTTGGATGTTCGTGTAAACAGCGGACATCCAAAATTTTTTTCCAGGTTATCAATATGAAAGGAGACCGTAGGCTGTGTTAACTCCAGCTTTTTTGCAGCGGCTGAAAAACTGCCTTCTTCAGCAACATGCATAAATACTGTTAGCGATTGAATGTAGGACATGGTTTCACCTCATAACAATTAGTGAAATTATAGCAATAGTATATACGTATTTCGTGTACGACAGTAAATTTCCTGTCGAATGGCAAAATAAGCAGGAATAATTTAGTTGATATATAATAATTATATACGAACTAAAAATAATTTATATGAAGGTGATAGGGTGAATTGGTTAGTGATTCTTACAGGAATCGTATTCGGCCTTGGTGCAGTTATTCTGGTCAAATTCGGCAATCCGGGGAACTATGGTTTTTGCGCGGCGTGCCAGCTCAGAGATATTGCCGGGGCGCTCGGCATTCATAGTGCGGCCACTTTACAGTATGTAAGGCCGGAAATCCTGGGTTTTGTTATCGGTGCTTTTAGTTTGTCTCAGGTTAGCGGCGAGTTTAGACCGCGCGGTGGTTCTAACCCGCTGATTCGATTTATACTGGGTATGACAATGATGATTGGTGCACTTGTCTTTTTAGGATGTCCGCTCAGGGCAATTTTACGGGTAGCAGGTGGTGACCTTAACGGTATTACCGCATTGGTTGGTTTTGTTGCTGGAATCGGTGCAGGCATAATGTTCCTGAAACGCGGCTTTAACTTAGGACGGTCACACGTACATACCGAGGGGGCCCGTTATACCGGGTATTTGGCTGCAGCAGCTGCGATCGTATTGCTTATTGCTGTAAGCATCGGCGCCGGTTTCTTGAACTTCAGCGCCAAAGGCCCGGGTTCCATGCATGCTCCGATAGCGATAAGCTTAATTGCCGGTCTGGCAGCAGGCGCTTTGGCCTGGCGGACACGCATGTGCTTAAGTGGCGGTTTCCGTGACTTTATTCTGGTAGGAGATGCTTCGCTGCTTAAGATCTATGCCGTTATGTTCTTAGCTGCTATGGCGGGCA
>CAZCEN010000142.1:0-8609 GCA_964497205.1 uncultured Sporomusaceae bacterium
TTGCACATTATAATCATCAGCCGTATGCCCGGAAATAAATCCGAAACTAATTTCAGATATGCCATTTCTAATACCAATCGCGGTCATTATGTCAAATCGCATTTCTTTAAGTGATGCTATATCCACGCTGCTTAACCGACTGTCCCCGCCCGGATGCGTATGTATACACCGGATACCGCTTAAGCGGTTAAGAGAACGTCTCCCGTCTGTTTCAGGCAGCGACACAGTCTTGTTATCACCAATACTTACGCGAACAACATTTCCCCGGCGATTAATGTACACGGCAATTTCCCGATTAAGCTGCTCAGTAATAACTGCCATAGCTTGCGCTAACTCACTCGTAATTGTCTGTCCATAAGGAACAGTATGTGTATATAATAGCTCAAGGCTTTCTAAAATTACTTTTTTTATGCCATTCTTTTCTCCATATACTTCAGGCAATCAGCATACACTCCTAACATAAATCTGAGTTTATCATTATATTTTACAATATTTTTGTTATAAAGTATCCATTTCCCTGCTAAAATTTTCACTTTTCGTTGTTCTGATTAAAAAATCTTCGCAAATGATACATTTTCCCTGTTCAAGTGACTGCTGCCGTATTTTTAATGGCAGCGTAGCTTCTGCATCACGATAGCCTGCTGCTAAACCTTGACGCTTTCCCGTAATGTAACCCACCAAAAAGGCAATAAGGATGCCGATAATAGCGTAGGTTATCATAATCGCCCTATCCTCTCGTAATAAAATGACACTAAATAAACAATTGCCGTACCCGTCAAGACAGGAATAAACTCTTTCTCATTAACTCCCCATGCTGTAATTATAAATATTAAGGAAGCAATTAGACATTCTATTTCCCCAAATCTATTTGCAAAATTACGCTGCCCAACAAGATGATCACTCTGCGCGTCAATATAATCGTCAAATAATTGGATTGCTAGTATAAAACTAAGCGAGAATAACATAGTACGTAAGCTAAATAGAAATAAACCGATAGTCAAAGCAATCAGAGACTCTTGAAATCCGCTTAGCCGGCTGGGAAATTTATCCCGCATACTACTAAACATACCTACAATATAGCAGCTTAAGAATAAAGATAAGCTCAAAGACGTATTAATACCTGCTGCCAATGCTAACAAAAACATAGCGTATAACATAGTTCCCTGTTCTAATACTTCCGTCCAATTCGCTTTCCCGGCAATAACATCGTATTCCCTATCTAAATAATCATCTGCTAACTTGACAGCGGCCGAACAACATACCACCGCGATAACGATAGATAAAAAGTCAAATACTTCTGGCCACACAAGCTTTCACCTCTCTAAATCCCCGGGAGTATAGCGCCGAAACCGGAAGAATAGTCGCTTTAGGAAAAGCAGTGGCTAGACGCAGCAAGTTGTCTTTAGCAGAACTGATATCATATTTATTTCCTAACAAAAAATACGATTTGCGATTTGTACCATAATTATAAAATTCATGGTCAATACTGGAACTATTGGTTATAAAGTCTCTACCAATAAGCGATAAATCTACAACATGCAAAATAACATCAGCAGAACGCAACAGACCAATAGTTTGCGCCATTCCTCTGCGAATACTCTCCTCTGAATGTATTTGCTCACTTACTCCACAAGTATCAGTAAGTTTAAAAGTAATTTTTGATTTTCCTACGCTCATGTTTAAGAGCATTGACTGTAAAGAGCGGGTCTTATGGAGAGCCATCCCGCATAATTCACGTCTAGCTTCATCAAGAGAAAAGTGTCGACACGTCATTAAGCCATCATAGGTTTTAAACGTTACATCGACACTTTTAGCCCCAAGATACCCCGAGAAATTGAGTGCAAACATTGTTTTTCCCGAGTTTGGCCTGCCAATAATTATACATTCCCGCATGAATCCACCCCCAATAAATCACATGGTTCTATAACCATCAATTCTTCTCTGGTGGTAGAGTTTTTACTTATCAAGCGTACGGCTTGCCTCCGAATCGCTTTTTCAATGATATTCCGTACAGTTCGTGCATTGCCGAAATTATCGTCGCTATTATTTGCAGGCGGATTTAGTAAGTTTAATAAAGCAAGCTTACTGGAACTATTGAGTTGATATTGGCGCTTCACACACAGCTGTTCCGCTATCTGGAGCAACTCCTCTTTGTTGTAATCAGGAAAGTCTATATGTATAGGAAAACGCGAACGTAAGCCCGGATTGGTTTGCATGAACTTTCCCATTTCTTTTTGATATCCAGCTAAGATTAAAATCAGTTCGTCTTTATGATCCTCCATAGCCTTCACCATACAATCTATCGCTTCTTTACCAAAGTCCTTTTCCCCGCCTCTGGCCAACGAATAAGCTTCATCAATGAAAAGAATGCCACCATAGGCCTTTTTTAATTGTTCTCGTGTCTTTTGTGCAGTATGGCCAATATATTCTCCTACTAAATCTGCCCGCTCTACTTCAATTAGGTGCCCACGTGATAGTACTCCCATTTCACGAAAAACTTTGCCCAGAATTCTGGCTACTGTTGTTTTGCCTGTACCCGGATTACCTTTAAAAATCATATGTAAAACCATTGGCTCAGTATTTAACCGTTCTTTTTCCCGACGCTTTTGAATTTCAATAAATGCATATATTTCTCTAACTAATTTTTTTACTTCTGTAAGCCCAATTAGACTATCAAGCTCCCGCAAAATGTTCTCGATTCGTACCTCGACATTAGACTGGGCTGTAGCTAACCCGCTGCTATTAGGAGCGACATTATCCAGCTCGCGCAGTTTTCTAAATCCTTCTAACGGGGATAATTGGCCGGACTCAATAGCAATTAGCACATCCTCAGGCCATAGGTAAGCCATAATATCACCTCACCGTAGGCTGTTGTGATATATAGTATACGCAAACAACTCTAAAGAGTGCTTAGTTATACAAATTAAAATGAACCCAATTCACTTCATCTCGTGAACCGGGTTCATTTTTTCCTTAAACACATTTATTTCATGCATAGATGAACTAGTGATTACAATTTAATATTCTTTGGCTTGCTCATAGCCACGCAGTACCCGCAAAACTCCCTCTGCTAAGGCACTCATTTCATTTTCACCAGGAATTACTTTGACTTCGGCAATAAAGCCGACCCGCTCGGTAATCATTTTTACCAGCATCTTGTCGTATGCCAGCCCACCAGTTAACACAATTGCATCTACCTTGCCGAAGAGTACAGCTGAGCTTGCAGCAATCTCTTTAGCTATCTGGTAAGCCATAGCCGAATAGATTAATTTTGCCTTTTCGTCGCCATTTTCAATTCGCTTACCAACTTCTCTGCCATCATTGGTATTTAAATAAGCTACAAGTCCGCCCTTGCCGGCAATTACCTTTCTGACCTCTGCCGCGGTAGTATATTTTCCGGAAAAACACAAATCAATCATGCGTCCTGTAGGTAAACCGCCTGTCCGTTCCGGCGAAAAAGGCCCTTCGCCGTAAAGGCCGTCATTAACATCAATTACTTTGCCGCCTTGATGTGCGCCGACTGTTACTCCGCCCCCCATATGTGCAATGATTAAATTGGCTTGCTCATAAGACTTGCCTAGTTCTTGCGAAATTTTCCGGGCAACAGCCTTTTGGTTCAAGGCATGGAAGATACTTACTCTGTCACACCCCGGCAAGCCGGATACCCGTGCAACATCAGCAAGTTCATCAACAACAACCGGATCAACAATATAAGCAGGAATATTTAAATTGTCAGCAATCTCCTTGGCTAAAACCCCGCCCAAATTCGAAGCATGTTCCTGGCCGTTTTTTGCCTGCCGCAAATCGTTAAGCATAGCATCATTAACCGCGTAAGTACCGCCTTCGATGGGTTTAAGCAGCCCGCCTCTTCCCACTACAGCATCCAAAGTAGTAATCGCTATGTTATTTTCCTCTAATATATTAAGTATCCCTTTTTTTCTAAATTCGTATTGTTCAATAACAGTTTTAAATGGTACCAATTCTTCGTTTGAATATCTTACTACCTGTTCCAACAGGAGCTGTTCGTCATCGTAAACGGCAATTTTTGTGGATGTTGAGCCAGGATTAATGGCTAGAACTCTAAATTTATTTTTCACGGCAGTTTTTCTCCTCATTTTTACTTGCCATTAAAACACCGATGGCAATGGAATTAAGTTTTGCGATGTCGGAATCTGCCCGTGAAGTCAAAACAATTGGCGCTTTTGCTCCTACTATAATTCCTGCAATTTTGCCTTTGGCAAAGAAGACAATTGATTTATACAGCATATTTCCGGCTTCAATAAACGGCATTAACAATATTTCGGCATTACCTGCCACCGGATTGCTAATTCCTTTATGCTTTGCTGCCTCAAGCGATACTGCATTGTCAAGTGCAAGCGGTCCAGCCACCATACACCCAGTTAGCTCACCTGCTTGATTCATTTTTACCAGTTGCTCGGCATCCAAGGTTGCCTTCATTTTAGGATTAACCTTTTCAACTGCACAAAGACAAGCTACTTTCGGACATTCATTGCCTAATGCATTGGCAACTTGCAGCGAATTTTCGATAATTTGCTTTTTAGCCTGAAGATCAGGTTCAATATTCATCGCCGCATCAGTAATATAGAACAATCGGTCATAACCATCTATATCAGCTACTGCAACATGTGATAGTACATTATTGGTCCGAAGCCCAATTTCTTTATCCAGTACGGCCTTGAGTATAATCGCAGTATCAATCAATCCTTTCATGACAATTTGCGCTTTACCGTTGGCAACAAGCTGCACGGCCATTCTGCAAGCCTCTACATTATCTTTTTGATCGATAACTTTAAACTTAGCAATATCAATATGGTTTTCCAGTGCGATCCGGCGTATTTCCGTCTCATTACCTACCAGAATAGCATCTGCGATTCCCAATTCCTTAGCGTTATTAACAGCCAGCAGCACTTCACTGTCTTGTGCTACAGCTACTGCAATAGTCTTGGGCCCTTTGGCCTGGGCAGTCTTTACAATCTCTTCGAATTTTTTTATCATCTGCTCACACCTTATTTGCTTTTGTATATTAAAGATTACCTGTTTTTAATTCTCAGCCATTTTTTTATACATATGATATTTTTCAATTGCCGCTTTTTCTGCTGCATCAAATAACTCTTGTGCTTGATCCGGGAAGCTTCGCACTAAGGCAGAATATCTTACTTCACCCATCAGGAATTCTTTAAAATTGGCTTGCGGTTCTTTTGAATCCAATACAAACGGATTTTTTTCCGTTTTTTTAAGCAAGGGGTTATAACGATAGAGATGCCAATAACCTGCTTCTACCGCATGTTTCGCCTCCAGTTGAGCGCATCCCATTCCTTTGGCCAAGCCGTGACTAATACATGGCGCATAAGCAATAACCAGCGATGGGCCTTTATAGCTTTCAGCTTCTTTTAATGCTTTGATTAATTGAGCCTGGTTTGCTCCCATAGCAACTTGGGCTACATAAACATAACCATAAGTCATGGCAAGCATCCCAAGATCTTTTTTCTGAATTTTTTTACCTGAAGCAGCAAACTGGGCTACCGCTCCGATAGGTGTAGCTTTTGAGGATTGCCCGCCTGTATTGGAGTATACTTCAGTATCAACAACTAAAATATTTACATCTTCTCCTGATGCCAGTACATGATCCAAGCCACCGTACCCAATATCATAAGCCCAACCGTCGCCGCCATACATCCACATGGACTTCTTCACAAGATGCTCTTTATTATTCAATACATATTCTTGTATTGCTTGTTCTTCGCCGGTAAGTTTCACTGCATTCAGCGCTGCAAGTAACTCTTGACTTACCGCTTTGGTAAATGTTTCATCATCTATATGCTCCAGCCAAGACGTAATAGCTGCTTTTAAAACACTGTCCTGAGTTATTTGCAATAAATGCTCCAGTTTCATGGTAATCCGTTGCCTTTGCTGCTTCACTGCCAAGCACATACCCAAACTGAACTCCGCATTATTTTCAAACAAAGAGTTTGACCATGCAGGACCACAGCCGTCCTTATTCACCGTGTACGGGAAACAAGGTGCTGCTGCGCCCCATGCCTGGGTACAGCCAGTTGCATTGGCCACATACATTCTGTCGCCAAAAAGCTGGGTCAAGAGTTTCATATATGGAGTCTCGCCACAGCCTGCGCAAGCACCGGAAAACTCAAGCAGCGGCTGTTCAAACTGACTTCCTTTGACAGTAAACTTGTCCAATGGATTATTCTTGTGCGAAAGTTTCAGGGAATATTCCCAGTTGGCCGCTTGCGCTTTTTGGGTTTCCAGCGGCTTCATAATTAACGCCTTCTCTTTGGCCGGACAAACTTGCGCACAGCTTCCACAACCGTAACAATCCAATACATCTACCTGCATTCGATATTGATAGCTTTCCAAACCGGTTCCTTTGGCCTTTTTGGTCTCGTATCCATCAGGAGCCGCTGCCGTTTCGTCTTCGGTAAGCAAAAAGGGTCTTATGGCTGCGTGCGGACATACATATGCGCATTGATTACATTGCAGGCAGTTATCAGCAATCCACTCCGGCACATCAATCGCAATGCCGCGCTTATCATATGCCGAGGTTCCCAGTGGAAAGGTGCCGTCTTCTCTGCCCACAAAGGAACTAACCGGAATATCATCACCCTTTTGGGCATTCATTGGCAGCATCATATTTTTTATGAAATCAGGTAAGTTCGTATTTATTTCCTCAACAGTATCTACAATATTCAGCCACGCTTCCGGAATATCCACTCTCTGCACACTTGCTATGCCTTGGTCTACTGCCGCATAGTTCATTTGGATAATTTTATCGCCCTTTTTGCCGTAGGTCTTAAGGATTGCTTCTTTCATATAGTCAACAGCCTGCGTCACCGGAATTACATTTGCCAGTTTAAAGAAAGCTGATTGCAAAATAGCGTTAGAGCGGTTACCTAACCCAATCTCTTTAGCAATTTTCGTTGCATCAATGGTATAAAACTGAACATTTTTCCTAGCCAAAGCTCTTTTTACGTTTGCTGGCAGATTTTCGTCCAGTTCTTTTCCTGACCAACTGCAGTTTAATAAGAAGATGCCGTTATTTTTGATATCTGAAACAATATCATATTTATCGATATAAGAAGGATTATGGCAGGCAACAAAATCTGCCATTTTTACGTAATAGCTGGAACGGATAGGCTTTTTCCCAAAACGTAAGTGAGACTTTGTAATACCGCCGGATTTTTTTGTATCATATTCAAAGTAAGCTTGTACATACTGATCGGTATGGTCGCCGATAATTTTTATGGAGTTCTTGTTAGCGCCCACAGTCCCGTCAGAACCAAGCCCCCAAAATTTACAGCTGATTGTCCCTTCATCCGCAAGATTAATTTCTTCCCCTACTGTTAGCGATAAGTGCGTTACATCATCAGTAATGCCTACTGTAAAGTATTTTTTCGGTTCATTGCCCATCATATTATTATATACAGCTAATATCTGTGCCGGTGTAACATCTTTTGAAGATAATCCATAACGCCCTGAGACAATCTGTGGTTTTATTGCTTGATCAATAAACGCGGCGCAAACATCCAGATACAAGGGTTCCCCTGATGCCCCCGGCTCCTTAGTCCGGTCCAAAACAGTAACTTTCTTCACAGTTGCCGGCATTTCCTTAATGAGGTGCTCCAGTGAAAATGGTCTATATAAATGAACTTGAAGGTACCCTACCTTTTTCCCTTGTCTGTTCAGGGCATCCACGGTTTCCTGAATAACCCCGCTTACAGAGCCCATGGCAACAATCACATATTCTGCGCATGGGTCTCCGTAATAATTAAACAGTTTATAATTCCTACCGGTTAGCTTGTTAATTTCATTCATATATTGTTCGACAACAGACGGCAGTTGATTGTAAAACGGATTCGCTGCTTCTCGTGCCTGAAAGAATACATCTGGATTTTCCACAGCACTTCGCATTACTGGCCGTTCAGGATTCAAAGAGTTTTTACGGAATTCTTCCAAAGCTTGCTGATCCAACAAACAGTTAAGATTGTCGTATTCCAAACATTCGACTTTTTGTATTTCATGGGAAGTTCTAAATCCGTCAAAGAAATGTAAAAAGGGAATTCTTCCCTTAATAGCAGCTAAATGCGCAACCGCTGTTAAATCCATGACTTCCTGGACGCTTCCGGTTGATAACATGGCAAAACCGGTCTGCCTGCAAGCCATAACATCGGAATGATCGCCAAAGATTGAGAATGCATGTGTACCCACCGTACGTGCGCTTACATGCAGCACCCCGGGTTTTAATTGCCCGGATAAACGGTACATAGTGGGTATCATAAGCAGCAAGCCCTGGGAGGCGGTATACGAAGTTGTTAACGTACCTGCTTCCAAAGAGCCATGCATGGCACCAATAGCTCCTGCCTCTGACTGCATTTCAACCAAACGTACCGTTTGTCCAAATAAATTTTTCTTTCCTTTTGCCGACCATACATCAACATACTCGGCCATCGGCGAAGACGGTGTAATCGGATATATTGTTGCAACTTCTGTAAAAGCATAGGATATGTAAGCTGCGGCTTCATTGCCATCCATTGTTTTCATTACTTTTTTCATAATACTATTACTCCTCTCATTGG
>CAZCEN010000143.1:0-8445 GCA_964497205.1 uncultured Sporomusaceae bacterium
TCTACGGCCTTAGCGCGGCCCTTAACGAACATATCCATCTCAACGCCGTGGCCAAAGGCTTCATGGGCGATTAAACCGGCAACATCGGGCGAACAAATTACATCATATTCACCTGGCTCTACCGGTTGTGCATCCAGCAGCTTACTACTGGTGTCGATGACTGCATCGATAGCGGCCGCCATTTCATCCAGCAGTTCCACTGACTGCAAGCCGGAAAATGCCTTATGACAATACTTTGTATTATTATCCCGGCGTACAATGGAAACCAAGTAGCCCTGGCTCCAAATATAAGCTTGTTCCAATTTCTTTTTACTAGAGATAAATACTTTAGATACGGTTACTTCTTCATATCTGACCTGAAAATCCACTAAAAGCTCAGAACTGGCAAGTGCCTTCTCCTTAATGGCGGTCATTTTGGCCAGCTTTTGCTCGGTGCTTAGGTCCCCGGGCAAGATTTTTACTTCCCCATAGTAGCTGTCGGTTATCGTTTTTTCGTCCATTAGATCATACTTACTGAACGAAATTGCGGCTTCGTTTAACGTTTTTATTGTGTCTTTTACCGCGTGACAAATTTTTTGTACTAATTCACCCAGGGTTTCTGCCTTTATTTCATTAAAGGAAAACTCCGAATAGTTTATGCCATTGTAAACCCGCACTACAAAGCCCCGTTCTGTCCAGCGGGAGTCATTTACGCTTACCCCGTTTTTTTGCACAGAATATAGTTTGCCGACGCAGTCGGTTCCCAGGATTGAAACATATTGAAAATGTTCCCGAAGTAATGTCAGCAACTGTTCCAGTACTGGTTTCTGATCGTTCAGATATTTTGACATAGCAACTTTCATTTCTCAGCCTCCTATCACTCTATTACTAATTACTATTCTGCCGAGAATAAAGTCCCGCAGAATTTTTGCTGTTCCCTCTTATTTTCCATACTTTTACATAAATTCCTTCACCACATTTGTGTATTTCCTATGTTCTTTTACTTCTCTACAGCGATGGGCTGGTTATTGTTAGGCATCACAAGTACCGGCAGGACAGCGCATACAGCAAGAATAGCCATACTATTATAAATCCAGTGCACACCAAAGGAGGAAGCGATAAAGCCAAAGAGCAGAGGCGTAATCATATTGGTAGTTCCGCGACAAAAGCCGTTAATTGCAAAAATGTCGTCATAGTTGTGGTTTTTCCTAACCGGCTCTGTAATAATCGTTTGGACAACAGGGACAGTCCCTTTGGTTACAATGCCCAGCAAGAGGGAAGCGCCGACAATGAGAAAAAGTTGCTGCCCGATAACCAGAAGCACAAGAAGTAACGCCATTATAATCTCTGAGATAACAAATACTTTGCGTGTGCCGAAGGTATCAACCATTCTTCCGCAAGCTACTTTTCCAAGAAAGCAGCCCAAGGTAAAGGCCAGCGCGAAAGTGCCGATGACTTTGGGGTCAATCCCTTTCGCAAAGAGGAGGAACGGCAAAAAGGTGAAAATTTGATCGCTTGCGAAGGCATCAAGTACGCTTGCGCTGATTGGCAGCGCATACTGAGGATTGCGTAACAGGGAAAAGGCAGGAAAATGGCTCGTTGTTGCTGCTGTTGATGCGTTATTTTGAGGGATTTTTTCTTTTTGGTGGCAGGCGGAAACCAATATATAGCCTGAAAATAGTAAAACTCCCAGGCCATATGCCAAGCAGACAATTCTCCATCCTGGAAATCCAAACAGAGAATAAGCGGCAAGAAAGCCTGCGAGTGAAGCGAAAGGAATTCTGCCAATATCGCCAATCGCTGTAAAATCGCCCATAACTTTTCCCAGTGATTGTCTGGCAGAGTTTAATGTAAGATAGGAAAAAGCGACGTTGTGAAATAACGCAAAGCCGGTATTTGCCAGGATAAAACAAAATCCGGCCAGATAAATATTGGGGGCAAACGCATTCATGAAAAAGCCAAAGCCGTATAATAGCGTTATAACGAGTAAGGTGCATAACGATCCAATGGTTTGGGAAAAGAATTTTGTAGATAACCCGGTAAGAGTACTTATCATAATAGCAAGAGAGATAATAATACCGGCTGCTTTCGCGCTGGACCCAAACGAGAGGACCATAAACGAAAGGAGTATTGGCATACTGTCAAACAGGCCGTCAATGATTATATGAAATGTATTAAGCAGGTATTGTTGTTTACGCATATTCTGTACTCCTATAATGAATTATATTGGTAGTTAAATCCATTATAGCCCTAGAAAATCATGGTAACAATTGTGATATACTTATACTGTACCGATACAGTTGGGGGTTGAATGTGTGAGGAAAGCCTATGAGCAGATTGTCGATGACCTGGAAACATTCATTCAAGAAGGTAGATTCAGGCAGGATCACAGATTACCATCGATCCGGGAATTATGCGCTACATACAGGTGCAGCAAAAGTACCGCAGTGAAAGCGTATGATATTCTAAAGAGCAAGCACTTAATCTATTCTGTTCCCCAGAGTGGCTGTTATGTGGTGGAGAGCCGTCCGCAGATAGAGCAGACCAATCCTGCAATCCTTGATTTTTCTAGGGGAAACCCGCTGTTCAGTACTATCTATATTCCCGACCTGAAGCACTGTCTCGACCGGGCGGTTGACCTATGCAGTACCAATAGCTTTGCCGGGGATAAGCTCTACGGTGTTCCGTCGTTAAGAAACCTATTGCCCAAATACCTGGCTGATTTTCAAGTATTCACAACTACCGATAATATCTTTGTCAATCTGGGTGTGCAGCAAGCTCTCAACCTGTTAAACCAGATGCCCTTTCCCAATAAGAAAGACACCATCTTGATTGAACAACCTACCTTCCGGTATTATACTAACTTTTTAAAAAGTAACGGTGCTAAAATTCTTGGCATACCACGAGATAAAGACGGAATTGATATAGACTTTCTGGAGGCCCTTTTTAAGACAGAAAAGATTAAATTTTTTTACACGGTGCCCAGCAGTCACAATCCGTTAGGTACTTGTTATAATAAGGAGCAACGCAAAGCGATCGCACGCTTGGCGGAAAAATACGATGTATATATAGTAGAAGATGATTATTTTGGCGATATCCTAATTGGCAACTATGGAGACCCCATATATTCTTACGGTGATCATATACATCATATCTACCTGAAGAGCTTCATCAAAATAATACCCTGGATTAGAATTGGCATAACCGTTGTTCCGTCGCATCTATTACCGATCTTTACTGAATATGTAAAGTATTCCTATTACCATTCCTACTTTTCGCCGTCTCTGGTATCCCAGTCTACGTTAGAAATCTATATACGCAGCAATTTGTTAAAGAAACATGTCTCTTCCATTAAAAATGAATTGTCTGCAAGGCTGGAATGCCTTACCATACATTTCGCAGAGGCAGCAAAGTCCGGGCTGGAATGGGTAGGAGGCGAGAATGGTTTTTATAGTTATCTGAAGCTGCCTGACCACATTAATGAGACCCGGTTTGTGGAGAGTTTAAAAAGACGGCGGGGCATTCTCGTTACGCCTGGAAGTGAGTGTTTCATTAACAGTCATTATTATAAAAAAGGGATACGGTTAAGCGTGGCACGCACAACGGTGGACGATATTAATAAAGGGCTTCCTGAAATTCACAATGAGCTTATGCGGATGCCTTTGCGATAAAAATGGCTCATTACAGTAACAGATATGTCTATACTGGATTACAGGAAAAAATGCTAAAAATATAAAGAAAGATCCAATAATTTACTTTTAAAATTATTGGATCTTTTCTTATGGAGGTGTAAGTATGATAATACGCCAGAGGGCTGTAGATGATATCACTGAGTTATTGTGCCGCCAATGCCCCACGTACAATAGCCTCCTCCAGTGCCACCGCGGCGGCTGTGCCCACCAGCGTAACGAGGTCATCACTTGTCAGGTTGCTGGTGTACGAACCCAGGGCGAGGCAGAAAATCGTATCACCGTCGGCTTGCGTATCGGGGGAGATGGCCCGAGCCATACCATCCTCGGCAAGTGCCGCCACCCGGTTGGCCTGTGCCTTGGTAAGCTGCGCATTGGTAGCCACTACGGCGATCGTGGTATTCCGGGTCTGGGTGTTTGGCGCCGGTACACCGGACAGCATAGCCCGGGTCTGATTGACAAAACTTCCATCAGGACGCAATGCTCCGACAACGATTCGCTCTCCATACCACACGTCGCCGACAGGATTGACCACGGCCAGGGCCGCTACCACAGGGCCGCCGGGAATACAAATGGAGGCAGTGCCTAGCCCGGACTTCATCGGTCTTCCGTAGATTTTCCCCGCCGTTGCTCCCGCCCCGGCCCCCACATTTCCTTCCGGCACGGGACCGGCATTTGCAGTCTGGCAGGCTTCGTAGGCCAGGGCCGCATCCGGCGGGGGTGCTCCATTGGCGTAGACGAGGTCATTGATGACGGCCGCAGGTACGAGCGGCACAGCGGCGATTTCTTCTTCAACCAGCCAGCGCATTACTCCGCCCGTCGCCGGCAGCCCGAAGAAACTGCCTCCTGTGAGGAGCAAACCAAATACAGGATATTCCGAGGTGCCGGGGCGGAGGATATCGGTATTCTGGGTACCGGGACTTCCGCCGCTTACAGATACGCCGGGGACTGCGCCGTCCGGGCAGAGAATTACCGTACATCCCGTACGGCCGCTTTTGTCCTCCGCGTTTCCCACGAGGATGCCGGGAACATCGGTAAGTCCTCCTGTTGCGGCTACTTTCATTTTTCGGCATTTTCCTATACTCATTTATCTCACCCTTACCGTTAAAGATATATGTCATACTAAGTCGAAATGCACGCTGGAATCAGACTTGAAAGACCGCGTCATGTTGAAGTTCACAGGGAAAATAATACATTACTTGATAACATAATATGTAAAGCAAGAGGAAAAAGTGATTAGCAGGACGATTTTATAGCCCAAATAAAAATTCCCCATTCTAGCATATTTCTCTTCTCCGAGGAGAGAGCTTCTGCCGGAAAATGGGGAACTTAAAGTGATATTATATAGGATTTTAATCCTGCTGTTTACACACGCAAGCAAGCTCGGACGTACCAATGATTTCGCGACGATAATTCAATGCGCTTACCTGAAAATATGGTTCATCTGAATTAACACAAATCGTTGTTTCAAAGCCGGTGCAAGGCGTGCATTCTACTACTACTGCCAACCGATCCGGTGCCGGACCGGCTAGCACCTGCCAGGCAGCCGTTTCAGTTGAACCGTTCCAGGACGCATAAACAATGGTTGTATCTTTACAAAATTGATTGATAGCTATACTGGGTGGATAGCAAGGCAAGCCTATCCAGTTATTTTTAAACGCCCTATAGGAAAGATTTTGATTAGGAAATTGAATATCATATAAAAAATTCAAGGAAGGATCTTCTACGGTATTACCTGCATTGGCAAATTCAGAAAGATATGATTCCTGTCCCCAGCCAACGAATTGATTTCCATTAGATAGTTTTTGCACATTCCCTTGACTTGGAACAACTAGATTTGGATCATGATAGTAGGTTCGATCTACCGTTGCTATCCTGTTTTGAAAATCGAGCCGAAGGATTAAACCACGGGCTGAGTCCTCCGGTGGAGAGCTTTCGGAAGCACAACAAGCGTCATCAAACAAGCTTATCCTGTTTCCGGGTCTGTAACGCGCATCATGCTGCCAAGAAAATGAAGCGTTTGGACCAAAAGTAAAATCACTTTGTTTTCCGCCAAGCTGCCAGATTATATTTCCTGTTTTTTTATCAATATTATAAATGGCCCACATGTTACGCATGCTAATTAAAAGGGTATCGTTTGGCCCCTCTTCCACTGAATTTACGTGGAAACAGTCCCAAATATTATTAGAGCTTGTTAGCGATGACGCGGGTACAATTGAGTTGGCTGGCTCAACATGAGCAAGCGCATCCCAAAAGAATAGGAGCTTTCCTGTCTGGAGATCGACTTCCTGAATAGAGTAATTATCAAAATATCCATGTGTCGGACCGTCATACGGTGTTAGATTTGCCGGCACTTGTTTCACAGCAGTAAACAAAGCGGTATTTCGTTTTGTAATAGTAAACTCGTGAACATCGGATGTGAATCCCTGCTGGGCAGTGAGTTTTTTTATCACTTCATAATTCTGGTTTATGATCAGGTAATAAGCACCCGGCTCGGGATCTCCGGCTGGGAGATTAGGATTAGCAGACTGAGTTCCGGATATAGTTCCTTGCCACATGGTAAGAACCGGTTGACCTTTATAGGATTGTACTTTGAAGTCCATGTTTTGTATATATATACTCTCGAGCGGTCTAAACCAGACAGGGTTACCAGCCTGATCCATGATTAGTGAGCCTGTTTGCCCGATCATGTTTGCCTCAAACGAAGTATAGGGTGCAATGAATAGTAAGCCGGGAGCTGTTCCCGGTTTATCCACATTTACAGTAACTTTCATGGGATGCAAGCCGGGGGCCGAAACAAAATTCCATACTTGTCGACTTGAATTATCGATGAATGTGAGCGGCGGTGTTCTTGGCTTATCCATCTATTGTCATCCTCCTATTATCTTTATAAATGGTAACGTAAAAAAATGTTGTTTAATAAAATATATTGAATTAATCTCCAAATGGTTACACTCCGGGGGAGGCTGCGGAGGATTTCGCCACTTATTATTCATGAGAAAAATCGAAAAATGTGATTTGCGAGTCTTGACTTTTAAAATAGAATAGCCTATCATATAGTTGTCAATGACAATTATATGGAGAAAAATATGACTTATATTTTAACCGATGCGATTAGTTTTTTACTTAGTAGGACATATTCGAGAATGAAAAACCTATTTCTTAAAAAATTAAAGAAATATGGTATTACACCTGAGCAATGGGTTTTACTCGCTAAAATTTCGGAGGAAGATGGAATTTCACCGACTGATTTATCCTTGGTGTCACTTAGAGATAAACCCTATACTACACGGCTTATTGAAAAACTTGAAGAAAACGGTTTGATTTTTAAAGAAGGAAGTAAAAGTGACAGACGCTCAGCATTGATTTATCTGACAAAACGGGGAGCGGAAATTAAGAAAGAAATTATCCCAATTGCTGATGAGATTAATGAATGGTTAGTTGAAAATATGGATGAAAACGAAGTGAAGGTACTTAAGAATTTATTGCATAAAATGTATGCTAATATTCAATCTCACAGTTGTGATAAATAGGGCATTTTTTAAAAATTAGCTGGAAATTTCAGCTTAATTTTTTACGATATAGTTGTCAATGACAATTATAATACTATCTTATTTTATTGAGAGAAGTAAAATCTAATTGAGGAGAGGGAAAAGATGATGGATTTTTTAAGAAAGTATTGGCAAGACATCGGTGGTATCATAGGCTTAGTGGTGTGTATGGGGTTACTTTTTTTCCATCCGCAAATGCAAGAAATCAGTGTGATTTTATGGCTGAGTTTTGTTGCAATTCTGTTTCACCAATTCGAAGAGTACCGTTGGCCAGGGTATTTTCCCGGTATATTTAATGTTGTTATGTTCAAAAGTGCAAAGCCGGACAAGTATCCTTTAAATCGTCACTCAGCGATGATTATTAATCTTTTAATTGCTTATGGGTTTTATTTGCTTCCCCTGTTTTTTGTAGATCAAATATGGCTGGGCTTAGCGCCGGTGCTTATGGGCTTTTTTCAACTGATATGGCATGGTATTATCGCTAATGTGAAAATTAAAGGTATTTATAATCCGGGGCTGCTTGCTGTTGTTTTTCTGCATATTCCCATCGGTGGTTGGTATATCAATTATATTACAGTACACAATTTAGCGACTGCTTACGATTGGATAGTGGGAATTGCGTATTTTGTTATGGCTACCTATATATTAATTATAAAAGGCAACCTGTGGCTGAAAGATGAAGAAACAACGTTTAGTTTTGATCAACAGCAATTGGGACCTTATCGCTCAAATAAAATTCGTTAATGATAAGGATTATGAAGGCAATAAGGCATAAACACTGTAATAGGATAAGGGCATGCAAGTAAATATTGACATATCGAGAAAAATAGATATAATAAAAATATGGAACCTATACTAATATTTAAAGTCTTGTCAAATGAAACTCGTCGCCAAATTTTAGAATGGTTGAAAAATCCGGATGAAAATTTTGGTCCACAAACCTGCCTGCCTACTGATGCCGATTTTAAGGGAGGGACTTGTGTAGGCAGTATTCAAGCTAAAGCCGGACTGACGCAATCTGTTGTTTCCAGTTATTTATTGATGATGCAAAAAGCCGGCCTGTTAGAGTCCAGGCGCTTTGGACAATGGACTTATTATCGCCGTAATGAGAAGACCATTCAAGAGTTTTCCGATTATATTAGAAATGAATTGTAAACGCCCCTGGAATTTACAGTTTGTTTCTATTTTTTATCGACAAATATCTATGTTTTTAGATATTTGGAATT
>CAZCEN010000144.1:0-8391 GCA_964497205.1 uncultured Sporomusaceae bacterium
GATAATCTCTTCCTGCACGCGGTTAGTATCCTGATATTCGTCAACCATAATTTCGCTGAATCTATCTTTAAGTGACAACGCTACAGCCGACGGTACAGCGGACTCCGGCGAAGCGCCCTTGTCCCGCAGCACAGCCAGACATAAATGCTCCAGGTCATTAAAGTCGACAACACCTTTACCCTGTTTAGCCTGCAGAAAACCTGCGGCAAAAGCCTTAATAAGTTTGACTAAACCAGCGACAAGCGGCTGAGCCTGACGTAAATCAGCCACAAGTTCCGTACCGCTGCGTTCAAAATAAACGGCTTTGGCATCTAAGACCCGCTTTTTGGCCTTATTGCGCTGAGCCTGAAAATAGTCCTTGACTTCTTTGGCAATTTCCTTACCGACAGAGGCTATCCGTGGAAAAGCTGTCTCTTGCATAGCAACTGTCAACACAGCCCAGGATTGCTTAGCAGCTAAAATAAGATTATCAATTAACTGAATGTCTTCGACAAAAGTCTGTCCGTACGCTGCCGGGTTACCCGGCTTTGCCGTTTCAGCCAGTAAAGCAATGAGCGCCTGACGGGCTTCCTCCCAGTCCAGCATAAGTTTATCCCGTACCAAGGCAGACCAGGGAGTACCGTCAAAATCAGCATCGGGCGGCAAATCAAATACATCTGTCAAGCTGTCCAGCCAGTAATCCGGCCAAGGATGACTGCGCGAAAAATCATACAGTTTAAGAACCAGGCCGGCTAGGGAATTGTCTCCGTCCTCATCGCCGTAATGTTCAATAAGTTCCAGGAAACAGGGATCAGCAGTAAGATAGCCTTCCTCAAATACGGCTTCTAACACGTCACTTTTGATTAGAGTGATTTCGGTATCATTGGCGATGCGAAAGCTTGGCTCAATCTCCAATAGGTAGAAATATTGGCGCACAAGACTTTGGCAAAAGGCGTGCAGGGTTGAGATATTGGCGGCGTTTAAGATCACTAATTGACGCTCTACATGCCGTCTAAGCTCAGGGTCGGTTAACTCCGGACTATTTAGTGCAGTATTCAGCGCCTCACCAATCCGACTGCGCATCTCGTTAGCGGCAGCATTGGTAAACGTAACTACCAGCAAGCGGTCAACACTCAGCCGCTCGTTTGGATCAATAATGCGACCAATAATCCGCTCAACAAGCACCCAGGTCTTGCCTGACCCGGCCGCCGCCGCTACCAGTAGATTATGGCTGCGAGTTTCGATGGCTGCCTTTTGTTCAGGAGTACACTGCATCAAGCCCCGCCTCCTTTCCGCTTGCGCAATTCATTAATAATATCATCATCCCGGTGTTTGATAAGCGCCAGATAATCGTTTTCCGGCAGATTGGGATCAAACTGGCATACTGGCCGGAAAACGCAATAACCGCAGGGGGTATTCTTGTCCAGCCGGTACGGTCTGATGGCGGTTTCTCCGTCCAAAATCGCCGCCGCCACCGCCAACAATTCCTGTTCCACGTGACCTAACAGCAGGTCAAACTCCTCACCGGTTTTGAGCTTATCCCGGCAGCTTTCATAAAAACCATTTTTCCCAAGCGCAATTCTGAAGAAGTCGGACCAGCCGTTCATAGTCAAATCTAAGAGACCGGCAATGTTAGCATCGGCCAGCAGCCAGCCCGGCATCTTGAGTCTGGCATTAATCTCTTTTTCAATCTGCTCCGGTGCTTTCAGTGTTGCACCGGAGATAACCGGATTCTTCAAAAAATAATACAGTATCCCGGCAGGCACGCAGCTATTCTCTCCCTGCTGAGCAGTAACAGCCACCAGCAAGTAAGTCAAAAGCTGCAGCTTAAGCCCGTAATATACCTCGGTCAAGGTAAGCCAGGCGCCCCCCGATTTATAATCAATTACCAGTACATATTGCTGACCGTCATGTTCCACTGTGTCTAAACGGTCAATCTGTCCGACCACTTCCAGTTTTGTTCCCGGCAGTGCCAGTTCCAGCGGCGGTAAGGCTCCCGCCCCTCGTCCAAATGATTGTTCAAAGGCCGTGGGTTTAAACTTACTCACCTGTGCCCAGGCGGCTAAGCGGGTTACCGCACGGACAGCCCGTCGGGTCAACCGGGTTACCAAGTGTTCATGCTGCTTGCTGCTTAATAAAATTTCGTTTTGCAATCGGGGAGCCAGCTCGTTCACGATAGCGCCGCACAACTCAACTATCTGGTTTTTGGTGACATCTGCCCAGTTTAGGCCAAGCTCAGCCAGCCTGTCGCCAAACAGTTTCAGAACAGCATGTAGGAACTGCCCTAAATCAGGCGCTTGCAGACGATACATAGCCCGTTCCTTGAGCCCCAGACCATATTGGGAAAAATGTTTAAAAGGGCAGGCGCGAAATGCTTCAAACCTGGTTACACTGCCCCGTAAAATACCGTTTTTAACATATAACCGGGTAGGCAATCCGGCCGTTAAACGGTCGAGTTGATTGTGGTGAAACAGGCCCCCCAGAGCTGCCGTCAGCGGCTCTCGCCAGCGCGGCTGCTCTCGTGCCCAATTATATACATCCCACCATTTGTCACTAATCCGGCCTGTCTGTTTGTACAAGCGGAGCGCACCGGCTAATGCTGCCAATGACCGTTCCGGACGAGCCAGATACTCAGCCTCCCGCCCTGGAGGCGGTTCAACAGGCAGAGCAATGGGTTTTGCACCAGTAATTTCTTTAAGCCTTCTTACAATAGATGACGGCGCTAACGCCTTGCCTTCGGCGTCGGCCAGGGGATAGCTAATCCAAAGATGCATACTGGCCCTGGTCAACGCAGTATATACCAAAAACTGCTCGGCAAAAATATCGGCAACAGCCCCGCCGCCCAGTTCCAGCCCCAGCTGTTTTAAAAGTTCCCGGTCGCTGTCACTTAACAACCCTTCATCCCGGCGACGGCACGGCAAAGCGCCATCAGTTGCCCCAGGAACAAACGCCGCCTTTATTTTCAGCCGCCTGGTTCTCTCCAACGCAGCAATTGTAACATAATCTAATCCTGGCGGAATAAGACTTAACGTTGTCCCCTCCAGTCACTCGCTGACAATGGCGGCAAACTCCTCCAGTGTCAGCAGCTGATCACCTAAAGTATCGACAATCTGATCGAAAAGCTCCACCACTTTTGGCCAAAGCTGTTCATGTTCCCGCGCTTGTTCCAAATCTCCGGCTGATTCGGCGGCAGACGCCCAGGCAACAAGTGTGTCCGGCACTTTAAGCTCAGTTAAAAATCCATATACCGCTTGTACCAACTCTACCGGCGGCAGCCCTTGCTTGACAGCAGGTACCAGCTTTTCTGCCAATTGCACCAATTCAGCCGTGCTCCGGCGGCGAATATCATTAATTTGTTCCAAATACTCCTTGGCTGCGGCATCAGGCTCAACGCCCGCCCCTTCATCCTCAGCCAGGGAATACTGCCGCCGAAAGGGCCAAGCTTCCGGGTTTGTCCAGCGTGAGCCTCGAATACCAAATTCCAGGCAATAGTTTTCCAAGACGTCAACTTCATCCCGGGTAACCGGGAACAAGTCGGTCTTTAAACACCGGAATACCGGCTCATAGCTCCATTTTTCCAGTATGACATCAAAGGCTGACCGTACCAGCTCCGACAACGGGTGATGCACCGCCGGCCTGCTACTGTCGCTAAAAAACGGTATGTTATAGTCTGTTAGTACAGCAGCCAGCAGCTCGGCATAGTTCTCGGTATCCCGGACAAGAATAGCCATATCCCTCCACCTGAGGCCCTCTTCCCGACTGAGCCGTATGAGCTCGCAGGCCATGGCCTCAGCTTCTGTCCTGCGGTTAGCGGCTTCAGCTAGGGTAAAGCTATCATCCGCCGCTATCGCTGTACCCGCTTTTTTTCCGCTAAAGTACTGCTGCTCAATAGCCGCAAGCACCGGCCGCTTAAAGCGATGCGGTACAGGCAGTTCCCGCTCTAAAATCTCGGCATTCAAGCTTGACGCCAGTTTCTTAACCTTGTTATACGTCTCCCATTGTCTGTGAAATAAGGACTCTTCATGGGCGTGGTGCGGATCGTCGGGCATGTCCAAACAACTTGTAACTGTAACAGATTTAGCAGTTTGTAAAATAGCGGCAATTACAGCATACTCCTGGGGAGTAAACCAAGTAAAGCCGTCAATCCACACCTCAGCCTGGTTTAACAGCGTAGACTCCGGAATTTTTTCGGCCAATAGATTGAGATAGTCCTCGGAGTCAATATACCGCCCTGCCAGAAAATCTTCAAACCCCTGATATAAGAGTGCTAAGTCATGAATCTTACCAGCCAACACCTGACTGTCCTGGCACTCTTTTGCATTGGCTTTTGCCGCCAGCATCTCAGGGGCTATGCCGTAGGTCTTAAGTTCCTTAACAAGCCCCTCCACAGTCGCCGCGAAACTCTTTTCCGACGCCGCCCGGGACAACAATTTGAAATTAGGTTTATTCTCCATTAATAGCCGGCTGAACACCATGCGTTTGCCCAATTCCGAAATATGAGGCCTGGCCGCACCGCCGGTTTCATTAAGCACCCGGTGCGCCAGACGGCGAAAGCCTACCACATGCGCCCGCATAAAGCCGTTTTCCGGACATGCGGCGGCTAAGGCCCTCTCAACCTCATAGGTAGCCTGCTCAGGCACAATAAAAATAAGCGGCTGGCCGTCAGGCGACTCGGCCAGCCGTGTTAAAACTTCCTCAAAACACTGCCAGGTCTTGCCATAGCCGGCTCGACCTAAAATAAAGGTAAGCTTCAAAAGCCGTCCCTCCTATAGCGGTTTTCAACAAACCCGCAAAATATAGCAACAAGCGCCGGATCAAACTGACTGCCAGCCTGTCTCCTTAGTTCGGCGACAGCCGCCTCAGCAGGTAGCGCCTTCCGGTAAGGCCGGTCACTAGTCATAGCGTCATAGGCATCAGCAATGGCAATAATCCTGCATTCCAAAGGAATTTCCTCGCCCTTTAGGCCAATGGGATAGCCGTTTCCATTCCACCATTCATGGTGTTTCAAAATAAAATCGGCAATGGGAATCAAATCTGAAATCGACTGGGCAATGCGATAGCCAATATCCGCGTGCCGCTGCATTTCAACCTGTTCTTTCAGGGTAAGCGTGCCTGGCTTAAACAAAATCCGGTCAGGAATACCCACTTTGCCTATATCGTGGAACTGAGCCAGCAGCTTAATATCATCAATCCTCCGTTCCGACAATTCCAGCGTAGACGCCAAATCGCCGGCGAAGAGCTGCATCCTGTCACCATGCCCCTCGGTTATAAAGTCACGCACCTCCAGCGCTTTGAGCAGCGCTTTAACAATGGCACTGCGGGTACTGCGGCTGCGATGCAGCTTTTCCCGGTACATATTGTCGTCGGCTTCCCGAAACAACTCATCCATATGTATCGCAGCGCCGTCTCCACCGCCACCGACAGCATAGCCCACAGACATACTCAGCGGCAACTCCAAATGGCCGACATTATACATGTCAACCGCATTGCGCAATTTATCGCATAGATCTTCTAATAACTCACTGTCAGCATCAGACAGCAGTATAGCAAACTCATCTCCGCCTATTCTAGCCGCAATATCGCTACTACTTATATTGGCTTTAATAATCTCAGCAGCCGCATTGAGCAGACAATCTCCCTGCTCATGTCCCAAGGTATCGTTGATCAGCTTAAGGCCGTCAACATCACATAAAATAATGCCAGCTACCTTTTGCTTGGCAGATTCCAGTCTCGCCATTTCGCGTTTAAAATAAGCCCGGTTGTATAACCCGGTTAACGCATCATGATAACTAATATACTGTAGCTTTTTTTCAAACAAACGGCGTTCCGCCAACTCCTGCTGGAGAGCAGTATATAATTTCGAGTTTGTCAGCGCAATGGACGCCAAATCGGCAAACCTGCTGAGAACATTACATTCTTCTATACTAAATTCCTTAGCCTCGATATGCCCAAGGCCGATTATGCCGACTAATTGACCATTGGCCTTAAGCGGCATACCGATAACAGAATATAGAGGATCGTATTCTGTTCCCGCCATGCGCATAGGCCAGGATGAATAGTTATTAACAATACAGGTTTCGCCGGTCAAAAGAACTTGCCCCATAACCCCAAAACCAGGGGTAATAACGTTACCCACATGACCAACATAAAAACCTAACGCAACTTTTAGCGTAAACTTGTCGGTGCCCTCATCAAGCAAAGCAACAAAACCATTTTCTGTACCAACAAGATCTCCGGCCTGCCGTATCATACTCTCAAGCAATTCCCTTGTCTCAAGGTTATTCATAAGCGCCAATGCCGTATTATGCAAAGCATTAAGATATGCATTTTGGCGATAGATATCGGCCATAATTCATCCCTGTCTTTCCAAGGTTCTCTCTCTCACTGCCAGAATTATGCTGTATTATTCGCCGCTGTCAACCAGTTTCCTGCTGGATAAATATGTAAAGATTATTTTCCTGTGTACATTTTTTGGAGCATGTGACTCATCTGATCAGGCGTTACCGGTACAGGGTTGACACGAGTAGAACCCTTGAGGCAGTTAGCCACCAACTGGTCAAATCCTTCTTTAAATTGAACCTCTCCAATACCGGCCTGGGCCAGGTTCTCCGGAATAACCAGTAGTTGGTTAAGCTCTTTGACAGCAACTATAAACTGCTGCCAACCCTTCCGCCCGATACTTTGAGATAATTCATTAAGCCGGGCAGCAACCGTGCTGTCCTGCGCGTTATGTTCAAGCACATAAGGCAAAGCAATAGCGTTAAGCAGGCCGTGCCCCAAGTTAAATTTGCCGCCAAGAGCATGAGAAATACCGTGAGCCATACCCAAACCAGTATTGTCAAAAGCCAAACCGGCAATACACTGATAGTAATGTACTTTTCCCCGGCTTTCTTCGGTCTTTTCCTTAAATGAAACCGGCAGCCAGGCAAATAGGCCGGCAACGGCACCTTGTGCCAAACAGCTGGTAAATTCATCGGAGTTTTTATTGATATAACTTTCTACAGCATGCGTGACTGCATCCATACCCGTCTCAGCCACAACATTGTTAGGCATCGTCATAGTTAAATCGGTATCAAGAATAGCCAAATCCGGAATAAAGGCCGGTGTTTTCAACCCGATCTTTAAGTCAATTTCGTGAAAAGTAATAACTGCTGCTTTGGTTACTTCAGTACCTGTGCCGGAAGTGGAAGGAATAGCAATAAACCGCAGATTTTTGCGGGCAGATGGCAATTCACCGGCCTGGGCTCTGGCAAAATCCAGTTCCGGGTAGTCATAAAACAAAGCCATTACTTTAGCAGCATCAATCGGTGAACCCCCACCCACGGCTACTAAGACGTCCGGCTCAAATTCCCGCATCTTACCTAATCCAGCCAATACGGCCTGGGTATCGGGATTTTTACCAATGCCGCCATACACCAGGGTCTGACAGCCGGTATTATGTAAAATTGTTTCTATTTTAGCGATAACGCCTGAGGTTTGCATTGCACTGCCGCCTGTTACAATAAAAGCACGCTTAGCATTACTGTTACCAAGCTCAGCAATAGAACCACTGCCGGTTATAATAGCCTGACCGCCTAACATAACTTTTTTCATCAGCATCTACTCCTTATTTAGCGGTAATAGATTATTAGATACTTCTATCATATAAATATTGGCTGGAAAAGACAAAAATACCTGCCTGTAAAGAAAAAGCTGTACCAGCAGTTCGCCGATACAGCTTTAGGCAGTTCATCTTATTGTGGCTTTTTACCAAACCATTTTTCGTAGATTTTAGCATATTCGCCATTTTGTTTTAAATCATCAAGCGCTTTGTTGATTTTTCCTGCTAATTCGGTGTTTTTCTTGGCTACAGCAATACCATACTCTTCAGCATTCAGAACCTCGCCTACCAGCTTAGCGTCTTTGCTGCCGCCTTGGGCTAAGTAGTATTCATTTACCGGCAAATCATTAACAACAGCATCAGTACCGCCGGCTTTTAACTCAAGATAAGCTTCGGAGGCACTATTAAATTCCCGAACTTTAGCGTCTTTAATCTTCTTGGCTTCCTCAGCACCGGTAGTGCCAATTTGTACGGCAAGACGTTTGCCTTCTAAGTCCTTAAAACTCTTAATGGTATTGTTATCGGATTTTACTACAATGGATAAACCGGATTTGTAGTAAGGTTTAGAGAAGTTTACTTTTTTAGAGCGTTCGTCAGTAATAGTCATAGCTGACGCAATTACGTCAATTTGGCCGCCCTCAAGCGCCGGAATCAGACCGTCAAATCCAGTATTGACGATTTGAACTTCCATTCCCATTTTTTTGCCGATGGCTTTCATCAAGTCAACGTCAAAACCGGTATAATCTTTGCTATTTTCCTCTTGGAACTCAAATGGAGGGATAGTAGCCTCAGCGCCTACCTTAAGAACTTTT
>CAZCEN010000145.1:0-8365 GCA_964497205.1 uncultured Sporomusaceae bacterium
TAACGCCTTTTTCAAATTTCGGCCGTGGAATCATGACCTGCCGGCCGCATTGCAGGCATTTGAGCCCGAAGTCAATGCCTGTGCGGGTAATTTCCCAGCGATCACCGCCGCAGGGATGCGGTTTTTTCATTTTCACTATTTCGCCAACTTTATAATTATATTTTTGCAGACTCATGCTGTCCTCCTGTTTGAGCGACCTTGATTTCGGCCAGTCGAACCCCGCCTAACGGTTGTGGCGGGGGTATTTGGGCTTCGGTAAATTTTTCTTTTATTAAACGGCGCAGCGCTGTTTCGACTTTAACTTGCTCTAAGGGTACGGTTTTTGCCGTTAGACGAATAATCACTTCTCCTGGTCTAAGATCAACTACACCAACAATGTGGGGGCCATCCAGCACTTCGTGCATACTCTTGCCAACGGCGATGCAGGCCTCGTCCAAAAGGGTAAAAACCTGCGCAATATCCGCCTCGTACGGAACAGGCACATTGACAACAGCCTGCATATGGCCTCTGGTATGATTGCTTACCTTGACCACCGATCCGTTAGGAACAATATGAAGAATACCATTGCCATCCCTGAGCTTGGTAACGCGAAACCCGAGTTCTTCTACCGTCCCCGACATATCGCCAATAACAACATAATCGCCAACACCATACTGGTCTTCTAGGATAATGAAAAAGCCGGTAATAAAGTCTTTAATCAGGCTTTGCGCACCAACGCCGAGCGCCAAACCTATAATGCCGGCGCCTGCTACAATGGAGGTAGTGTCAACCTTAAACTCCTGCAAAAGCATAACCGCCACAATAAAGTAAATTGTATACCGAATTATGCTGTGCAGCAGACTGCTTAATGTCCTGGCGCGCTTTTCCTCTAAATATAACGTCTTAGCCCCAGGCTTGGGGATAAAAAACTGTTCAACAATCACATTGGTAACGCGAAGCACGATTAATCCACCGATAACAATTGTCACCAGCCGGACTATCCGCACCGCTGTGCTCCACCAAAAATCAGATGTTAGTAATTGTTCCACACTAACCTCCGCACTCTAATATTTTTTCATATATATATGCAGTACCTGTGTGAGTTCGGCTGAATAGCTTCGACCACCGCACATGGTCATCGGCAAGCAAATTCATAACCTTGTCTTGTTCTGATGCCATAAATAGCAGACACTGGCCGCAGCTAATATCAATTTCCCGGGGAGTTGGCAGCGCATAGACGGCAATGCCGTGTTTACCCAGAACTTTTTCGGCCTTGATGGCGTGGTGTACCGAATCAAAGGAAATCAGCCTGTCATATTGCTGATATGTAATAAAATCACCTGCTTATAAGGTCACTGTCTTATGAGTATTGATTGTTTCCAAAATCGTATACATATTGGTTATTTCGCCTACTGCCAGTTCAGACTTGCATTGATAAAAGTCCAGGCAGGTACCGCAGGACAGTATCGTTACGCCCCGCCCGGCAAGCATTGTCAGCTGCTCTACTACCGGTGATCCTTTAATAGTAAGCTTTACCCCGCCGTTAATAAACAGCAAGGCCATAGGTTGAGGCTTTACTTCCAGCAGGGTACTCATAAACGCCTTCATCAGCACACCCCCCAGCTCAGGTGAACCGTGTCCCAGTGTATTCTGGGTAACGAGGTAAACTTGACTGCCAGTTTCTCCATCTGTCGCAGTACTTTTTTCGGTTGGAGCGGCTTTATAATCTGCCCCTTTAACAATAGTAATATAGTATTGTCCGTTTTGTTCCTCTACGCCTGCGCCCAAAGCATTGGCGGCGGCAAATTTGACTACATTATTCTTAGCTACTTCATTATCAACAATAACGGTAAGCCGGCCTGACGCAAGCTCTTCCACCGCCCGTTTGGTTTGAATTACTGGCTGTGGACAGGCTAACCCACGGCAATCAACAGTTTTATTTGACATGAACTTTCCCCTCTCCCATTCCCGTAACTTTGCCAATAATCCGCGATGCCGCCAGCCCTGCGTCCTGCAGTGCCGCCAGTAGTTCTTCAGACTCTGCTGCAGGAACAGAAAGCAGCAATCCCCCCGAAGTCTGCGGATCAAAACAAATATCTCTGATATTCTCCGGAACATCCCCGTCAAAATCAACTTGAGTAAGATACATACGGTTAGAATACGCCCCACCCGGTACAAAGCCCATGGCGGCGGCATCAGCGGCTTCAGGCAGCAGCGGTAATGCCGCACTGTCAAGTTCTATGTCAACTTGACTGCCAGCAGCCATTTCATAAGCATGCCCGGCTAAACCAAAACCGGTAATATCGGTACAGGCATGCACCGTATAGCCGGCCGCAACTTTAGCTGCAGTGGCATTGAGCGCCGCCATACTGTCAATCGCTGCTTGAACACCCTGAGGAAACATGTCGGCCCGGGCCGCCGAGGACAAAATCCCCGTACCTAGCGGCTTAGTCAAGAGCAGGCAGTCCCCTGGCTTAGCACCGGCGTTTGTCCAAACTTTATCCGGGTGAACTAGGCCGGTAACAGACAGGCCGTATTTCGGCTCTGTATCATCAATGGTATGACCGCCGATGATTACCGCCCCCGCTTCGGCGACTTTAGCCTGGCCCCCTTTAAGAATGGCCCCCAATACCTCTCCCGGCAGTTTGCAGTTAGGAAAGGCTACTATATTTAACGCCGTTAACGGCGTTGCCCCCATGGCATACACATCACTTAGACTGTTGGCGGCGGCAATTTGCCCAAACAGATAAGGATCATCAACAATTGGTGTAAAAAAGTCTACTGTCTGGACTAAGGCAGTGCTCTCATTCAAGCGGTAGACACCTGCATCGTCAGATGTATCAATACCCACAATGATATTGGGATGCTGCATTGCCGGCAAATGCTTCAATACTTCGGCCAGGTCCCCTGGCCCAACTTTAGCCGCTCAACCACCCCGCTGGGTATATTCTGTAAGTTTGATCAAGGTATGCCACCTCCTTTGCATAGACTCTTACTATATATTATACCCCTGAATAAGTATAACCTGCTTCTACTGCCAACCTTTTTTATGAAATGTTACGATAAATTAAACACGGCTTGTTCCGAGCCTCTGGCGACAAAGGAAGCCGCTGTTGCCCTCATCCTGTTTTAAGAACGTTTAGGGAGAAAATAACCCTCCTTTTGTTTGAAAAATATAACTCAAACAAAAGGAGGGTATGAGTTGAAACTATTACTTTTCGCAGTCGGCTAGATTAGCACACGGCAATTAATTCAATTTCCACCATGGCGTCTTTAGGCAGTCTGGCGACTTGAACACAAGCCCGTGCCGGAGCCTCTGCAGTAAAGTAAGTGGCATAAACACCATTCATAGCTGCGAAATCATTCATGTCTTTCAGGAATACCGAAGTCTTAACCACATTAGCAAAGGTCAGTCCCTCCGCAGCAAGAATGGCTTTCAAGTTTTCAAGAGATTGACGGGTTTGTGCTTCTATTCCACCCTCAGCAAACTCACCTGTTGCCGGAACAACAGGCAATTGGCCGGATATAAACAAAAATCCATTAGCCTTAATGGCCTGAGAATAAGGCCCAATCGCTTTAGGGGCAGAGTCGGTATGTACTACTTTTTTCATAATAACATCCTCCCTGTATCTTATTTTGCCGCATTTGCAGCAATATTCAAGGCATCCCATGGGCGTGAAAACGGCGGAGCATAGAAAAGATCCATCATGCCCAGCTGATCGACTGTCATGCCGTTCCAAACTGCTGCTGCCAATACGTTGGCTCGTAAGGCTGAACCATAGTTGCCGGCAACCTGGCCGCCTAACAATACTCTGGTCTCCTTATGATATACTAATTTCACAAAAATATCCGATTGACCGGGCAGATAATTGCTGTGGTTTTTGTCGCGAATAAACACCGTCTTGTAAGGCAATCCGGCTTTAGCGGCTTCTTTTTCGGTTAACCCTGTACGGCCTGCTTCCAGTTCCATTACCCGGATTGCTGCCGTGCCTAGAGTCCCCGGGAATATGGCATCCCCGCCGCCTAGATTTTCACCGACAATCTTACCGATTTTGTTAGCCGTCGTAGCCAAGGGTATATAAACATTTTCCTCTTTGGCTAAATGCCATACAGAAGCACAGTCGCCGGCGGCATAGATATCGGGCAGATTGGTTTGGCCATGACTATCAATAACTATAGCTCCGTTTTTCAGCGTCGTTATCCCGGTGTTCTGCAAAAAGGCCGTATTCGGCTTTACTCCTACGGCTACTACAACCAGATCAGCAGGATATTCACCCTTATCAGTAACAACACCGGCAACACTGATATCTCCCTGAAGGGCTGTTACGGTTTCAGACACCTGCACAACAGCACCGGCCGCAGTCAGTTCCTTTTCAAATATATCAGTAATTTCTTGGTCAAAGAAATCGTGCATTACCCGTTCATCTAATTGTAGTATCCGTACTCTCTTACCCAGTTTAATCATTGCTTCCGCAAGTTCTAACCCAATAAACCCGGCGCCAATAATAACTACATCTTTTATTTTTTCTTGGTGTACGGCTTGCTTTAACATCAACCCGTCGGCCATTGATTTTAGGGTAAATACATTTTGCAGGTTAAGATTGGCAATCGGCGGTTTGACCGCGGCCGCTCCGGTAGCTATCAATAATTGGTCATAAGACTGTGTGAATGTTTCGCCACTGTCCAGATTCTTTACGGTAATAATTTTTGCTTCTACATCGACAGCAAGCACTTCATGTTTAATTTTAACAGTTATCCCGCTATTAGTAAACTGTTCTACTGTTCTTGAAATCATAAAATCGGGATCATCAAAACAATCGCCTACAAAATAAGGTAAGCCGCAGGCTCCGAACGAAACAATAACAGATTTTTCGTAGACAATAATTTCGGCATCCGGCAACAGCCGCTTGGCTTTAGCTGCCGCGCTGGCTCCAGCTGCCTCTGCCCCAATAATAACGATTCTCATGACAATTCTCCTAACCTATCGCTTATCGCGTTTAGTCTGCTACTTCTTCAATATCTTGATTATATTTGTTAACATCTACCTCATTCAGCATTTTGCCGGCAACGAGTCCGGCTGTCATGGCTCCGCTAACGTTCAAGGCTGTTCTGCCCATGTCAATCAAAGGCTCAATAGCAATTAACAGACCAACAAGGCCTACAGGTAACCCCATTGTCGACAGCACAACCAAAGCAGCAAAGGTTGCGCCGCCGCCTACCCCGGCGATACCAAAGGAACTAATGGCAACGATAACGACAAGTTTGACCAAAAAGCCAAATTCAAACGGATTAATACCAACCGTCGGTGCTACCATAATTGCCAGCATGGCTGGATAGATACCGGCGCAGCCATTTTGACCGATACTGGTGCCAAAAGAAGCCGCTAAATTGGCATAAGCCTCGGAAAGACCCAATTTGTTAATCAAAGTCTCGATAGTCAGTGGCATGGTGCCGGCACTGGTACGGGAAGTAAAGGCAAATATCATAACAGGAGAAATCTTCTTAACATAGGTAAATGGATTGAAGCCCATAAACATCAGGATAAGCATATGGATAATAAACATAGTTATCAGCGCACAGTAGGAAGCCATAACAAATTGAACCAGTTTATAGATTTCGGCAAAATTACTTGTTGAAACAAAGCCTGTCATCAGCGCAAGAACACCGTAAGGTGTTAACCTGAGTACCAGAGTAACCATTCGCATAACTACATCATGGCAAGAGTTAATCGCTTTGATAAAGAAATCAGCTGCTTCCGGTTTTTTCTTCTTAATTCCCAGGACAGAGATACCAATAAAAGCTGAGAAAAATACTACTGATAAAGTGGCGTTACTGCCCTGACCGGTTATAGCATAAAACGGATTGCTAGGAATAATCTCTATTAATTGCTGCTGCACCGGTTTAGCTTCAAAAGAAATTTTCTTACCCTCCACTGATTTTTGGGCACTAAGCTCTGCTTCCCCAGCCTGCAGGCTTGCCCCATTTAGACCAAAAGTCAGTGAATAGCCTGCACCAACAACAGCTGCAACGGAAGTAGTAAGAAGCAAAATAGCAATAATCAAAGTACCGGCTTTACCCAGAATTTTAGTATCTTTCAGGTTGGTAATTGCCGAAGTGATTGAAACAATGATTAAAGGCATTACAATCATTTTTAACAGCCGCACGTAGCCGGAACCAACAACATCAAACCAGGTGTTAGATTGTTTCATTACAGCTGAACTTGGGCCATATATCCCTTGCAAAACTAAACCAAATAAAATACCAAGGCCCAAACCGGTCATAACCCGTTTACCGAAACTCATGTGCCGTTGCTGCATTTGGAATAGAATGTACATAAGTACAAGCATACCAGCTAAGTTCACAAGAACCGAGGAAAGTTCTCCCATAATAACACTCCTTATTTTTTCTCTAATTTATTGTTTGATTACTAAAGATATGCTAGCACAATTTCTTGTTAATCATAATATCAAGGATTATCTTATCGGCTTCTAATGATCCCTGATTGCCCAGGCGGCAAAGATTATCAATAGATCTCTCCACATCGACTTCAATAATTCCGTCAGTTGCCTGAATATTGCGTCCTGCCAAAGCAAGGGTTGCCGATTGTACCGCCGCATTTACGCAGGTAGATACTTTCATAGCACAACCGGCTTTGGCACCATCACACAGCATACCGGTAACATTACCTAGCATGTTTTGAATTGCATATTTGATTTCATTCAGCCCGCCACCCAGCAAATAAGTAATTCCGCAGCTGGAGCCTGTTCCGGCAATAGCAGCGCCGCACAAAGCCGATAACCTTCCAAACTTTCTCTTAATGTAGATTGTTATCAAGTGACTGAGGGTAACTGCCCGCAGCAGTGTTTCCTCATTAACAGCTAATTTTTCACCTACGGCGATAACAGGCAAGGTAGCACACAAGCCTTGGTTGCCGCTGCCTGAGTTACTCATGACCGGCATGATAACGCCTGCCATCCTGGCATCTGAACCAGCAGCCGCAAGCGCCATAGCCCGGGTAGCAAGGTCATCACTTACATAGCCTTTGCTGATACCATCATACAGAGTTTTGCCAACTTGTAAGCCATAAGTATGTTCTAAGCCTTCCATTGCTACTAGCTTATTAAGTTCAATACTTTGCTTTACAAGCTCCAGTTTATCAGCGTTAACCTTCATAACAAAATCCCAAACCATATCCAGGCTTATTGCCGCATCTTCCCCTTGAGATTCATCGGCTCTATCTTTGGCAACTACTTCCTGATGAAGTATTTGGCCGTCTTTCTCAATTAATACAATACCGGTATGTTCATCAGCTAGTACCACTTTAGCATAGCTGTCGGCGGTATGGACAATGACCTCAATATACAGTTTCTTTTCGGTATCAGCCAAGGACACTTGAATCAAGCCGCCGGAAATCATTGCTTTAGCCTCAGCTACCTGCTCCTTGGTTATACCTGCCAGTACCTCCAGCTTTTTTTCGTGGGCACCAGCCGCAATTCCTAACGCGGCCGCTAATGCCACACCGCTTTCATCTGTTCCGGGAATAGTGACTGCCATAGCATTTTTAATTACATTGCCGCTTGCCGCTACCTCTACATACTTTATGGCGCCGCCACTACTGTGATGTTTAGCCAGAGCTGCAACGTAGGCAATAGCTACGGGTTCAGTACAACCTAAAGCCAGTACCAATTCCTTTTCTAAAAGCTGCATACAAATACGCTCAGAGGCGATAGTTTCTGGAGTATAACTACAATTCATTTTATTAATCCCTTCCCTTTGTTCATTTTTGTATAGCAGAATACTGCTATACCTTGCGACTAGTAAACATCACTGCAATTTTGATGCCAAGCGTGAAAGCACTGTAAAACAGCGGTTTTTCGGCACATAAACACAGCACATATTCTCAAATTGCGAATTTCTTACTGTCGCAAGTTCATTTTTCCCAGAAACTACGCACCTTCTCAAAACGAGAATTACTTCTCAAGATGAGAATATCCTCTATTTTTTATTCATATTCAGCTATTTTTTCTATCCTTGCCGGATATTTTCAGCCAGAGCTTTAGCTAACTGATCGGTACAGGAGGTTTTGTTTTGACATACGTTTCCACTAAGTTTGGCAATAACCTCTTGCACAGGCATTCCCTCGATCAGTAGGCTAATAGCCTTCAGATTACCCGGACAGCCTCCAACAAACTTAACGTTTTTAACCTTGCCATCTTCAATTTCATAATGAATTTCTTTAGCGCAAACCCCTTTTGTTACAAACTTCATTTTTCCTTTTCTCCTTTCTTACTTGCAGCAGTCTTCCCGCAAAAATATTTCTGCGGGAGTTATTGCTGTATTACTATATTCCTTTCGCAAGATTGATGCCAATTTTTATTCACTATAA
>CAZCEN010000146.1:0-8298 GCA_964497205.1 uncultured Sporomusaceae bacterium
CGGGTTGAGGCTAGTTTTTGTGTTCCTGGATCTGTACGAATAGGCCGGCGTGGGTTAAGGATTTTTTATGTTCCTTGAATAAGGCAACAGCAGCTTCCGTTGTCGCCGAAGGGTACAGTGAGATTTGCGTTTTCTTTATAAAATCAACTTATGCAAATAGTCTCATGATTATCATGGCAATACAGGAGTTAAGAATACTTGCCACCATCAATAAAGGCCAGTATTTTTTAGGCACATCCGCTACTCCTAGCAAACGCCCCATATATTGCAGTTGAGCACCCATCAGGAAAATGGCGGGAATCAGTATGGTAGCATGAGTACCGTTTAAAATTCCTTTATTCAGCAGGCTGACTGCGATGCCTGTTCCGGCCGAGGATGAAAGCCAGGCTGTAAGCAAGACCGTGACGGCTTCACCGGGAAGACCGAATATACCCATTAAAGGTCCGAATAAACGTCCGACAAATTCCATGGCACCAATGATATTTAAAATTTCCGCGACAACGTAAGCCATAAGTACATTCGGCATTAAATTGTTGACAGCAATTTGAAAGCCTTTGCGTGCACCAATTACAAAAATGTCAAAAGGATTGCTGGATGTAGTTGTTTTTGCATTATTACTCATTGCAGAAATCCTCCTTATATACGGTGTTTAATACAAAACGCACAAATATCGCACCCACGAATTTTAACACAAACATCAGCAATAATGGAAGGATAACCGGTACTGTTAAAAAAGCAAATAAGGCCGAGCCGATAGCAAAGAAATTATTGATAAGACCAGCACCGGAATATTGCCAAGCGCCCATTACTACCAGATCTTTCTTGGTAATTTGATTTTCATCATATAATTCCTTGGTTAGTGCCGCACCGGCATCTGTACTCTGCAAGTCTGTGATTAATGCTAATCCTGTAAGTCCTGGAAGCCCTAATAGTGGTTTGAGTAAAGGGGTAAGTAGTTTGTGAGCCGCACGGATAGCCCCATAGTGGGTAAAAATTTCTAAGACGCCTAATGCCAGCATAACGGTCGGAACTAAGGATAAAGCAAATAAGAATCCCGCTTTTGCACTGACTCCGCCCGCACCTAAAAAAGTATTTTTGGCCGGTTCTTTCATGGTACCGAATGTGCCACCCAGAGTAGTGAAATCAAAAGCACTTAACCATTTCATGCCATCGACTTTCATAAAGAGTCCTGAAAAAAATAAAATTGCAGCAAGCAAAGCTACATATGCTCCTGCGCCGGCTTTCCACTCGTTGCCAGATGGTTCTTTTTTTTCTTCTGTCATTGGTAACCCCTCCCAATAAAAATTAGTACTATATACATAACATGTTTATTTGTACTATTACATAAGGAGTATACATAGTAATAAAAAATATGTCAATAAACAGTTAAATTTGTATCAATTATAGAAACAAAAACAGAAATTTTGCCATAAATGTATCCATTAAAAGGACATTACGTATTTTAGCCTTGAATAATATGCTTATATCCGATACAATGCAAATAGGAGGCGATATTATGTCAAGAGTTACAGAATTGTACGATTTCTTACATACCATACCGGAGCTTGGTTTTGAGGAACATAAAACAGCAGCTTTTTTGGCCGGGGAACTTCAAACAGCAGGCTTTACTGTCACTGAACGTGTTGGAGATACCACTGGAGTAATTGGCGTGTATGACAGCGGGATAGACGGTCCAACATTGGCGTTGAGAGCGGACATAGATGCTTTGGGTCATATGATTGATGGAAAATTGTGTGCTATGCATACTTGCGGACATGATGCTCATTCTGCTATGGTACTTTCTGCTGCTGAGGAACTGATTAAAACCGGTTCTGTACAAAAAGGAAAACTGAAAATAATCTTTCAACCGGCAGAAGAGCTGGGAACCGGTGCTCCTGCCATGATTAAGGCCGGGGCTATTGATGATGTGGACATAATTTTGGGTGCTCATTTACGTCCTATTGAAGAACTAACAATGGAACAATCAACTCCTGCTCTTTATCACGCTGCTTCCCAAAGGCTGAAAGGTTTGTTTCATGGGGTTCCGGCGCATGGCGCACGACCTCATTTGGGAGTCAATGTGATTGATGCCGCCGTCGCTGCGATTACTGCTGTCAATGCCATTCACTTGAATCCGAATGAGTCGTATAGTATTAAAGCAACCAAGTTTATTTGTGACTCAGGCGTAACTAATGCCATTCCTGCGGAAGCAAGCGTAATCTGGGACGTGCGGTCTGAACTGAACGGCACCATGGAAAAATTAATTGAAAAAGCAAAAGCAGCTATTAAGGCGGGAGCTGCCACTGTCGGGGCTACCGTGGAGGTTACTAATTATCAAGGGATTCCTGCTGCAGAGTATTCGGATGAGATGATAGACTTACTAGCGGAAGCTATTACGGCAGTATATGGCCCGGGAGGATTGCATGCGCCGGTTAAAACAGCAGGTGGCGAGGATTTTCATTTTTATAGTAAGGAAAAACCATCAATCAAAGCCGGCTATTTTGGTTTGGGCTGTGATTTAATGCCCGGGCTTCATCATCCTGACATGAAATTTAACAAAGACTCACTTGAAAAGGGAAAAGAGATATTCTTATATGCAGCCAAAAAGATACTACAAGGGTGAGGCTGGTGCCTCGCGGCGGCGCCTTTGGTTTCTTTATTAGAAGAACGTGTAAGGCAATGGTATAAATGGTTAAATCAACAGAACTCCGATCAATTTATCGCTAAATGCGTAGGGGTTCTGTTTGATTTTTGCCATGAAAAACAAAAAGACTTAGAAAATGAGACACGTTGAAAAATTCTTGACAAGACAGGTAGGGTATGATATTCTCTGAATGAGAATAGTTATCATTATCAAACCCGTTGCAACGCACTTGTTCATATCTTTGCGAAGCAAAGGTTTTTCTTTTGATCATTTAATGAGAATGATTATTAATTTCGATTAATAAGACAGGGGGAACTAGTATGCTCAAAACGCTAGACTCGTTACTACCTGGCGAAACGGCCGTAGTAACAAAAGTTGTGGGGAGTGGGCCGGTGAAGCGCCGCATTATAGATATGGGGCTGGTTGCCGGAACGTCAATTAAAGTGCAGAAATACGCTCCGCTCGGTGATCCCATGGAAATCAAAGTTAAGAATTTCAATCTTTCTTTACGCAAATCTGAGGCTGCATTGATCGAAGTGCGCGAAGGATAAGCCTGGTTTATTCCTACCTATAAGAAAAGTGGTAGATAGCACTGTAATAAATAGCAAGGAGATGACAAAATGACGACTACAAGTATGACTGTAGCGTTGGCCGGCAATCCCAACTCCGGCAAGACAACTATTTTTAACAATATCACGGGGGCTCGCCAGCATGTAGGCAATTACCCCGGCGTAACAGTGGAAAAGCGAGAAGGATTTTGCCGGTATCAGGGCAAGGATTTACTCTTTGTGGATTTACCCGGTACATATAGTCTGACGGCAAATGCATTAGACGAGTTAGTTGCACGTAATGTAATCATTAATGATAAACCGGACATTATTGTTAATATTCTTGATGCGTCCAATCTGGAACGGAACTTATACTTAGCGGTACAGCTGCTAGAGTTAGAACGCCCGGTAGTATTGGCACTGAATATGGCCGATATGGCTGAAAAAGCGGGACAAACAATAGATGATCAGGCATTAACGCGAAAACTTGGTGTTCCTGTAGTACGCACGGTTGGTAACCGAAACCAGGGAACGGGCGATTTACTCCAGACAGTGACGGAAGCTATGAAGACGAACAAATCCAACTGCTTTGCGTTAGATTACGGCTCCGAAATTGAGGCAAAAATTAAGGAAATAACAGGTGCCCTTGCCACTCTGGCTGCCGTGAAATATCCCTTGCGTTGGTTAGCCATCAAGCTTCTAGAAAATGATCAGGATGTAATAAATTCAATCAAAATTGTGCCTGGGGGAACAGAAGTCCTTGCAACAGCCGAAAATGCGCGGGCAGAACTAAAAACAGTATATAGTGACGAACTGGAACTCGTCATTGCCGAAGCTCGCTATCGCTTTGTCGGTATGGTCTGCCAAGAAGCGATTGCCAATCAAAAGTATGGGGCGCAAACAACATCGGACAAAATTGACAGTATTTTAACCCACCGGATATTGGGATTGCCTATCTTTTTTGGAATCATGTGGCTATTATTTAATTTCGTCTTTACCGTTGGGCATTATCCGCAAGACTGGATTGAAGGGGGCGTAAGTTGGCTGGGTGAATTTGTCGGGCAGCACATGGCCGAAGGTGATCTTAAATCCTTACTGGCTGATGGCATTATCGGGGGCGTAGGGACGGTTATTAGCTTTTTGCCTCAAATATTGTTGCTGTTTTTTGGTATTGCTTTACTGGAAGATACGGGATATATGGCGCGAGCCGCTTTTGTTATGGACCGTGTTATGCGAGCGGTAGGTCTGCATGGCAAATCTTTTATTCCATTGCTATTGGGATTCGGTTGCAGTGTTCCAGCTATTATGGGAACCCGAACATTAGATAACCCGCGGGATCGAATGGTAACCATCTTGGTAAGCCCGCTGATGAGCTGCAGTGCGCGGTTGCCGGTATATACCTTGTTGATTTCGGCCTTTTTCACAGAACAAGTCGCCGGTAGTGTAATGTTTTCCATCTATTTTATTGGCATTTTGTTAGCCGTTATTATGGCACTTATCTTCCGTAAATTTTTGTTTCCTGGAAGTACAGAAGCTTTTGTTATGGAACTGCCGCCCTATCATCTTCCTACACTCCGCAGCATTTTGACTCATATGTGGGAGCGAAGTGTACTATACCTGAAAAAAGCTGGAACGTTGATTCTGGCTGCATCCATCCTAGTCTGGTTTATGACCAATTATCCTAGTGAAGTTCCGTATAGCAAAGACTTTGATGGGTTAAAGGCAGCTGCTGAGGAGAGTTTTACTGCCCAAGTAACGGAAAAAGTTCTGGTGCCGCTGCAAATAGAAGCACTTGAGGACAACTCTTCCTTACAGGCGCTGATTACGCAAATCGACGAAATTAAATCCCAGGAAGAAGTGGATGAAGAAGCTGCGGGTAGTACTGAAAAGGCAGATCTAATGGCTGCAGTCAAAGTCGGAAACGATACTGGGGACGAAGCAAGCAATCCGGTTGCCGCTGTTAAGAATAGTGCGGCGGACGAAGAGGAAAATCCGAATAATCCGCAGTTAGCAGAACTCAAACAGGCTAATCCGGTGCTTTACCCCTATGCGTTAACTTACTGGCAGTTGGATGATGAACGGAAATCGCAAATGGAAATGCTGGGTAAGGAGCAAGCATCGGAAAAGCTATCCTATAGTTATGCTGGCCGTTTTGGTCATTTCGTCGAACCAGCCATTCAACCCTTGGGATTTGATTGGAAAATGGGAGTAGGCCTAGTTTCAGCAGTCGCAGCAAAAGAAGTATTAGTCAGCACCCTGGGGACCATCTACAGTGTAGGCGATGTTGAGGATGATTCGACAGGATTACAACAAGTTTTGTCTAATGATCCGGCGTTCAGTCCGCTGGTGGCCTATACATTAATGGTTTTCACCTTAATTTATTCGCCCTGCCTGGCGGCATTGGCTGTTATTCGCCGGGAGACTAATTCCTGGAAATGGCCGGCGTTCAGTTTTGTATATTCTACAGTTCTGGGTTGGGTGGTAGCTTTTGCCGTATACCAGATCGGAACGCTTCTCGGATATTAATATTGGTTAGGTCCTGGAGAAAAAAATTAGTACAGCTCGAATGTTATACTTTCGAGCTGTACTAAAAAAACGGTTTACACATGACGTTCCCATTCCTGTAGTATATGTTTTGTCCTAAAAAGGAGAGTCTTTGTATGCAGCTTCAAAAGCTTGAAACCGTTCTCAATGATTATCTAGCTCTAGGAGAACGAAAACTAACACCACAACGTAAATCTATTTTAGCTGTCTTTGTTAATTCGGACTCCCATGTAACCATCGAAGATTTGTACATTAAAACCAGACAAAAGTATCCCAACATTGGCATAGCGACTGTCTACAGAACGGTAAAATTACTGTGTGAATGTGGATTAGCCAGCGGGTTTAAACATAGTGACGGAACTTTTCGATATGAGCTTGAAAAAGAGCATCATAATCATCTGATATGTATTAAGTGTGGACGGCTTATCGAGGATACCGATCCCCAAGCCGAGGCAATACAAAATAAATTAGCTCTGAAGAATAAATTTAAAATTTTGCACACAAGAATGGAAGCGTATGGTATTTGTCAAGGGTGCCTTTGTACTTTTGGACGAATGAATTAAGATATCGGGGAAAAAAACGGAGGTGATTTTTTATTTTCTTTTTTAATGATAATGACTATCAATTAAGGCTCTATGAGGTGTTTGTCCATAAATGACGTTGTCTGGTGCTTGGTTTAGAGGGGGGATATCTTTGGTAAGTAAGCTTCGATTGGCCCTGTTGGCACTTGTGGTAATACAACACGGAGTTGTTTTTGGGATGACCTATAAATCTGTGTTGATTACTGAGAAATCCTTTAGTCAAATTGAAGCAATATCTTTAGTGAGTGCCCTGCTTTTAGCCTTAGCAACACCAGGAGTAATTGTAGAGTGGTTGATCGGGAAGTCCTTACGAAAAGTGCGACAATTTTGCTTGCGGGTTCAACAAGGTAATTACCAGGAACGCCTGGTTCTGCCTAATGAATCCCGCGACGGGGAAGGTGAGGACGAAATCGTTGTACTAATGCGTGATATGAACTGGATGGCCCGGCAAATTGAAATACGGGAAAACCACTTGCAGCAAGCAGTTGACGATTTGAGCGAATCCCGTCGGCAGATAGCAGAGCAAAACCAATACTTAGTTTCTACCAATGCGGAACTGATGGTTATGCAAAAACAGTTGAAAGAGCGAACTGCCGAACTGGAAAATGCCTGCTTAAAAATGCAGGTCATGGCGATGACTGATCCGTTGACCGACATTGCCAATCGACGGTGTTTTTTTGACACCTTGGAACGGGAGTTCGCAACTCAGCTATGCAATTGTCCGCCTATGTCATTACTCAACATAGATATTGACTGGTTTAAAACCATCAATGATACCTATGGTCACGAAGCCGGGGACAAAGTTTTGCAGGAATTAGCTGGGATTATCCGGGCTAATTCCAGGAACGGTGATCTGGCGGCGCGCATTGGCGGTGAGGAATATGCATTACTATTGAGCAATGCCGATTCTCAAAGAGCAATTACTGTTGCACGCCGAATTCAGTCTGCGGTTGCAGAACATAGTTTTATTTTGGATGAAAACCGCAGGGTTTCAGTCACGGTATCGATTGGAGTTTGCACCCTGGAAAAATACCCTTGCTATAGCAAGAGAAAAATATATAGTTACGCCGATCAGGCGCTCTATCATTCTAAGCGTTGTGGCCGTAACCGTATATCTATTTTTGATCCTGGTACCCGGTTAATAAGCCAGGTAGGTCTAAGCTAGCTGCTTAGGAGGAATTTTATGTTTAAACGGTTTACACAGGAAGACTTACACGAGATTGTTGAGGGATTAGCTACTGCGTTAGATGCCAAAAATTCATTCATGTGCGGGCATTCCGAGCGGGTGGCTGAATTATCATTGCTATTAGCAAAAGGGATGGGTTTACCTATAACGGAACAGGTAAGAATTCATATTGGGGCCCACTTGCATGATATCGGTAAGATTGGCATTCCCGACGCTATTCTTAATAAACCGGGCAAGTTATCGGAAGCAGAATTCGCCATGATTCGCAAGCATCCTGAAATCGGTAACAACATTATTAACAAAATACGAGTTCTTCACCCGGTTGTTGATATTGTACGGCATCACCATGAACGTTTTGGTGGTGGTGGTTATCCCGATGGGTTGCGCGGTGAGGAAATATCGTTAGGCGCCAGAATCGTAAGTGTTGCCGATGCTTTTGATGCCATGACAAGTACGCGTGCCTATCGGTCTGCGCTTACTATCGATAAAACAATGCAGGAAATGGAGCGCTGTCAGGGGAGTCAATTTGATCCGGCTGTTATCGATGCTTTGGTTACTCTTCAGAGGAAGGGCAATTTAGATAAGCACTGGTGTATCCAGGGGGCTTCATAAAGTCTACCTATTAAATAAATCATACTAATTCAATAAAGAGCAGGGCGAGCGGTCATAGAGAAACTTCGACATGGTCTAAATGTGAATGGATAATGGAAGGGGGATAGTACGATGGAAACAGTAGTTTTAAGTGGTATTGGCGCAGCGGCTTTTGGGTATATTGCTTATCTAATTTGGCGCGGC
>CAZCEN010000147.1:0-8291 GCA_964497205.1 uncultured Sporomusaceae bacterium
ACTTTTTTGTTACAATAATAGAAAAATGGTAAATAGCCACCCTGTCTAGTGAGCAGCATCTCCGCCTTTTTTAAGTTGCTTGCTTTCTGCTGATACAATATCGGTACCGGTGTGATATGGGCTTTTACTGTTTACAGGGAATACTTGTTGTTAATGTTGTGTTATATCTATAAATACAAAACCGTATCCAAAAGGATACGGCTAATTTCTTGGTAGTTTAAAGTACATATATGCTAAAGAACATAAAGTAAAAACACCAAAAGCGATCAAACCATATACAGCATCCAGAAACATTGCCATCCCTCCCAGGTCGAATAATACAGTATATGGTATAGACAAGTTTCTTGCTAAAAAAAAATAAACCTCCATCCAAATTGTAACTGAAAAGAAAATCCCTCCATTCCGGCAAATATACAGTTATATTTTACCGTAATAGAGGGAGGGTGCTTATTGCCGCGATTTTATTTCATTTTCGGTCAATACATCTACATAAGCTGTTAACAGCTCATCTTCTGCCTGGCAACTCTGTTTATAGTACCAATCGCGAACCATTTTTTCGATTTCTTTGTCACTCCCAGTAGCTTTTAACGGGTAGACCGCGATTAATTTGTTTGAAGCCTTGTCTCTTAGGCCAATTTTTTCTGCCTCTTCAAATCTCCCCATGTAAAATCCCTCCAATTGTCTTTTTCACTGCTTTTCTGTTTATCAGTTAAACGAAAAAACTATTTCACTTCATCAAGGGAAATATGGATATTCATATCTCCTATACTGGTATGTAATGGAATACTCAAGGTCTCCTGAGATAAATGCGGTGACACAGCGGCATCAGCTACCGCGATTTGCGGCGGCATAATATCACAGTGATAATTAAGCTTCGATAGATAGCTGGCGGCATTACCGCTAATAATATTGGATATTTCCCCCATGGCGGAAGTAACAAAACTATCTAATTCCTTTATTTCCATACCTGACATGATTTGCACAATATTTAATGTCGTATCTTGTGGAAATTGAAACAGAATAGAACCCGTAACATCACCTTTCACATTAATCCGGATATCTACTTCCTGCATCTCACCAGCTACCGTCTTCGTTGCTCCCCGGCTTACCTCAAGATCTAACATAGCTTTAAAAACTTCCGTAACGGCCTTAAAGACCGGATTGATATATTCCGCCTTCATATTCTTTCCAACCCCTGCTCTGTCACGTATTGGGCCATCTTCTGATCTGTCGCGACCACATGATTAATCAACCAAGCCAGCAATCTGCCCGCCAATTTTTGCACAGCTTCCTCATGATAGCCCGCATCCGCAAATTCCTGCGCCATACTTTGGATATCCGCCTTAAATGCCTCATGAATGCTATGATGCTCTTCACAGTCTGGATAACCTAATGTTTGTTGATACTTTTCTTCGTAATCAAAATGTGTCACTACATACTCCTGCAGAAACACCATCGTTTCTTTTACCTTGTCTACTTTTTCCTCCCACCGGCCGTCCTGACGAATGGCTTGTAAAAAATCAGCGACACGGTTAAACAGTTCCTCATGCTGTTTATCAATGGTCGAAATTCCAATTTTATATTTTTCTTTCCATAACATAGGACATCTCCCTTTACAAATCAACAATTATTATCTATTAATTATTATAATCAATTATTCGAAAATAGTCTAGTTAAATTTACCAAATAATAAAAAAATGTTGCTAATGCATTACATGGACTGAGCAAAGGCTATGGCAGCAGCGAGTACATTTTCCAACTCAGCCTTGGTCGATAATTCTGCATAGATACGAATAATGGGCTCTGTCCCCGATGCCCGGAAAATCAACCAGCCATTTTCAAGTTCCAGTTTACAGCCATCCGTACATTGCACAGACAGCACTTTGCTGGTACCAATCGACGCAGGCGGCGTTAGCGTTAAGTTATCCTGCAGCGCTTTTTTCTGCCTGTCAGCTAAATGCAAATCCCGCCGGCCATAATAGAACCAACCATGTTCAAGGGACAGTTCGTCAAGCAGCTTCCCTAACGGTTTACGATAAGCAGCCATCATTTCTATGAGCAAAAAAGCAAGCAGCAATCCATCGCGTTCCGGAATATAATTTTTGACCCCGATACCGCCGCCCTCTTCTCCGCCGATAAGAACATCCTCACTCAGCATTACTTCCGTAATATATTTGAAACCGACAGGCGTCTCATAGAGCTTGCGCCCATATTTTCCAGCCACACTTTTAATCAATCCGGAGGCGCTGAGCGATTCTACCAAGCCGCCGCTCCAACCACGCTTCTCAATAAGATACTTAGCCAACAAAGCCATAATCTGGTGTGCATTGATGAACCGCCCATTTTCGTCTACCGCACCGATCCTGTCACTGTCACCATCCACGGCCAGGCCGCTATAAGCATGGGTACGAGTTACTTCTTCCTGAAGGAACTGCAAATTCTTCTCAATGGGTTCCGGATTGACGCCCCCAAAAGAAGGGTTATATTCTGAGCGCACTTCTTTGAGGTTGATGCCCAGCGCACGGGCCAGTGCCACAGCATAGCCGCTGCCGGCGCCATGCATACAGTCAAATACTACCGGCTCCTTAAAGGAAGATAGTTTCTGTAGGTCCAACATGGCGGTAACATGGGCAAGATATTCCGTTTGGGGAGAAAAATACTGAACACCGGAGAAATCAGTGACTAGGGGCTGCTCACTATTGGCCGCTTCCAGCTTATGTACGTATTTCTCGATGGCAGCCACGATTTCCGGCGAAGCCGAACCGCCGTACGGCGCCTTGAATTTAAGCCCGTTATACTCAGGCGGATTGTGGCTGGCGGTAATCATAATGCCGCCTGCGGCCTGGCGGTCTTTTACCTGCCAGCTGAGCGCCGGTGTGGGAAGTATCGCATCAGACAGCCATACCGTGACACCCTTGGCAGCCAGAATTGCCGCACAATTTTCCGCATACTGCCGCGAAAGAAAACGGGCATCATAGCCCACTACTATGCCCTGCCGCTGTTCATGGCGGTCTGTTATATAATCAGCTATGGCCCGGGCAACAAGGCGGACATTATGAAAAGTAAAATCCTCACTGATGATTCCTCGCCAACCGTCTGTACCAAATGTAATCATGTTATACCTGCCTATTCGTTAAAATTGATTTTATATCGAAAAAAACAAACCAACTATATGAGTCTTTACGAATTTTATGATACACGTAACGAAAAGTTCTGTCCATGCCGGCAAAGTAAATATTCTGCCGCTTAATATACTCGTTATTGATGTGCCGGCAGCAGGAAAAACAGTTTAAGAACAAGAAATACTAGCCTAAGTGCCCAGACAGATTCTTAACCGCCACTAAGGCTAGTTATATCTGGAAAACAACGAGAATATCAATGAATAGCGTTATGAGGAGGACAAAGTGAGTAGCAACAATGACAAACACCATCGTTCCCGCTTACAGCGAATTGCCCATCAGGTGATGCTCGAAAGAGATCTTTTCCCTGACTTTTCTGCTCAGGTTATTGACGAACTAAACAAACTTGACGAAAATACTCCTAAGCTTGAAGCATCGATACGCGATCTTAGAGATCTATTATGGTGTTCCATAGATAATGATGATTCCAACGACCTGGATCAGCTTACCGTTGCTATCCAGCAGCCCGGGGAAGCAGTAAAAATTCTGGTGGCGATCGCCGATGTGGATGCGTTAGTAAAGAAATCCTCAGCCATCGATGAGCATGCCCAACATAATACCACTTCTATTTATACAGCTGCCCGGATATTCCCCATGCTGCCCGAAAAACTCTCCAATAATCTTACCTCGCTAAATGTTGATTCAGACCGGCTGGCAATCGTCGTGGAAATCATTCTCGCCGGGAATGGCACCATACTTAGCTCAGATATTTACAGAGCCATGGTCCGAAACCACGCCAAGCTGGCTTACAACAGTGTGGCCGCCTGGCTGGACGGTGTGGCGTCCATGCCGCCGGCCGTTGCTGCAATACCCGGGCTGACAGAAAATATCCGTATACAGCATCAAGTGGCGCAAAAGTTAAAAGCGCTTCGCCATATGCATGGTGCACTGGATTTTGAAACCATCGAAGCCCGTCCTGTCTTTGCTATGGATGAAATCAAGGATTTAGAAGTCGAAAAACGAAATAGTGCCAAAGAACTGATTGAGGATTTTATGATTGCGGCTAACGGTGTTACCGCCCGCTACCTGGAAGCGAAAAAATTCCCGTCACTACGGCGTGTCGTGCGCACACCAAAAAAATGGGAACGCATTGTCGAAATTGCTTTGCAGCATAACTTTACATTACCCAAACAAGCTGATTCCAAGGCATTAGAGGCATTCCTGTCAGCACAACAAAAAGCTGATCCGCTGCGGTTTCCTGATCTTTCCCTCAGTATTATCAAGTTGTTAGGTGCCGGTGAATATGTTGTCGAAGTCCCTGGTGAAACATCTGTCGGGCACTTTGGCTTAGCCGTCAGGGATTATGCCCATTCCACAGCTCCCAATCGAAGGTATCCGGACTTAATTACGCAACGGTTACTAAAAGCAGCCTTAGCGGGCAGGCCGGTTCCTTATCGGGTTGATGAACTGGAATTGCTGGCCAAACACTGCACCGAGGCCGAAAATGTAGCACAGAAAGTGGAACGGCAAGTTGGCAAATCCGCCGCGGCGATTCTGCTGCAATCCCGGATCGGAGAAAAATTCGATGCCTTCATTACCGGCGCATCCGAAAAAGGAACTTGGGTTCGTCTCCTTCATCCACCTGTCGAAGGAAAACTTGTTGGCCACTTTACAGGTGAGGCTGTCGGACATAGAGTCAGAGTACAGTTGATACACACGGACGTCGAGCAAGGACATATTGATTTTAAGAAAATATAGTTGAGCCTCGTGGGAACAGTTTTCTTGATGCATTTGCAGTGATTTCGCAAATATTGACAAAGCTCCGCAGCAGCCATCTTATGGCTACGGCGGAGCTTTTATTTTCAGAAAGCTTATTTCCCCCGATAAATCCGTTCGTCAATCCGCCGTACCACGCCATAAGTATACGTGTTGAAATGTTTTAACCAAAAGCCCCGGGCCGTTGGATTAAAACTTTCAAAATCCACGCCACAAAGGGTATACCCTTCCGCGCGGATCTTTTCGATCAATACCGCGAGCAATTTCGTAAAGATCCCGGTCTGCCTGTACTCCGGCAGAATATAAGCACCGCAAATATTGACCATTTGGGGATGATCACAGGCAAAGTTTTCTCCCGATGCCATAATCTCAATAAAGGCAATTGCTTTGTCTCGCTCCCTAACAACGAAATGCCTCGACTGCCGGCACTCATTTTCTTGCCTGACAGCGTTCACATCTTGGCTGACGAAAAACGGCATAAACATCGGGGCGCTTCGTAAATGCTCAATAAGTAGGTTTTTTAACGAAACAATTTGACCAAGCTCTTCTCTTGGAAGTTCGGCAAAAGTATACTCCGGAAATTCATCGCAGGCGACCGGAGTAACAGCCCGAATAGCATCAATGCACCGCAGCCCAAATCCATTCCAGTAAAAACTGTCCAGTGCTTCTGTGTCATGAGTGTATAGCGCAACCGCGTGACTTAAGATCCCTGCCTTTACCCATTTTAGAGCGGCCTGTTGGTACAACTGCGAATAAATCTGTTTCCGGTTGCTTTTTCTTGCACCATGTGCGTGAATTGGCGAAAACGTGCCCATTGTAGTACCAAAATGATTGTTCCATGGTTTATAGCAAGTAATAAAACCGACGAGTTCCTTCGCTTCCAAAGCGGCGACCCCCAAATTATGTTCAATCATTTCAGAAATCATAGTGCAAAAGAGGTCAAAGTAATCCCCGGCAGGAAGTATCGGCACTGCGCTTCGCTCTTCAAAATACTCAGCCAAAGCAAACCTGGCCGCTTCTTCTATATAGTTCTCGTTTAAATTCTCAAAATGCAACTCAGCAATCTCCTTTTTAAATGATAATGAAAAGTAACATCCTTTATAACATCATAATTACCCGTTAATACTTTGTTTACCAGTAAATAAAGAAATCCTGCAAGATTTTATTTTCTTGCAGGTGGGAGATCAGAAAGGCTTTATTTTTTTACGACATATTTTTACATAAAGTTAATAAATGACCTTGTTTTTTTACAGGACTTTGTCAATGTCTGGAGAAATTAGTATACAGATAGGGAAAAAATGCCATGAAATTTGTCGGCAAACCATCTGAAAAGGTGGGACGCAAAGCCATGGGTCTACAGATAATGAATCTAGATCGCCAGGCTGCACCAGTGTTTTTTTGGTGTGCCTGGTATTTTTTTCTACGGCATAATAACGGGAGGTGTGGTGATAATTGAAGCTGCCGTTTGGTGCCCATAGGCTGGCATTCCATAAGGAAAATTGGAGGATTGAGATGTTTTATGCGACTTAACAATATTTTTACTACTTTACAGGGGAAAATGAGTCTTTTTTTGGTGATGCTGGCAATCATTCCAGCTTTAATTATCGGCTATACGGCGAATCAACAGGCCAATTCCCTGTTGGACACAATGACGAAAAACACGCACAGGGATCATGTCATCCGGGTGGCGGACCGGCTGGAGCAGTATTTACATGATGGGCAGGCCAGCGTTGCCACGCTGGCGAAAACTCCGTATGCCGGCGCTTTCGGTTCGGAGGACCAAACTGCTGTGATGCGTTCTTTTTATGAAGGCAATGGTATGTTTGAGCTGATCTTTTGTGTGGACGCCCAGGGAATGATAAGAAATACGTGGCCTAAAACCGACTTTGGCGGTAAAAAGGATTTTACCGATCGCCAGTGGTTTAAGGATGTGGCGGCCGCGCAGAAGCCGGTTATTTCCGATACCTATGTTTCCGCCTTTACCCAACAGGCTACGGCGCCGGTGATAGCGCCGCTTATAAATAAGGAGGGACAGATTGTCGGTTATATCGGCGGCAATCTGAAACTCGACAATGTAACCGCTCTGGCACAAGGGCTTAATGCCGGTAATACCGGCAAGGGTGTTGTACTTGATAAGAAATCTTTTTATCTAACGGACAGCCGTGATGAGACCAAATCAAGACAGCATGAACTGTTTAGCGGACAGGACGTTCTGGACATGACTAAATCCCCGGAAGCCCAGGCCAAATATCTGGGACGGCAATTGACGGCGTTTGCCCCTGTCGGTGAGACGGGTTGGGCCGTGTTGTCCTTTCAGGACATTGCCGAATCCATGTCTAGTGCGGATGATCTCCGCAACCTGATTATTGTGGTCCTTCTGCTGTCTTGCGTTTTGCTTGCCACTATCGGCTATTTTGCCGTGCGCAAAATCAGTCGTCCCATTACCGCTATATCCTCGGTGGCATCGCAAATCGCCAACGGGCATATTGTTACTCCTGCCGTTACTTATACCGGCCGGGATGAAATCCGGCAGCTGGTGGAATCCTTCCGGGTAATGGCGGAAAATATCCGGCAGTTGATTAGGCAAACGGGCGAAGCGGCAGATGCCACGGCCCTGTCTGCGGATCAGTTGGCGGCCAGTTCGAAACAAAGCGCAGAGGCATCCGGTCAAATCGCCATGTCGGCCGGTGAAGTGGCGGCAGGATCGGAGACGCAGCGTCAGGCGGTGGATGAAACTACGTTGTTGGTCCAATCCATTTCTGCCAAGCTGCAGCATATTGTGTCTGTTGTCGATGAGGTTGTGAACAATTCGCAGGGAACCGCCAGGGCAGCGGAAGATGGCAACAACAAAATTGAATTGGCCGTCCGGCAAATGAATGCCATTGAAGAGACGGTGGCCGACCTGGCTAAAGTCGTCGGGCAGATGGGAGAACAATCCGACAAAATAGGCCAAATTATCGATACCATTTCCGGTATTGCCAAACAAACCAATTTGCTCGCACTGAATGCCGCTATCGAATCAGCCAGGGCCGGCGAACACGGACGGGGCTTTGCCGTCGTCGCTGAAGAAGTAAAGAAACTGGCTGAGCAGTCAGAGGCGGCGGCCGCTCAAATCGCCGAACTTATTATGGCGATGCAGTCCAGCAGCGGCAATGCGGTTGTTGCTATGTCGGAAGGCAGCAAACAGGTTCAGTCGGGGTCAGAGGCGGTCAGGGCCGCCGGGGTAGCTTTCGGCGAAATTGTCTCATTGATTGAAACAACGAAATCAGGCATAGGCAGTGTTGCCGAGGATGTGCAGCAAATGGCCTCAGCCGGTACGCAAATTGCCGGGCAGATGAAGAATATTGATCGGATAAGCCGGGAAAATGCCTCTCATGTTCAGTCTGTGTCGGCTGC
>CAZCEN010000148.1:0-8163 GCA_964497205.1 uncultured Sporomusaceae bacterium
AGTAGGAAAAACAAGCAGAGATGCTCCCGGTGGGAGTATCTCTGCGGTTTTACCTTCGACTTCCTCTTTCGCCAAGGCTCGGCGCAAGCCGTGTTTTCTTTATCAACTGGGCGATGGCGTAATGTCAATAGCATAAAGCATTGATTGACCTAGGTAGAGTACTAATACAAGTGGGTGTAAAATTGTGAATATTTAAAAGAAGGTGCAAAATGTGAAAAATGAAGTAGCTCCCGTCGATGAAATGCTGCCTAAAGGTCAGTTATTTACCTACGGACTACAACATGTCATGGCCATGTATGCCGGAGCGGTGGCAGTACCTCTTATTATCGCTAATGCACTAAAGCTGCCGCAGGAACAAGTGATTTACCTTATTCAATGTGATTTAGTGGTGGCCGGTATTGCCACCTTGATTCAGGCCCTGGGTTTTTTGAATATGGGGGTTAAGACTCCTATTATGCAGGGAGTATCATTTGCCGCTGTTGCGCCGATGGTTATGATTGGTCAAGCCCATGGGTTAGCCGGGATTTTTGGAAGTACTATTGCCGTCGGGGTTATTGGCTATTGTTTGAGTCCGATTTTTAGTAATCTTATCCGGTTTTTTCCCAAAGTAGTAACAGGCACCATTGTTACATTGATCGGTGTATCGCTTCTGCCGGTGGCTGTGCGTTGGGCAGGCGGTGGAAGCCCGGCAGCAGCAGGCTTTGCCGATTTGCAGAATATTGGGCTGGCATTTACCGTATTAAGCATTATTATTGTGCTGTACCGGCTGCTTAAAGGTTTTTGGTGTAATATCGCCGTACTGCTGGGGTTGGTGCTTGGCACACTATTGGCCATCCCGTTAGGTGTAACCGATTTCTCACAAGTATCAACAGCAGCCTGGTTTTCGGTGGCTACGCCATTGGCTTTTGGTATGCCTACCTTTGATATAACGTCTATTATTTCGCTAACACTGGCATTCTTGGTAATTATGACGGAAACAACAGGCTCTATTATTGCGGTAGGAGAGATTGTCGGTAAACCGGTAAATCGCGAGGACTTGGCCAGGGGACTTAGAGCGGACTCATTTTCAACTTTATTGGGAGGGATAATGAATACCTTCCCGCACTCGGCTTTTACCCAGAACATCGGCTTATTGTCTTTATCGGGGATTAAAAGTCGCTATGTAGTGGCGGCTGCCGGAATCATTTTGTGTTTGTTCGGCTTATGTCCCAAAGCGGCTGCCATCGTTGCCGCTATTCCTAATCCTGTGCTTGGCGGTGCCGGCATTGCTATGTTTGGTATGGTAGCTACCGGCGGCATTCGTACTTTGGCAAAAGTTGAGTTTGAAGGCAATCAAAATGCAATGATAGTGGCTATTAGTTTAGGTGTTGGACTTATTCCATTGGCTGTGCCTGGGTTTTACCATAAGTTTCCAACGTTTGCCCAGTTAATTCTTCACAGCGGCATTACCGCTGGCAGTATTGTTGCACTTACCCTCAACTACTTCTTCAATGAGTGTGGCAAAAAGGGAACCGACTTTATCTGTGAAGAGGAGGATGCCCGCCACCTCGTATAACATCAGCAAACCTTTCCTAAACAGGAGGGATGAGTGTGTATAATTTTATGCTGAACGGCCAGCAAGTTAGTGTTGGTCAAGATATAAATCTATTAGAATATTTACGGGATTATGCCCGGCTTACTTCTGTAAAAAATGGCTGTGCTGAAGGCGCTTGCGGAGCATGTATGGTGCTCCTTGACGGTAAAGCTACACGAGCTTGTTTACTGACAACTGCCAAGGTCAGCGGCAAAGCGGTGCTGACAGTGGAAGGCTTGTCAGCACTGGAAAAGAACATTTATAGCTGGGCATTTTCTACAGCGGGCGCCGTGCAGTGCGGTTTCTGCATTCCTGGCATGGTGATAAGTGCCAAAGGGTTAATTGATAAAACGCCAGCTCCTACTTCTGCTGAAGTAAAAAAAGCATTACATGGTAATGTTTGCCGCTGTACCGGTTATGTCAAAATTGAACAAGCCGTGTTAATGGCTGCTAAAGCTTTGCGCGAAGATTTTGCGCCGCCGGCCAGTTTTGATTATAAAGTGGGCGACAGAATGCCGCGGGTTGATGCTAAAGATAAAACCTTAGGTACGGCCCAATATGTTGATGATATGTATGTGGAAGGTATGCTGCATGCTGCTATCCTCCGCGCACCGTGCGCCCGTGCTTTTATCAAAAAGATTGATACGTCGGCTGCGCTGGCATTGCCAGGTGTCGAAGCGGTAATTACGGCAAAGGATATCCCCGGACGGCGCCATCAGGGACATATTATTCCCGACTGGCCGGCGTTTATCGCTGAAGAGGAAGAGACACGCTATATCGGGGACGCCCTAGCCGCTGTCGCTGCCACAAGCAAAGAAATAGCCCAAGAGGCTGTAAAATTAATAAAAGTCGACTATGAAGAGCGGACACCGTTGCTTTCGCCCCGCAAAGCGCTTGAGGAAAATGCGCCGCAGCTTCACCCCAAAGGCAACTTGTTAGCCAAAACAGTGCTTAGACGTGGCAATGTTGAGGACGCTATTGCCAAAGCGAAATATGTGGTAACCCAGCATTATCAAACACCACCTACTGAACACGCTTTTCTCGAACCGGAAAGTGCTCTGGCAGTGCCTAATGCCGACGGTACTTTGACGGTCTATAGCGGTGGTCAAAATGTTTATGACGACCATCACGCTATTATTTCTCTCCTGGGAGTGGGAGAGCATGATGTCAGGGTTGTCAGCAAAATGGTGGGTGGGGGCTTTGGTGGTAAAGAGGATCTGTCTGTACAGCATCATGCCGCCCTGCTTGCCTGGCATACGAGGAAACCGGTCAAAAATACCCTGACTCGCCAGGAGAGCATTAATGTTCATCCCAAACGTCACGCTATGGAAATGGAATTTACGACCGATGAAAATGGCATCATTACTGCGATGAAGGCCGAATTAATTGCCGATACCGGAGCGTATGCCTCACTTGGCGGACCGGTGTTGCAGCGGGCGTGTACCCATGCTGCCGGCCCCTACCAAATCCCGAATGTCGATATTGTTGGCTTAGGTGTTTATACCAATAACCCGCCGGCGGGAGCTTTCCGGGGGTTTGGCGTAACTCAGTCCTGTTTTGCCATGGAAAGTAATATCAATGTATTAGCGGAAAAAGTTGGCATTTCACAATGGGAGATGCGTTGGCGCAACGCCATTGAACCAGGCAAAGTATTACCTAACGGCCAAATTGCCGACCAGGGCACTGCGCTTAAAGAAACCTTGCTGGCAGTTAAGGAATATTTTGAATCCAGCCCGTATGCCGGGTTAGCCTGTGCAATGAAAAACGCCGGTATCGGGGTGGGACTTCCTGATATTGGCCGGGTCAAAATTAAAATTGAGGATGGCAAGGCCGTTATTTATACAGGAGCTGCCTGTATCGGTCAGGGGTTAATCACGGTGATGAGTCAGGTTCTGGCCGAAACAGCAGGAATTTCTTCCTCCCAGATGATCGCCGTCGAGCCTGATACCTACCTTACGCCTGATTCCGGCACTACCACCGCATCCCGCCAGACAGTATTTACCGGTGAAGCTACCCGGCAAGCCGCCTTAAAGCTTAAAGATGCCCTAGCCGGCGCTACGCTCTCTGAACTGGAAGGCCGGGAGTTTTATGGCGAATATTCCGGCTTAACAGACCCGATGGGTTCCGATAAACCCAATCCGGTCAGTCATGTTGCCTATGGCTACGCCAGTCAGGTAGTTATCCTGAATGAAGCCGGTAAAATTGAAAAAGTAGTTGCCGCCCATGATGTGGGTAAAGCGATTAACCCGACAGGCGTTGAAGGGCAGATTGAAGGCGGCGTGGTAATGAGTTTAGGTTACGCTTTAACGGAAGAATTTCCGCTTAAAGACGGTATTCCCCAGGTTAAATTTGGTACATTGGGCCTTTTCCGGGCCGGTAATGCTCCGGAAATTAAACCCATTATTATCGAAAAAAATAAGGCCGAACTGGCCTATGGTGCCAAAGGCGTGGGCGAAATTACTTCCGTCCCTACTGCTCCGGCTGTTGCCGCCGCTTATTTCAGGCTGGATGGTAAAATCCGTCCGGACTTGCCTCTCGCTCATACACCTTATAGCCGCAAAAAATAAAATTAACTTTAGGAGGTTATACCGATGAAAACCAATGTTAGCACAGACAAAGCACCTGCCGCTATCGGCCCCTATTCCCAGGCTATCAAAGCCAATGGCTTGCTATTCATATCCGGGCAATTACCGGTAAACCCGGCTGACGGCACAATTCCTGCTAAGGTAGAAGCACAGGCTAAACAGTCTCTGGAAAACGTTATGGCTATACTTTATAGCGCCGGACTTGGTGCCAATGATGTGGTCAAGACAACTGTTTTTCTCAAAGACATGAACGATTTTGCAGCAGTTAATGCTGTTTATGCTGAGTATTTTACCAAGGAGTTTCCGGCACGTGCCTGCATCGAAGTAGCTCGTCTGCCGAAAGATGCGCTCGTAGAAGTAGAAGCCATTGCTGTGTGCAAATAAAAAATGACTAGGAGGAATAAATAATGGGCGACTTGATGAGACCTGTTCCCCTTCGTGAACTTATTGTACGGGTATTTGAAGAATATGCAGCCGATCAGGCCATTTTTGGCTATCCGGCCAGCCATTTCTTCCATAAGCAAAGCGACAAAACTATTTCTTTATTTGGTGAAACCATCGAGACGGCCGTGGGTCCAGCTGCCGGTCCACATACCCAATTAGCCCAGAACATTCTTGTTTCCTACCTAGCAGGTGCCCGCTTTATTGAGCTAAAAACAGTGCAAGAGCAGGAGCCGCCTGTTGCCAAGCCTTGTATTGATGCGGAAGATGAATGTTTTAACACCGAATGGTCAAGCGAATATACGGTAGAAAAAGCTTACGAAGAATATATCAAAGCCTGGGTGCTATTGCATGTTGTCGAAGAAACGTTAGAACTTAGCAAAAGCGGCAAGCGTTCTTTTATCTTCAATATGAGCGCCGGTTACAACCTTGCAGGAATCAGTTCACCGCGTATGGATGCCTATCTGAATAATATGATGGATGCCTCGCAGCATCCTTACTTTACACGCTGCCTGAAGGAAGTAGACGATCTTATTGCTGACGGCAGCTTCCTGAAAGGCACCGGTTTAGAAGCACGGCTGTCCATGCTGAAAGGTTTATCCAAGCGGATTTCGAGCAACATTTGCCAGTCGATGACGCTGTCCACTATGCATGGCTGTCCGCCTGATGAAATTGAAAGAATCTGCAAATATCTTCTGACAGAAAAGAAAATTAATATTTATGTTAAACTTAATCCGACATTACTGACATATCAAGGGGTACGTTCGATTCTTGATAGTACCGGTTTTACTTATGTGCAATTGTCGGAAGAAGCGTTTGACCATGATTTGCAATATACTGATGCTATTCCGATGTTAACAAGGTTAAAAAAGCTGGCGAATGAAGAAGGGCGCTTCTTTGGCGTCAAGCTGACAAATACACTGGGGTCAGTTAACTTTAAAGGGAAGCTGCCAGGTGGTGAAATGTATATGTCGGGCCGGGCGCTATTTCCCCTATCCATTAATCTTGCTGTGAAAATTTCGGCAGAATTTAGCGGACAAATGCCTATTTCGTTCTCCGGCGGTATTACCGAACACAATGCATTAGACGTTTTTGCCACAGGAATTAGGCCTGTTACTATGGCGACAGAGATACTTAAACCAGGTGGTTATGCTCGAATGGCGGCAATTGCGGCTAAACTCGAAACAGCTCCCGGCTGGGAATGTGACAAAATTGATGTTGTCAAATTGCAAGCCCTGGCGAAAAAAGCTTTGACTGCCGACTATTCGCAGAAGGAGTTCCGCGGCTTAGCCAAAGCTTCTATTAAGAGCCCGCTGCCGTTATTTGATTGTGCTGCCGCACCGTGTAAAACAGCTTGTCCGATTAACCAGGATATTCCGGAATATATTCGGCTGGTGGGAGAAAAACGCTATGCGGAAGCGTTGGCGCTTATCTATGAGAAAAATGCCTTGCCAGGCATTACCGGCACGATCTGCGATCATGCCTGTCAGTATCATTGTACCCGCTTAGACTATGAAGGCTGTGTAGAGATCCGTGAAGTCAAGCGTCTGGCGGTTGAACAAGGCTGGAACGAGTACCGCAAAAACTATTGTTTACCCACAAATAAAAATGGCGTCAAAGTGGCGGTTATGGGTGCAGGCCCGGCCGGCCTTGCTTCCGCGTACTTCTTAGCCCGGCAGGGGTTCAGCGTAACCGTGTACGAAACCCGCTCCAGTGCCGGTGGCACGGTGCAGCATGTCATTCCTAATTTCCGTATTAGCCGTGAAACCATTGAAAGTGATATTAATTTTATCAAAGAACATGGCGTAGAATTTGTCTTTAATTCCAGCCCGCAACTTACCCCGGCAGGACTTCAAAAACAAGGGTATAAGTACGTAATTGTTGCTGTAGGCGCAGGGGCTGAGAAACCGTTTACTCTTACAGCGGAAGGCGGCAAAAAACCGCAGATCATTCCGGCACTGAAGTTTTTGGAGCAGTTTAATAAAGACGCGTCTGCTCTCAATTTAGGCAAAACGGTTGTAACTATTGGTGCGGGGAACACGGCTATGGACGCCAGCCGTACCGCTTTACGGGTAAAAGGTGTGGAAAGAAGTACGATTGTATATCGCCGTTCTATCAGTGAAATGCCTGCCGACCGCGCTGAATACCATCTAGCTGCCGGTGACTGTGTTGACTTTAACTTTCTGGTTAACCCGGACAGAATTGATAGTGAGGGCAATCTCATCTGCCAGGTTATGCAGCTTGGCAGCCCGGATGCCAGCGGCCGCCGGAAACCGGAAGCGACCGGCCGGTATAAAACCTTCCAAGCCGATACCATCATCATTTCAATTGGTGAAGATATTAATACAGAGCTGCTTTTGAACCTGGGAATTTCTACTCAAGGTCAGCAAGTTACCAATCTGGAGAACGTATATTTAGCCGGTGATGCCCGTCAAGGTGCTTCTTCCATTGTGCGGTGTATTGCCGACGGGCGCAAAGCAGCAGATGCTATCTGCCAGAAAGAGCTGGACGGTTTTGCTGTCAAAGCTGCCGAGCAGGGTAAAGTTGAAGAACAGCAAGCGCGAAACATCGCAGCCAAGAAACTTGGTTTGACAAGGGCGTCCGCGCTGGCTGACGAAGGTCCCGGAAAAGTGGCGGCGGCTACCGGGGAAAGGGAAGCCAACCGTTGTCTGGAATGTAACTATGTTTGCAACAAATGTGTGGAAGTTTGCCCCAACCGTGCAAATTTGGCTGTTCGTGTAAGTGATGGTTTTGCCAACTATAATCAGGTTATCCATTTGGATGCTTTCTGCAACGAATGTGGCAACTGTGCTAATTTCTGTCCATGGGAAGGCCGTCCGTACACCGATAAGGTTACTGTATTTAGCCGGCGTGAAGACTTTGAACATAGTCAAAACAATGGCTTTTTAGTCACAGGCGAAGAAGTAATGGTGCGGGTTAATGGTGAAGTTACCAGCCACCGCCTGGTACAAGGTCAACTGGCGGCAACAGGTGAGACTGCACTTGATCAGGTATTAGCAGTATTTAATTATTTGCATACTAACAGGCCGGCTCTTTTCGGATGTGTGGAGGAATAGGGGGCAGCACCGAAAAAGATTGGGCAGGCATCAGAAACCGGGCCAATAAAATCTATAGAAGACTAGTGGAGAATATGGATAAAGGTGCTGCTGATCAAGAGGTTCAAAAAATAATCGGTGAATTAAGACAACATATAGAAGATGATGTCTGTATTTGTACTCCTGAAGTCCTCAAACAGCTTGGAGATATATATGCATATGACGGGCGCTTTACGATGAAACTTGATCAATACCGATGTGGATTTGCTCTCTTTTTGCGGGAGGCAATACAAGTCTATTGTGATAATTTGAAGAGTAATGTGTCAAAGTAATTTGCACTGCTTATATAACTAATTTTCTTTGTCAAAGGAAAAACGTAGATGAGTCGGGAGTACCCTGGCTCATCTTTTTTTTCCTGATAGAAAGTATAACTTTCGCCTGGATAAGGGCAACATCGGTTTCCGCTTTCGCCAAGGCTCGGCGTAAGCCGTGTTTTCTTTATAAGGCA
>CAZCEN010000149.1:0-2002 GCA_964497205.1 uncultured Sporomusaceae bacterium
ATGTTAAATAGAATTCAGCATGTGCTTGATAAACTTAATATTACCTTCAGTTAAACAAAAAACCAGGAATACTCCTGGTTTTAACTATATCACGAATATTGGTAAGCTTGATTGTTGTATGATTTATTTCTTTGATTTCCATGCTTTCTTTTATTTGAACTCATACTAAAATTCTTTTTAGAAATGTTTCTTTGCACTTGCTCCGGATTGTACCAACCACGCTCCCGCATAACATTAAAAAGGGTATAAGCAGCTTCATGCTCATCATGCTGCAACTCTTCCATAGCGTTATGAACGGTATTATTACTAGATTCCATTATAGCATGCTCATACAGATGAGAGAGATGCTTTTCAGTATTAATTAAATCAACCACCATATCGCGGTCAGACAATCTATTTCGACTGCTTGTTGTATAATTGTTACCATAATGCCTGCCTTGAGCCATTAATCATCACCCCTAAAAGATTTTATAAAAATATCTATTGATATTGATTAGAGTTTGATTTACCAATTAATTGTTTTAAGCGATCTGCATGCTGGCGTTTATTTTGCGAAATAGCAAAAAACAAATCCTTGAGTTCATGATCCTGGCATTGATCTGCATAAACATTATATTTCGTAATCGCTAAGTTTTCCAATTGCAAAGCATCTTCTAAATAATTCTTTTCTTTTTGAGTAAGTTTTTGGAAATAATCACTGCCATAATAAGCCAATATATTCACCTCCATATAATATAAGCAACATTAACCTTGCCTTATAGATTTATTCTGCCTTAGCATGATTTTGCTGCAATGTAGTGACACAAATATAGTATCTTAGATATAGAAGCCTGTTATTCAGGATAAAAATTATATTTCTTTTAGTAATATATTCCTTCTTAAAAATAGAATAGATGTTTAAATTAGTTGCGATTCATACCGCAACTAAATCGCAATAGCCGCGATTAAACTCACACATTTATTGTGATTATGCCGGTTTGGTGGTATAATATAATCACATTATCGTTGTGGGGTTACCGGTTTTACTGTCTTCTTCTCAGTTACACTTTTTTTTTGCGAGGTGCAGATATGTATATTGAAAAACGCAAGAATGGAACCTTTTATTTAAAAGAAAGTATATATAATCCGGAAACAAAGCTTCCAAAAAACACATCGATTTACCTTGGCTCAAATCCAATACAAGCTAAAGAAAAGCTTAAACAATATACTGACGATTTAGCAATTTTAAATCAAATACCTGATATGCAGCTATATGAAATCGAACTTAATAAAATAATCAGAGAGCTGCAAAAGGTAACGCAAATTCAATCAGAAGGTGTAAATAGAATGTTCGAAGACTATTTACATGTTCTTATAAATGCAAGGCAATTTATAAGAACAGCAAAGGATGGAATAGTTGTTCGTACCTCTGATTGTCCTAATTGCCGGTTTAATAAACCAACCTACTGTGAACATTTTAAACAACACTTTGTAAGCTCTCAAGGTAAATATAGAGACGGAAAACTTCCCCGCTGCATTGCAAGTGAATTTAGAAAAATTGAACTTACTGGTAAAGGGATGATTAAGTTTCCTCGTGATTTTCGTGATTAGTAGTGAAAATCGTAAAAACATGGCACGTCACTGACAGGAAGGGTAGGAGAGACCCCATAGCAACCACTATCTTATTTACATAGAACCTTTACCAAACTTTTTCATATTATGTATTATAAGTTAGAAATCTAAGGAGCCATATAGTATGAGTTGCTATGAAAATTACCCTAATTATGGACATCTTTTTCCGGTAAATACTAAACTAGTAATATTAACAACAGAAGATTACAAATTTACGGGAACCTTAGATGCCGTTATATGTTTTAGTTGTGATAACACCAATGCTTCTGCTGCTTGTATTCAATCTAATCAGGAAAAAGATAAGGATACTCTTATAAAATTAGCAGTTCAAGAATTACAACATAATGGTACTGTCATTACTACTACTTTCCCAACTGAGGCTTATATTAAT
>CAZCEN010000149.1:2102-8159 GCA_964497205.1 uncultured Sporomusaceae bacterium
TATAAATATCACTCCATACTTATTTCTTCTTATGTCTCATAATTTACAACACAAAAATACCTAGTATATTATAGACTGGTCTATAATTACTAGGTATTTCTATTGGTATTATTAAGGCACCGGACAGAAACCTGTTTTTTAGGAGTAATATATCTAAATTATTTAAATTTGACTTTTTACAGGTATTTTTAATTCTTGTCCTGGAGTAATCTGCACGTTCTTGTTAAGTCCATTGATTTTTATGATAGCACTAACCAAATCCCGAATATCATCTTTTGGCGTAGAATAAGCGGCAGCGATGCTCCATACAGAATCGCCTGACTTAACGTAAATAGTAGTATAATTAATCGGTTTTGAATAAATATCGCCGTTAGCTGAAACAAAAGAAAAGCTATTCCAGATAAAAAGTACAAAAATAACGCTTACTACAACTAGTATAAATTGAGATTTTTTCATAAAAATCGCTCCTCGGAACATATGTTTGGTGTTATTATATCACGCACATATGTTCGGGTCAATAGAATTTCACCATTTTTTCGAACGAATGTTTGCATTTTATTGTTATGATGTTATAATAAATAATAGTATAATTTACTATTTGGTTGGTGATCTTTTTGAGTATTAATAAAGAAACGTTGTTAAATACTAGGCAAAAACAAATACTACAATATATTAAGGAAACTCTCCGAAGTAAAGGTTATCCACCTTCAGTGCGTGAAATTGGTGAAGCTGTTGGATTAAGTTCGAGTTCAACAGTGCATAGTTATTTATCTAAACTTGAAAAATTAGGATTTATACGTAGAGACCCAACCAAACCACGTGCCATTGATCTTTTAGATGAAGCTCCCTGGCGGCAAAAAGAAATTACTCCTGTACCGTTAATAGGAAAGGTTACGGCCGGTAAGCCTATTCTCGCAGTGGAAAACGTTGAGGAAACTTACCCACTACCAACCGAACTTATCGGGGATGACGATGTCTTTATGCTTACTGTGCAAGGCGACAGTATGATTGACGCCGGAATTCTAGATGGTGATTATATTCTGGTTCGCAGCCAAAATACTGCACGAAACGGCGATATTATAGTCGCCCTTGTTGATGAAGAAGAAGCAACGGTAAAACGCTTCTTTAAGGAAAAAGATTATATTCGCTTGCAGCCTGAAAACACTTCTATGGATCCTATTTTTTCTCGAAATGTCGCTATTTTAGGTAAAGTTATTGGTGTATTCCGCCGTCTTCACTAATTCGCATACTATCATTTTTTCATGCCTATTCTCCCCTTCACTGTTGTATTACATCTCGACGAACCAATTACCGTCATCACAAGACAGATACTTAATATCTTGCATTAAGGAAAGGGCTTCCTTACGGAATATTTATCTTTACAGTACGGAACAAACGTTCTGTATTGTAAAGATAGGATAAATTGTTATAAGGCATCACTACTGTTAAGTGATGCCTTATAAGGCGGTTCTTATGTTGCGTTGTGGTTTGGCTTTAAACTGAAATTACTTAACAGGTTGGGCTACAATCATTTTCAAAGCAGCAGAAAAATAAAAGAATAATTATGATTATTATGATCCCACTAAAGCCGTTACGTCCTCCACAGCCTCCAAATCCACCAAAACCCATTAAACTAACCTCCTTATTGCATGAGTAAGTGATACACTATAATATAATCTATGAAAAGCTGAGCAGTTTTGCGACAAATAAAAGCGTTCAATTTTACTGTGTGTTTCCTGTATTTCGCCTTTACTTACGTACATTCAAGCCCATCCGTTTTTTTGTAAAACGATGGGCTTAATTATTATGTATACTATTTCTCAATAAACCATTGTTTGCAATATTTTAGAACAAATGTTCGGCAGTGTAATGTAAATAGAGGTAAATAAAAATTACTTGTATGAAAATGACTATTTGCTATAATAATAGTACAAACATATACTAAAGGAGGGAAATATTATGAGGCCCGCGTTTCTAAATTCTATTGAAAAATCCCTGGATACATTGCGATTCTTGTCCCGCGCCGCTCCAGTTATTCTGGGACTTTGCTTTGCAGTAGCAACATTAGTTTGTTATATATTAATAATTTCTTACTAGGAAGATAATTCTACTGATAACCTGCCTATTAGGCGGGTTTATTTTTATCTAATTTGACAAATTTTAAGTACAATAAAAAAGCTGCGCTATTTCAAAGAGCAGAACGGAACTTACTGCTGTAGCATCTTTGCTGTGAACCATTTATAAAATACCTCTCCACACCTACCACAAAAGCACTTGTTCCACCCGCTCACTGCAATGCCCACAGTGTAAGCATTGCCACCGCATTCATGTCTAAAAACCATAACGAACCTCCACTATATTAATACTACTAAAGTATATTCAATACTCTTTAAATTACCTCTTTACAAATGAAAAAAAACGCCCACCAAGCAAACCCACAGACGTCTAAATCGTTACTTATTAAATTCCATTGCCGCAAAGCTTTAATCTTGTCGAATGCGACATAAGCCTTCCGGCTTGTGGATGGCCCGAAATTTTAAATGTTCTTAGAAAAACAAAATCCCTGCAAATCGGTATTTGCGGGGATTTTGTACTTGCAAAAATGAATTATTTGTGAACTGTTTTTAGTTAGTAATTATATATTATTATTGCTATTTTTTAGGCTGTTGCGGCGGAGCTTTAGTTCCAATCCTTACAACTTTATCAATAGGTCTAAACTCGTCCGATGCTAAAAACTCCTGCTTAATAATTTTGCCTTCAACCTTTTTTATACGATACGTAGAAACAATAAAACCTTTTTGCCCTTCTACCTCCACAATCTCTTTGCCTATATCCAAACTAGGATCTTGCTTAATTAAAGTAGTCGGTTCTAATACTTTGCGATCTGCCGAAACAACATAAATCTCGGGAGGATCTGCCATACGCTTACCATAGATATTAACAACCAGCTGATTTCCAAAAACTTCGCTAATAATATAAATATTTTGTGCTAATGTATTTTTAAACTTAAAATCCAGCAGATTATCAGCAACCGTAGCATCCTGTCCGATAGGCACATATCCAGGAGGGCGATAATGGGGCGTTCTTTCTTCAATACTTAGGTCGGCTAACAGTACTGCATTATATAAAGTACTGCTTACTTGGCAAACGCCGCCTCCCCAATCAGGTACTAAGATGCCATTAATGTATGCCGGAGCTTCCTTATAGCCAAATTTAGCTAACCTTAATCCTACAATATCATTAAAAGAAAAGACTTCACCGGCCCTAACCAAAGCTTCATTAATACTTTTCGAGGCCAATAAGACATTTTGCGTACGATTATAGTCCCAAGAATCAAACTGCGTGGTATAGGACGCAATTAATCCATCTATATGCTCGAGGTCGCGCGCTATAACCGGCGGCATTATTTCTTCTACTGCTATCAAAAAAGTAAAAGCAATTTTGGTGTTAAGATTAGAAGTAACCTCCGCTAGTGTTTGAGATAAATCAACCTTACGGCCTATTACCTCTGGAATAACTTCAATTTTAACGTTATTTGTTGGCTTGAGGCTGGCATTCTTAGGCTCTTGATTAATACTTTTAGCGATGGTAGCTAAAATACTCTGCAGTTTGTCCTGATTATATTGAACTGTTATCGGCAAACTATGCCCCTGATGAATTGCTAAATATCGTTCCCGTAAGCGATTAATAATATTACCCGTTCGCCCAACATTAAAGGCGCGTTCCGCTAAATCATCAGCTTGAATAGAAAGATCAATATCTCGGGCAGAAATAGTCCATTGCTGATCTTTGTATTTTGCTATGATTATCGGACCATTTTCTGTTCGTTCTTTAAAAACTGTATTAATCTTTTGCTGAGCCTGGTCCGCTGATAGTCCGCCTACATGAATGTCCCCTACACTAACACCTCGATATATTTCATTCGTTACCATAAAGGCAGTATTAGCTGCTATCATGCTGACCGAGCTAAACAGCATAATAATGATTAAAAAAAATAATATATTTGTGTTTTTAGATGTTACGGTCTGCACAGAGTACACTTAATCCTTTCATTGCTTAAGTGTTGAAACAAATGTTACTTAGGTCAAGTAAGCCCCCGCTGATTAGCGGGGACTATTAATAGGCTGATATTTATTGAATATTCATTGATAACTCAACAAATTTACCAGCAAGTTTTGCTTTTTGTAAAACTTCTTCTGTAATTTCACCGCCCTGCTCAACGATCACCATGCCATTGTCAGTTTCAATACGGCGAGCGGCTTTTTTGCCAAGTAAGAATTTACGATGCTTGTCGTCAAATTTCTTAGCGGAATCATCGACAGGCTGTTCCTTTTCTTTGGTCTCAACAGTAACAGTCGCGGCAGGTACTTCAATTTGTGGTGCAACGATCTCTTCAGCCGGAACAATAGCGGGTTCAGGTTTTACCAAAACTTCTTCCGTGGTTTTAGGCTGAGTATTTACGGTTTCGTTACTATCAGAGATAATTAATACTTCTTTACCAAAAGTAACAATAGCTTCAGCCGGTAACTCGACTATCTCTCCATCCGCTTTTTCCATTTCGCACACACTTATTTTTCCAGTATTGTCAATTATAAGCTCATTAATCTTGCCTTGAATTCGTCCGCCTTTAGTAAGAACTTTGGTTCCAATGATTTTTACTCCGGCGGCAAATAGTTTTTCAAATTCAGGATGATCGGCAATAGTTAAAATGTCACCACTGTTATTAACAGTAACCGCATACTCCCCTATCCCGGCAATAGACGCAAAGGGTAAAAGCTTAGCTCCTAAATACCATTTACCATCATCAATAACCAAAGCGGCAACTGTACCATTTGTGTGGTTAATAAGTAACTCTTTAACATTACCAAATTCTATACCCTCGGTAATGCTAACAATGGGTTGTCCAACAAATTCTACACTTTTTTTCATTTTGTAACCTCCATCTATTCTCTAAATCGGTTTAGATATTACCTACACTACGCCATTCCTTAAACTCTTCGTCTATTTGGGATAATACTTGTGAGGGTATTTCTAAAAACGGGATACATCCTAAGCGATTTTGTAACAATACATTCTTGATAATACGCAAGTATGCAATAGTACTAATAAACTCTTGCTCCATCATCTCATCCTGTTTTGATTGAGAAAGAGCACGCCCATCGGAAAACACTTTAATAGCGTCATCATAGGCTCCTCTTTTCTTTAAAATATTCCCAATTTCAACAATCAAGAAAGGAGCAGCGTCAGAATCAGGATATAAGGTTAATGCCCTATTAAAAGCATTGTACGCAGCATTAAAGTTTAGCTTTTCTTTATTTATAAAAGCAAATTCAAGTAAATCATCTAGCTCTTCGGACTCAAATGAGGCAACCGCGGCCATTTGTTCGCTATTAACCATTATTGAATTATCAGCCTCCTGAACAAACGGCTGTTCTGGCATCAACATTATACCTTCTTGGTTTTCTCCTTTACCCAATACCGCATCAGACATTTGTTCTAATTCTTTAGCAACTTCTTTAGATTCTTCCGACTCTTCGGTTTCATCTGGCATTTCATTTGATACATTCCGTTCACTATGTACGACGTCTTCTTCATCCATTAACGAAACCAGTTCGGCAGTCGATTCATTAAAAGTTTCAATCATCATTTCACATTCAGGTAATGCCAAAGTATCTTGAGGGCCCAGTGAATCTCCATAATCTGTCTCCGGTATGCCAGCCTGCATATTTGATAAAAGCGACGAATCATTACTTATAATAATTTCGTTCACAATAGCCGGATACTCTTCTTCAGACACTTCAGCAGCGAGATTTGTATTTATCTGACTATCACTTGTACCCTCCACTATAAATTCTCCAACTACTTCTTCAATCAGCTTTTCTGACTTTGCGGCTTCAACTGCCGTTTCATCCGAGGTATCTATCGACATTTCACTATCTTCCGGCAAGCCCGGAATATCAATCCGTTGCTCATCCAGGGTTTCTTCGACTACTTCATCCATCGGTTCCTTTGACTCTTCAGTGGGCTTTACACTTTGTACTACAACATATTCATCAA
>CAZCEN010000150.1:0-8037 GCA_964497205.1 uncultured Sporomusaceae bacterium
TGCGCCCATGCCGGGCGCACTTATATGAAGCCAGATATTATATATCTGGCTTCTAAATTTTGCTCATAATCTTACCTTGCCGCTACCTTCATAGAGTATATGCGCATTAAGGCGCTAAGCTCAGTTACATAAAATACTGGTTGGTGAATAGCATCTTCAGTCAGGTGATACCATCTAATAAATACAGTCTTGGCATAAAACATCAATAAATAAAAAACACTAACTTTGGGGCGATAAATAACAAAGGGGGAAATCTATTACTTGGAACTACGTCTAGTGGCCACAAAATCACCATCAGCATATAGTCTATTTATCCAATAAATAACCAAACATTTACACCTATTTAATCCATAAGTGTGGAAATGCTATAATTCAAGCACAATCTAAGGGGGCAATTAACAAATGTCAAATAAGCGGAGTAACCTCCTTCCGGATGTTATTAAACGATTTGAAAATAGACTTATGGACGAAAAAGACAGTTTAACTAAAATGATAAGCCGCCTGGAAGAAACCGGTATCGGTGATACTATGTCAGACTCAGTAGGTGAGCTCTCCATGTATGATAATCACCCGGCAGATTTAGGCGATGTGGTATTTGAGAGAAGCAAAGATGTCGCTCTGCGTGATAATGAGCATGTACTCCTCGAACAAATTGAAACGGCCTTAGACAAAATCCATACCGGTTCTTATGGTATCTGTGACGATTGTGGGGAACCTATTGGTATAGAACGTTTAGAGGCAGTTCCCTGGGCTACTCGTTGTATAGAATGCCAATCAGAAAAAGATGTTCTTGATCCTACCCCTCGTCCTCTGGAGGAAGAGGTTTTAGCTCCTCCCTTCCATCGTTCGTTTCTGGATACCGCAGAATTCAATTGGGTTGGCTTCGACGGCGAGGACGCGTTACAATCGGTTTTAAAGTGGGGCAGCTCCGATACTCCTCAGGATATCCCTGGTGCCTATGACTACAAAGCGATTTGGCCAAATAGCAATGAACATCAAGGAATTGTCGATATTGCCGACTCTATCCCCAACAAAATTGACCCCAATCATGAACAAGCTGAAAGAAATTCACGAAAAAAAGATCAGAAAAACAACGAGGGGGAAATAAGAAAGTGACAGACGAAAAAAGAATTGCCGATGCTCGCTTAAACACGCCGATAAAACCTGGAACGAAAGTTACAGCAAAACCAAAAACGCCGTCAGAACGTCCAAAACCCAAGTAGTATTATTCTTTTACTAATCAGTCCTTCCCTTACATAAATAAACAAGCTGGTTCCGGATGAAGCCAGAACCAGCTTGTTTATTTAATTATTTGATGCTCTAACGACTTTGCAACTGTTCCATACAGTGCTTTTTCCTCTTCTGGAATGCGAACGCATTTAAGAAGGAATGCATTACACAAACTCGCTAATAGAGCCGTAAAAATTGCATTACATAGCAAAGGAACACTTAATATTTCTAGCATAACTGCCATATAATTGGGATGCTTAAAAAATCTATACGGCCCATCGCATATAGGCTTAGATCCTGGAATCACTAGTATCCTAGTATTCCAGTTATACCCCAAACTTATAATGCACCAATAACGAAGTATTTGCGCTAACACCAATAATGTAGTCCAAATATACCAATATCTATTTAGCGTCCAACCAATAACGTAACATTCTAAAATCCAGCCTAACATCCAGCCGATATGCAATACGAAAAACCAGCGATAATGACTTGCTCCATATTCTTGGGCGCCAAGTTTTATAACAATTTTGCGATTGCGCTTGGCTATATATAATTCAAAGAGCCTTTGACATATAATAGTTGCTGCTAACATAATGACTATTGTTTTTACCATATAAATAATACCTTCTCCGCACTGAAACCGGGACCCAACGCCAACATCACTCCATATCGTCCTTCGCTTATGGTGTTAGACATGAATTCTTTCATTTCAAATAAAACCGATGCACTTGAGATATTTCCATAGTTATACAAAGTTTGAACTGCGTATTGTAATGCGTCATCAGTTAAACCAAGACTTTCTTTATAAGCTTGTATGACTTTTGCACCACCTGGATGTACAATATAGTGTTGTATTTTTTTCGGATCTACATCCCAGTTTTTGCAGGCCTTTACTATTAATTCCGGCAGATATTTCATTACAATATGCGGGATACTTTTCGAAAATCGGACTTTCAAGCCGGTGTCTACAACATCCCAGCCCATAATATCTGCGGACTTTGGGAATAGATGACTATAGCTATCTACTATTTCTGGACCATCCCCACCTACAGAAAGCAGCACAGCGGCAGCACCATCACCAAAAATACTTGCACCAACGAAATTTGCTTTAGAAAAATCCTCGCGCTGAAAAGTCAGGCTGCATAATTCTAATGCCACTAACAATACCGATTTTCTCTTAATTGTTTTAGCCAGTTCAGCTGCGCGTGCTATTCCTGATACACCGCCAGCACAGCCCAATCCCCAAATAGGAACACGTTTTACATTCTCTGGTAGTCCAAGTCTTTGAATAAGAGCTGCATCGATAGTCGGTGTTGCAATTCCTGTAGAAGAAACAAATATAACCATACCGATATCATTAAGTGTTATACCAGCCTCACGAATAGCGGCTAGACTTGCCTTTTCTGCCAGGTTTAACCCCACCTGCTCATAAATTTGATTAGTTTCAGCAAATGAATGTTCTTTACCATACCACTCCAAAGGCATGGATACATACCGTTTATTTATTTGGCTATTATCAAATATGGTAAGTAATCGGTTTATATCTTTAAATGACTGTCTAAAAGCGCTAAAAGCGAATTCTTTCGCAATATCTTGAGAGATAGAGTATTGTGGTAACGCAGTACCTATCGCCTGTATTTTAGCATTATCCATTAGTCTCGCACCACCTCAGCTATAAATTCTTACTAACAGCCTATTTAAGCAAAGGCGGAAAAATACCCAAAAAAAGCACTAATTAGCTAATACTGCATGAACTCCATTCTCCTAACCTTATCGCAAAATCAATATTACGTATTACTAATAATTTATAACCTTTACATAACCAGCATCATATTATACATCGAGCCCATAATAGGAGGTGTATAATATGGCTGAATGTGAACCTGGAAACATTAAAAGCCATAATTATCTCTGCAAAGAAAAGCAGCCTGGGCAAGCACGAGAAAGAAACTGTTTCCGTCTTGAAGAGGAGGCTCCCGAATTTTGTGCTCCGGCTTACTATCGAGGAAAAGAAATAGAGGTTTGCCTAGAGGACTTCCGAGGCTGCTGGCTGCTTCTTTTCTTTTATTCCAGTGACTTCACCTTTGTTTGACCAACGGAATTAGCGGCAGTTGCCGCTGCTTATCCTTGTATTCGCGAACTCGACGCAGATGCCATCGCCATCAGTACTGACAGCATATATTCCCATAAGGTATTTGCTGAAACCTCGCCCAGTGCCAGTAAAGTAATGTACCCGCTCCTGTCAGACCGCAATGGCCGCATCGCGCGCGCCTATGGCGTGTGGGATAAGGACAAAGGGGCCGCTTACCGTGCATCCTTTATCATTGATCCGAACGGACGAATCCGCTATTACTCTATATATCCGCGCGAAGTAGGACGCAATGTATGGGAGATTGTCCGGACACTGCAAGGGATTCAATACGGTGAAGCAACCGGTGAAGGCGTACCGGCCGGTTGGGAACCGGGAGAACCGGGCATAAAAAGAGATTTCAGTAAAGCTGGTACTATATAACGGAACAAACCACCCGGAATGGGTGGTTTGTTTATGTCTCTATGATGTTTGTTGCTTACCAGAGTCGAAGGTCCCTGGATAAAGTATTCGTTCAAAACAGTTCTATTAGCAAAATACACAGGAACCGCCATATTGAAGGTCGAATAGTAATAGTACATCGGGTTAAAAGGTGGTGCACTATGGATCTTACTATAAAAGACGTCTTACAACTATTTAAAGAACAAGCCATGTTTTTATCTGCCGGTTCTGCCGGATTGAATAATCCTGTTAAGTCTGTAAACATCATGGATGCGCCAGATATCGGTGATTGGGCTAAAGCAGGAGATCTAATTTTAACAACAGCCTATACAATCAAAGATGACATTAAATTGCAGGAACAGTTAATCCGAGCTCTTCATGCCCGTGGATGTGCTGGTCTGGGCATTAAAACCAAGCGGTTCCTGCAGGAAATTCCGCCAGCAATACAGGCACTCGCAAATGAACTGGGATTTCCACTCCTAGAACTTCCTTTAAGCCTCTCTTTTGCCGAAATTATTAATCCGGTCATTTGCAGTATCACCAGCCGTCAGTCCTATTTGCTCCAGCGTTCAAATGAAATCCATAAAACATTAACCGATGTTGCCATTAACGGCGGTGGACTACGTGCCATTATGACTAACTTAGGTAAACTCACGCAATGTCCGGCCGGATGTTTTGACATCAACGGAGTGATGATTAATCATTGGATGCCCGATAACATGCCGGGATGTGATTCAAATACGTTACAAACGCTAGAACAACTCCTGCTAATTCCCGAAATTCCCAACGAACTCTTACAAAAAAAGTTGTCCCGAACCAAAAACCCTTATATGCACACAATAATAATTGAAGGTGCATGCTACCAGAGTATCTCTTGTGCCGTTATGTCCAGCAATGAATTTTTCGGCCACATCACGATAATCCAGCCTGACAACAACCTCACCGACATTAGCCTGGTAGCCTTAGAACATGCCTGCACAGTAGCGGCTCTAGATTTTTTAAAGCAAAAGGCTATCGCGGAAAACCGAAAATTACACTCCCGTGATATGCTTGAATATATATTATTTGGTAATCCAAATGAGCAAAACACCGCCGATATTATCACTAACTCCAAACTCGCGCACGCAAAAAAATACAAGTGTCTGGTTATTGAAACGGAAACAACGGCAACTGAAGTCAACTGGCCTATACTTTCAGCCCAACTGTGCAAAATTTCCCAACAAATTATTGCCGAGACATTTCCGCTATCACTTATTTCTGAACGTGCCGGCAAAATTATCGCTTTGATAGCAGTTATGAGTAGCTTTAACAATGAACAAAATTTATATAACAAACTGCATCATGCCTTAGCCACTAGTTTTGATAACCTTACCGTATCTATTGGAATCGGTACTCAAGAATCTGATATTATGTCTGCGCGTCGAAGTTTTCATGTTGCTTTAACTTCCCTAAATATCGGTCGCGTGACAAAGGGTTCCGGACACATAGTTCAGCCTTATGAGATTGCTTGTTACGATATCTTATCTAACCCTGAAACGACAATAGTTTTATCCCAAATCTGCCATCCGATTCTCTCGAAACTTGAACATATTGATAACAATACGGAATCAGAATTTCTAAAAACGCTTGAAAGATATTTGGAATCTGACAAAAACCTCACTGAAACTGCAAAAGAACTATACATTCACCGCAACACCCTGTCGAATAGACTTGATCGTATCGTTGACTTAACCGGATTAGATTTGGAAAATAGAGAATTACTTTTCTGCTTGCGCCTAGCTCTCAGACAACGCAAAATTTTACGAACTGTCCAAACCTCCTAAAACAACATTTCCTTCTAATTGTATTAAAAATGAAAAGTGGCTAAAAATCGTAAAGATTTTTAGCCACTTTTTTATACATTATTTTGTGGGATTAATACCGGCACCGTCTAGGACAGTATCATTATTATTTACAAATAATGCTACTATAGCCGATGCCACCGCAGCCGCTATCAAAAATATAAATGCCATGTCAAAAGAGCCATTATTATGGTCTATGAGATAGCCCATGACAAAAGGTGAAATAAATCCAGCTACCTGACCGCCAAAGTTGACTGTTCCTGAACTTGCCCCCATAATTTCCGCTGGTATAGCATCTATAACCAAACCCCAGAAGGCGGCAAAGGCTAAAAACATAAACAGGGCCGATATGCACTGATAAACAACAGCGGAATCAGCTAAAGTAACGCTATACGTCATATATAGGAAAAACGCCGCAATGATGGTAGTTGGGATAAACAGCCATTTTCGCTGACCTTTAAATCGATCAGACAAGTAGCCTCCGGCCAACATTCCGATTGTACCGACAAAAAAGGGCAGCGATCCGTAAATACCGGTTTTAATAATTGAAAACCCGCGTACTTTCATTAAATAGGAAGGCAGCCAGGATACGAACCCCCAAAAAGTTATGTCAAATAAAAACCAAATCAAAACCATTTGCCAAAGAATAGGTTTTTTCAAAAACTCTTTAAAGGTCAGACCCGCACGGGTAGCAGTAGAAGTTGACACAGCCATGATTGGACTTACATTTAATTCCTGTAATTCCTGTGTTGTAATATCAGGATGTTTTACCGGATCATCTTTGATATAAAACCAAATGGCCAACCCAATCAAAATACCGGGAATACCAAGACCAATAAACACCGTTCTCCAGCCAAATGCGGCAATAATCCCGGCCGCAACCAGCGACGCAATGGCAGGACCCAAGGTGTTAACAGAAGATTGAATGGCAGTCGCCGTAGCTCGTTCCTGAGGGGGAAAGTAAGTTGCAATCGTCTTCCAGGAGGAACCCGGGAAACAACCTTCACCTACCCCAAAAACAAATCTGCAAATTAGCATAAGCGGATAAGAAAGAACCATGCCGGTAAGGCTTGTAAATATTGACCACCATGCGATTGCGAACGCCAATACCCTTCTGGGTCCAAACTTATCAGCGAGCATTCCGCCAGGTATTTGGAACAGCGCATAACCAGCAAAAAAAGTGCTTAGAATAATTCCCTGTGATGCCGCATCAAGCTGAAATTCGTTACCGATGAAAGGCAATGCAATACTAACTACCATTCTATCCAAAAAGGAAAACAACCAACCTAGCCATAAGATGGTTAAAACAGAATACCGAACTTTCCACCGAAACCCTTTTTGGGGCGTAACAGAATTAGTTACCATTACACATCCTCCTGTCAATCAGATTCTTGGAAAAACTGCAAAAGTTATTATATTATCAAGCGCTTGATAGTCGTTGTCTAATTATACAGAATTGTTGCATTCCTGTTCCAGTGCACGGCATTTAAAAAAAATGTGCAATAGTATGCATATTGCACATTTAAACAAAATTCTACAAAAGCACTAAGAATAATTTATTCCAAAAAACCTTAATAGATGTGCCTTTTCAAATAAATAACGGAACTATATACCCTCTGCCTTTTCGTATGCATCAAGTGCAGCTTGAACAGCCATACCCACAGGAATTTGGGCATGACAACGAATAAGCACTGCTTCCATTGCCCCTAAAAAGTGCAGAACATTTTTCTTACGGCAGCTGTATCCCATCGTACCTACCCGCCATATTTTCCCTTTTAGCGGTCCAAAAGAACTCGCGATTTCAATTTCAAAATCTCCAAGCAACATACTGCGAACGGCCTCACCATCTATCCCTTCGGGGATGGTAATGGCTGTGACTACCGGCAATTTACACTTAGGGTCTCCATACAGTGTAAGTCCCATTGCCTGGATGCCTTGAATGAGAGCTGTCTCATGCATCTTATGCCGGGCAAATCGGGCCTCGAGCCCTTCTTCCAGCACAATGCGCAAGCCTTCCCGCAGAGCGTACAACATCGACGTAGCTTCCGTATGATGATTTAACCGGGTCGGTCCCCAATAATCGATTAACTGACTAAGATCAAAATAGTTACTGTAAATCATTCGCAAATGCTTAGTTTGATAAGTGCCGGGATCGGCCAAGCCTCTTTCCACTTTTTTCCGCTCACGCAGCAGCGCTTCCACTCTGTCATTAAAAGTGATGGGAGCCATGCCTGAAGGGACAGATAAGCACTTCTGCGTGCCGCCAATAGCGGCATCGATTTTCCATTCATCCACCTTGACTTCAGTTCCACCTATAGTAGCTACGGCATCAACTACAAAAAGAATATCTAATTCCCGGCAAACTTCCCCAATCTCCTTCAATGGCTGCATGCAGCCTGTAGAGGTTTCCCCATGCACCATAGCCACAATTTT
>CAZCEN010000151.1:0-7881 GCA_964497205.1 uncultured Sporomusaceae bacterium
TTATGAGACGGCTTGCAATTTTGCTCATGGACACAGTGTTTACCCGTATGTTTTGGTGAACATTTGTGGCTCAGGTTAGAACAATGTGGATGCAAGTGCTTAAATTTACGTGAAAACTTAACTTTGCATAGTTTTAAAAGTATTACGGTGTTAATGGTCCTTGAATTTCTACGTGTAGTCTCACAAAAAGTAATTCTGGTTTTCAGAAAAGCACATAAACGATCACGGGCAAACGGGTGGAGCAACAAACCGTTAAAAGGTATCTCAGTGCGCCAAAAATGTATAGGTTGCATACTGTCAGATGCGCAGGCCACATACTCTATACAGATATCGACATGTCCAGTAAAGAAAATTTTCTTCCGTGTAGTAATCGTTTTATCAATTATTGGTGTTGTACAGACGCGCAGTATTGAATAGATATCAGGCTTATGCTTAGGGATAGTGAGAATACCATTTACGGAAATTTGAGTACATCCCATATTCAAATCTCCTCCTATCTTATGTGGTAAAGCAGGTAGTGAGTTTAGCTTTATAGATAATGGCCAGCGTTTCGTAGAGAGGCTACTTGCCGAGTACTGTTGAGTGCCTAGCGCTGGTAATTGTTATTGTCGTCATTCGAGTAAGAGCAGTAATTACGAGGTTTTTCAAATTCCGGGCAGATAAATATGACTGTTGTTACTGTCAGACATCTGCAATCTATGCAGCGAACTGAAATATCTTCTATTGCGGAACATACCTGTACCACTTCATCTTTAAAAGAGCCTAACAGTATTAAGGTGCAAAACGGGATTTCAAAATGGGCACAATGGACTGACTGGCAGGGATCGTCGGCAGCAAATGTAACTTTAATCTGTTTTTTTCCTTCGACAACTACCTTTTTCCCTACAGGAGTACATATTAGCCTGGATGATAAAAGAACTACGTTTACGCACACTTCTAAAACATCTCGAATGTTAGGATTCGGGTGTGGTATACATAATTTATCAGTTTCACAGAATTCAGTGAAGGGATGACGGGGAGGACACTTTGGAAATTGTGATGTGGGAGTAATACCCGAAACATCAACAAACTTACTATTCATGAGGTTTCCTCCTTGCTTTACAAAATGTCTTCATATTTTCCGTTTAATTCATTTTATGATTTTATGAGGACTTATGTTACAATAAACAGATATTAATTAAAATTATTATGTTTGGTTGGGCCCGCTTGCGCACCTCGGAAGATTGTTGCTTATAAGCTTCTTAGGGAGTTAATGGGGCGGAGTGAAAAAAGACGAAGCCAACTAAAAAAATGCCGGTGCGTCTGAGCGCCCCGGCATGGTGGCTTTATGGTATATTATCTGTGAGACAAGCGGTAGTGCTGGTTAGTCCTATTGAGGAAACTTCATCCCAATTAATTAAAATGGAGGAACCCACCGCATAAAGTGTTTCGGCGGCTCCGGTGAAGCCGAGTATCGGTGTAACTCTTGAGGGACTAACTGGGATGTCGGCAGAAAAAGTTGGGCAGCAGATGTTTCCGGGAATACATGCTAGCGTCATGCGAATAAAGCGAGGGTCACAACACTCTTCCATGCGTTGCTCAGAGGACTCTTTTAGGCTATCATCTGCATCAGAAGGGGAACTTTCCGGGCGGACGTGTGTCAGCCGGCCACAATCCCAGTCTTCGATTGTTCCTTGATAGACAATACCGCATTGAGTGACAATAGTAGCCCTTATATCTCCCAGTATGCAACCCAGATTTAATCTATCTTCATCTCGGGAGGTCATAATCTACGTTACTCCTTTCTTCTAACTTTCATATAAGCGAAGTACAGTGTTCACTATATTTTTAACTGTTGTAAGTACGAAACCCCGGAAAACCGGGGTTTCGTTTTTTCAGCAAAGCAAGAAATTAACCGGTAACAAGGCAGTTACGGCTTGGGCCTATGGCAGCAATATCCTCTAAGTTAATTAATATAGTGTCTTCGTCAAAGAATAACGGTGCTGCTGCTGTAAAACCAACGATTCTGGCAACGGTACCTGTTATTGGATCACAGCATACAAAAGCAGGAGGGCACTCTAGGCGCAGGCAGATGAATTTGGGCTCATCTTCGCATTTGACATCAACGTCAACATCAATCGGTTTGGGGCAATGATGTTTTTTCTCTTCGTGCTCTTTGCATTCATCTTTCTCATGATGGCCGTAGTCCATAGACATAGTTGGGAAAACAACTGGGCAGCCATATTGCGCACGGGTATGCTCGTCGTCTTCTTCAACAACGACTCCTTGGAATATAAAGCCACAGCAGGTTACGACAGTAATATTCACGTTTCCTAGTACGCAGTCGAGATTAAAACCTTTTCCTTTTTTCTTCCCACCAAATGGCATAATTGAATCTCTCCTTATTAAATAATTTTTTTTGGCGTTCGCCTACTATATACTATGCAACGCTATTGTTAAGTGCTTATGAAAATTAGATTTTTTTTTATTTTGTATAGGTGGTTGCACATTGTAATATATGCACTAACATTACTGTGGTTAATTGTCCCCCAAAAAAAATAATAGTAGAGAACCTATTTAGGCTGCATGCTCCAGGACGGTGGCTCTGCTATTAGTAATTCGAGGTTATGGTTGATCAAGCAGCTCCTCGTCGCAGAGTACCCTCGCATTACGGTCAATCTCGTCTTGCAGTATCTCATCGATGGGGAGAACTGCAATAGGAGCCGTTGTGGAATGGTAATAGTGCTGCCTGAAAAGTCGCATCACATGCTCCACTCCTTCCGGCTTCACTGCGCGGAGGTCGTCTTCGAAATACCGGCCACGAGTAAAGTTTCCAGTAATGATTTCGTAAGAGGGAAAGTAATCGACATGGTCGAACTCCCCCGCAATTTCCCCGGCGGCGACCCGCAGGACGGATTTGCTGTAGGTGGTAGATACAAGAACGTGTCTTTGCTCATACGTTGCGATCAGCGGCACTGGTGAGACCGTGATGATAATCCGCACCCGGGGGTTTACCGCATGCAGCTTGGCTATGAAGTCGAGCATGTCTTTGCGGATTTCAGTCACGCTGAAATTGACAAATTCGTAGTCGGCCTCATTCAGGCCAGTCGCCACAACGCAGGGGGCTACCGGAAACACTGAGCCATCGGATTTTGCCCGCCAGGATTCGGTCAGGCCAAGAGTGAAGACGAAAACATCCATTGTCTCGAACATGTGTCGCACGGCGGCAAAGTGCTCTTCTCGCGCGGTGATGACGGCCTCGGTGTTAGGGAAGCCGTCGCTTTCCACCTGCGGCCGGAAAGGATCAATAAACCGTCCATCGTGCCTGATCCAGGAAATATCGCACGGCTTGAATCGACCATAGGCACGGCCCATAAGTTGCACCAATTGACGGGCGGTGTAGATATTGCCGTAACGGGCGCTGAACAGGCCATAACTGCTTGCGACCGCCTGCTCGCTTGATAGGCCCTCGGGAGCAGCCTCGGTTACATAGTAGTTATAGCCGTTTTTGACCAGAGTGCTCGCGATATGCTGGGCAAAACAACTGCCCGCCGTCGCGATCCGGTCAGTTTCAGTGAGTTGGAACTTTGTTTGTACCACCGGGTCTACTTCGTTCCAGGGCACTTTGGTTACACTTTTGCGCCAGAAACAAAAGTCCGGAAGACTAGAGTAGGGATTAGCACTTTTACGCTTTGCGCGCGAGGCGATTTCCTCGAGATTGTGGTATAGGTGACTCTGTTCAAGCACCCGACTACAGCGCAGCTCGTCACGGGGAAAGGGAGTAAAGCATTTGAAGGAACCTTCGATGTACTCCCGCAGTGTAAGGCATAGGTCATTCGAAACCTTAAAAACGTAATCTCCTTCAAGTCCAAGACGTTGGGCAATGGGTGGATAAACCGGCCAAACCAAGGAGCTAAGTCTGTCAGTGAGGAATTCCTCCGGCCGATGAGGCATGGGTGTGGGAATGATGCCGAGCTTCTTAAGAATAGCTTCCGCAATACTGCTAAGCACAAATAGCTTTGGATGATTCACCGAATAGGTGAAACAGCCTCGTGCAGCCCAACAGTCGAATGCACCACTTAGATCAAGGTCCGAGTGGCGGATATCGTTCAACAGCGCTTGTTTGGACGTTTCCCAAAAATCAAAGAACTTAAGATGTTCAAAGACCGGTTCGCAAAACAGCTCCTCCGTTTGATCGACATTCAATCCTTTCGTCCAGGCATAAAATATGATGGAAGACTGGTAGTCGCTCATCGGTGATTTCACGATACCCTTCGCGCTAGAGATATAGACAAGATCAGGATGAAACGCGGGAAAGTACCATGTTGGACAACTAAGGATGTATTTATCTTTAAGACTATCCAATAAATTCCCTTCATTAAGCAGATCTCTAAAATGCGTCTGTAAAATAATAACGTCACAGCTTTTGGCAGCTTCTACGGAATCGCTGATGTCGGGGTGGACGCCGAGATTGGTGGATAATATTTGGCATTTTGGTGCCATAACCCTGAGGCACTGAGAAATACCATCTACTTGGCAGCTGCCAAATAGAGCAATCTTCATGGTTTTTCCTCCTCGTATAATGGCATTAAATCCATCTGATTTTTAAGAAGTAATTTTGTCGTTTTATTGCTCGATACACATTCTCACTTACGATATGTCGACATATACAAATCTGTTCCAAAGCAACTTATTTCAACTATAGGCCTACTAATTAAATATTCCTTTGATTGACTATATGACAAAAATTCTTATTAAATATGACTAAAGCTGATCCGTAGAGGGGATCAGCTTTTTTTCACATATCAGTGCCTTTAGGCATAAAGTAATTATTGACTTATAATCTTTAGGAGGTAGTAACATGCCGGATAGTGCTAAGCAACCTCAGTCACCTATAACTATTAGTTTATGTATGATAGTAAAAAACGAGGAAGCTACAATTGAGCGCTGTTTGCGATCGGTTGAGCAAATTGTAGATGAGATTATCATAGTAGACACAGGTTCAACGGATAAAACAAAAGAACTGGTTAAGCAGTTTACTGATAATATTTATGATTTTGAGTGGATCGATGATTTTTCTGCTGCACGCAATTATGCATTTAGTAAGGCTACGCAGGAATACATTCTTTGGCTAGATGCTGATGATGTTATTTTGGACCAAGACTGTCAAAAGTTACTTGAATTAAAAGCAACACTCAGTCGGGAAATTGAAGTCCTTACTATGCTTTATTATTTAAGCTTTGACACAAATGGAAATGTATTATATCAAATACGTAGGGAGCGTTTGGTTAAGCGAGAAAAAAATTACCAGTGGATGGGAGCAGTTCACGAATTCTTAGCAGCGAAAGGCATCCAGTTAGATACAGAAATCGCTGTAGCCCACAAGCCTGTAAAACATGATAGAGATCGCAATCTCAAAATCTATGAAAAACGGCAGCTAAAGGGAGAAGAATTCTCACCGCGGGATTTATATTATTACGCCAAAGAGTTAAAAGATCATAATCTCTATAACCGGGCAATCGAGCATTACCAAAAATTTTTAGCAACAAAACAAGAGGCGCTGGAAGACAATATTGCTGCTTGCGCTAGTTTGGCCGATTGTTTTTATGAACTCCATGATGCAGAAAATGAGCTTAAATATATATACCAATCTTTTCAGTATAGTACGCCCAGAAGCGATTTCTGTTGCCGGCTTGGCTTTTATCATTTTAATAATAATCAAATAAAACAGGCTATATTCTGGTATACACTGGCTACTCATCTGAAGACCACAAATTCCTCATGGGGGTTAGTAAATAATCAATGTGAAACCTGGTTGCCTCATCTTCAGTTGTGCGTATGTTATTCACGTCTTGGAGAATACAAATTAGCTTACGAACACAATGAAAAAGCAGCAAAATTTATTCCCGATAATCCAATGATTCATCACAACCGGAAACTGCTACTAAGTAAACTGAATATTGACCCTTCTAACGCGTGATTAACTTGAATTCCAGCGTTGTATATGAGCCTATATAGAGGAGGTCTCAGATTGGACTGCAGCTTAGGCGATAATAAACAAACTGAAGATATCGCGGGAACAGACAAAAGTAAAACAATTCCACAGGGTCTTACCAGTATTATTATCATAACTTACAATAACTTAGAGTATAACAAGTTTTGCATTGAGAGTATTAGACAATATACAGAACCAGACTCTTATGAACTTATTGTAATAGATAACCACTCAACCGATGGTACGGTTGAGTGGCTGCAAGACCAGCAAGATATTAAAGTAATTCTAAATAGTGAGAATGCCGGTTTCCCCGTAGGATGTAATCAAGGGATAACAGCGGCTAGGGGAAACAATATTCTTTTATTAAACAATGACACTATTGTGACGCCAAACTGGTTAACTAACCTTACAAAGTGTTTATATAGCTCCAGTGATATTGGTGCCGTCGGTGCAGTTACCAACTCCTGCTCCAACTTCCAGAATATTCCCTGTGAATATTCCAGTCTAGAAGAAATGATATGGTTTGCCAGACAAGTGAACCATTCTAATCCGGAACTTTGGGAGGATAGAGCAAGACTTGTTGGTTACTGTATGCTAATTAAGGCCGAAGTAATAAAGGAAATCGGTTTATTCGACGAAGCTTTTTCACCTGGAAATTATGAAGATGACGATTATTGCTTACGTATCAGAAAGGCCGGCTATCGATTGGTTTTATGCCGGGATACTTTTATACACCATTTCGGCAGTGTATCTTTTAGGGAGCAGGCGAATCAATATAACTCCCTTTTGGAAGTTAATAGACAAAAATTTGCCGCAAAATGGGGATTGCCCCCGCACTTGGCCGCACCATATCAGTTAACACAAGATTTAGAGGCAAGAAAGTGGTTTACGTATCAATATGAATTTAGTTATTATCAGCACTGGATAGAAAATACAAGAAGAAAATTTCTTTCTTTCGTTGATCAAGCAGAATTTAGCTTGTTGTCTGGTGACTTGGAGAAAGCTGCACTGGTAGTGAAGCAGGCAGCCGATTATGCCTATCACTCTCATCCCGGCTTTTATATTTCGCCCAGGTTAGAACTAATTCTTCGCAAAGTGGCAAAAACACTTAATGGCCGGGTAACTACACAATTACCCCCAAAAAATACAGAAAAGAGAAATATACTGCATGTACTAAGTCAAGGCTGTGCTGCCAGTAGTCACATAAAAACACTGGAGCGTTGGATCTGTATGGATTCTGAATCAATTCATTCTATCATAGTTACTCTCAATAGTACGACGAATCCTCAATCGGTAGTAGATGCGGCAATTCGCTCCGGTGGGTGGTATACTACTCTCGATACGAAAAATCTAAGTTTCTGCCAAAAAGGTAAAGCGTTACGTGATGCAGCAGCTATGTGGGCTGATGTAGTTGTTTTGCATATACATCCCCACGACCCGGTTGCACCGCTAGCTTTTGGCGGCACCGGCGGTCCGCCGGTGATCTTTGTTAATCATGCAGGCCAGGCTTTTGCGATAGGTATGAGTACCGCTGATATAATAGCCGATCAACGGGTTGTCGGACAAAGAATAACTTTATCCCGCAGAAATATGAATAATACCTTTTTATTGCCGATTCCTTTAGGAATGACAGAAAATGTTCAAGATAAGAAAGCAGCCAAAAAGGATCTGGGTATCGGCGAGGATAGTGTGGTCTTTTTGACTAATGCCACGCCATATCAATTAGTATCTTGTGGCGAATATAGTTTTTTACATTTAATTAGAGAACTGATTAACAGGCACTCCAATATCGAGATTTTAATTGTTGGGTCTTCTGAATTAGGAAAATGGACGCTGCTTAAGAGTCAAAGTAACAGTCGAATAAAGGTTTTTGACTGCCAGCAGGATTTGAATAAATTCTACAGTGC
>CAZCEN010000152.1:0-7860 GCA_964497205.1 uncultured Sporomusaceae bacterium
TAAAGCAAAGTGGCGAATACGATAAAATATGTGAGAAATGGTTTGGCAAAAAGCAATAGTATATTAAAATGCATTAAATTATATTGACCGGGAAATACTTCCTGGGTGTCGGTATGTTACCGTTTTATAATGGTATATATCATTTAGGCTGATTAGACAGACTAAAGGCCGAAGAATTACCTTATTCAGGGTGTTTCTTCGGCTTTTCTTTTTTGCAAATACTATAATGCTTTTCCTAAGTGGTTGGTAGGGGGTCGATTCCTGTCGGATTGAAGTAAAGTTTGTCCAGAATGGAAAAAAAGAAAGGATTTGTAACAAAACTGCGGAAATATAGTATTAATTAAATATATCTTGTAAACAGCGGAAGGGGATCGTTTATGAGGATTACAATTAGTACCAGAATCTCAATCGCACTTTTTATTATCGTAGTAATGTTGGTAATATTAGGGACAAATGCATTTATGAATTCACGCAGTTTTATGCAGGATATTAAAGGTATTGAGGCGGGATACAATAGGTCTGTTACAGCATCTCAAATTGAAAACCAGCTAACCGCTGCTGCACTCGATATGCGGCGTTATATGGTTGAAAGAAACGATCAATATAAAACCAGCTTTGAACAACGCATGACCAAAACAATTGAAATGGAAAATCAACTGCTTCAATATACAACAGATGAGAATAAAGCGGATGTTGAAAAGCTTATTGATGGTACAACAAAATACAAAGACGGAATACTAAACATAATCATCCCTTTGCTAAAAGCGCAATCACAGGCTGATTCTCAAGCGAAAGAAGAAATCAATAAAAAACTTGCTGATAACATTAAATCTTTAACCGAATTAACCCAATCCAACCAGAAGATAATAAGTGATACCGTTGCGCGCGAGTCAAAACTGGTGAAAGAGCAAGTCGGGCAAGCAGAAAATTCATCCGATAGAGCTTCAATAATTTCTTTAGTTCTAATGGTATCGGCTATTTTACTGGGAGTTATTCTTAGTATCATATTAAGGCGCGTAATCACAAAACCCGTGAACGATCTTCTTGTTGAACTTAATGAAATTGCGTCAGGAAATCTGATTGATAAAGTTAATGTATCTTTGCAGCGATCTGATGAATTTGGTGACATTTATAATGGGTTGCAAAAATCCAAGGCACAGATAAGAAATCTGCTCTATTCCGTACAATCACAGGCGGAACAACTTTTGGCAGCTTCAGAGCAGCTTAATGCAAACTCTGAGCAATCGGCTCAGGCCGTTACCCAGGTAGCCGTCTCTACTACCGAGATTGCAAGCGGAGCTGAACAACAAGTCCAGGCAGTAAACTCTACACACGTAATCGTAGAAAGAATATCGGATGAGGCTCAGAATATTACTATACAAGCCAATAACGCAGCAGAGAAATCTAATAATGCTGCTCAAACTGCAAATAATGGTAAAAGTTCGATTGAATCCGCAATTAATCAAATGAGAAACATAGATGGATCAGTAACAGAATCATCGGTGGTGGTAACTAAATTAGGTGAACGGTCTAAAGAAATAGGCCAGATTATTGATACCATTGCGGGTATCGCTGGGCAGACAAATCTATTGGCACTGAATGCGGCAATTGAAGCAGCCAGAGCGGGTGAACAAGGGCGAGGATTTGCCGTCGTGGCCGAGGAGGTAAGAAAACTAGCGGAACAGTCTCAGGATGCCGCAAAACAAATTGGAAGTTTAATCGGTGAAATTCAGGCAGATACAAATCAAGCAGTTATTGCTATGGAAAAAGGAATTCGGGATGTTAAAGTTGGTGCAGAGACTATCAATGCGGCGGGAAAAGATTTTGAAGGTATAGTTCAAATAGTGGAAGAAGTTTCTATTGAGGTGCAAGGGATTTCAGGAGGAATTAATGAACTTGCAAGTTCTAATCAGCAAATTGTTAATTCTGTCGAGCAAATTGAAGTATTAAGTAAGGAAGCCGCGAGCCAGGCCCAGACTGTTTCGGCTGCTACTGAGGAAACGTCCGCATCTATGGAAGAAATCGCAGCATCGAGTCAAGCATTAACTAAAATGGCGCAAGAAATGAAAAAAGAGGTAAGCAAATTCAGGATATAAATCAACTAGTATTATGTTACAAAACACAAGCAGCAGCTATTGCCTGCTTGTGTTTAATAAGACTAATCGAAGCTAAAAAAGTCCAAAACTCTAGGGCTACCATGCTAATTAACTGTGGTAGATCGAGAAGACAACTCTTATTACAGCCTGAAGCTTTTAGGCAGGGTTCGACCAGGGTAAGTGATTGAAATAACAATCGACAGTAATTAATAACTATTATTGACAAAGTATCATAATAGAGGTAGAATTTAGGTAAGAAAAAAGAGCCAACCTTCCTCAAACTATGTTTCAACAGTAGGTTAACTATTTCATGAGGTATATCGGAATTAGTGAAAAGGGAAGGTGTGATTAATCATGCTGGAGGATATTTTAGTAAGGCTTGAAAATCTACGCCGGCTTTTGCATGAAGTTGCTCTTGAAAAAGGTATATCTCATCCCGAAGTATTAATGATTAGTCAAAAATTAGACAGTGTTATTAATGAATACCTACACAGTATTGCTACAGTGCAATCTAACTCAGCACCGATTCTTAAATAAAATCAAATACTATACATAGTAGTCAGCTTTAGCAGGCAATACGAAAAGACTTCTGAGATTACTCGGAAGTCTTTTTCACCATGATAGAAGTATACTTTCGCCTGAATAAGGGCAACATCGGCTTAGCTTTTTGCCAAAGGCTCGGCGCAAGCCGTGTTTCTTTGGTAAAGGGAAACAGCGCAGATCGGTTTGTTATAGAGCAAAAAGCTTAGTTGGGATTTCCGGAGATTTTATAACAAACTGTTAATTGTTATAAAGGAATATAGGTGAAATATGTAGAATTTGGAATCTGAATAATTCTATTCTTACACATTGCGTTATTGATAAGCTTCGCGGCAAGAATAGAAAAAATAATACTAATGAGGATTATATGGATAAGGTTGAAATTTATACGGATGGTGCCTGCAGCGGGAATCCCGGGCCTGGCGGCTGGGGGGCAATACTGATTTTTAAAGGGGTAGAGAAAGAATTATCCGGTTATGAGTCGCATACTACAAATAACCGGATGGAGCTAATGGGACCGATAAAGGCGTTAGAAGCATTAAAGCGGCCCTGTGAGGTTGTTATCTACACGGATAGTGCTTATGTATGCAAAGCGTTTACTGATAACTGGGTGAAGAAATGGCAAATGAATAATTGGCAGACTAGCAAAAAAATGCCGGTCGAAAATCAAGACTTATGGATGGCGCTAATTGACCTGCTTAAAAGCCATAACGCCACCTGGGTAAAAGTAAAAGGGCATAGTGATAACGCTAAGAATAACCGGTGCGATTTATTGGCAAGAACGGCGATAAAGAATAGAATGTAATGTATTAAGCTAAACGAAAAATTAAGGCTTCCGAGTAATCGGAGGCCTTTCTATATTTTAGATGAAGTAAAATCGCCGCTTTTAAACATAATAAAGGGTAAGAAAGGAGTGAAGCTATGAAACAACAGCGCGAATCGCAAGGTGTTTACCAAGAACATGCTTATCCTGATTTATTGGATATACCTGCAGGTAAGGCTGTAGCTTTAGAAGAGTTAGATGAGAATGAACGTCTAAGCATTGCAATGTCAAGTTACTACCTGTTATACCGCTAGGTTGATGGTACAATTTTATTCGAAATCACGAATTGTCCGGGTTTTATAGACTATTGACTGCACAAGGTCTACTGTTGCTCAGATAGCTGAGAGCAGCGAGTAGGCCTTGTTGTTTGCCCTTGAAAATATTTACATTAAGCTGACAGGAGAATAACCAATGATCGCTAATATTTTTACTAGAATATTTAAATAGCATGGAGGCGAGGTTATGCAGAGTCAAATCGCACAACGTCTAAAACTCAGGTATGTTCCGGTTGCTATTTTATTTACTAACGAAAAGCCGCAAGGCGCTTTGGAATTTGCCGAAGGACGCTGGGGGTGTGTAGCAGCGTTAATGACTGCGGCAGCTAAGGGGCGGCAGGCTGTGTTTAGCCGCAGTACGTTTGGCTGTTTAGGGGGTGGTGTAGGACTGGGGTTAGGGAATATGTATCCGCAGTTTCCCGGTGGCTTTGAATACTTTTTGTCCACAGGTAAAGAAGGTTTCCGGGAAGGGGAAGCGTACAAAAAAACTCCTGAACTGGCAAGCACTTTTGTTGATGCTCTGCCTATTACAGATATTCCGGAACAGTATGTCGTTTTTAAACCGTTGGCCGATGTCGATAGCAGCAAAGAAGAACCAAGGGTAGTGGTCTTTTACGCTAACCCGGATCAGTTGTCTGCGCTAGTGGTTTTGGCGAATTATGGGCGCACTGGTAATGATAATGTTGTCATTCCTTTTGGTGCGGGATGTCAGTCGGTATGTTTGATTCCGTGGGGAGAAGCAGCTCAAGAACGCCCCCGGGCAGTGGTTGGGATGACAGACATTAGTGCGCGCCCGGTTATTGATGCGGATTTGCTGTCGTTCAGTGTACCGTTCGGCATGTTTAAAGAAATGGAAGACAATGTACCAGGCAGTTTCCTGGATAAGCATGACTGGCATAAAGTAGCAGAGCGTATTCCGGATAGATTGTAACATTTACAGATAAAAAAACTAGTAAGTATATTGAATAATTTTTTAAAATAGCTAATAATGAGAGTTAGGATCTTTTCATACAGTAAAAAAATACTTTTAACAGTTTAGGTTGAGCGGCGTCCAGAAAGGGAGAAACATATGGCTGAAAAATATAGTATTGCTCGATATCAGGTTAACCAACTGCATCCAGGATTAGAACTAGGAGAAACAGTATTTTCAGCTGATGGCGGAATATTGCTTTACACTGGAACCATACTTACCCAAAAGCATATTGAGAGGATACTCACTTATGGGGTTGAAGCTGTCCGAATTCGCCGGACGATCGAAAGTGGCGAAGTTGTAGAAGGCTATCCGGAAACAGACGAAGACTCAGAAGAAGATATACCTGTTGAGTATTGCGAACCTGATATTCCAGAGGGCGCTCAAGAACAAGAAAATGATTTTTTACATATATATAACACTGCTTTGAAAGATTTAAAACGGTGTTTTACGCTGGTTAAGCTTGAAAAGCATTTGGATTGTGACCTGCTAAATGAAATTGTTGACTCTCTGCTGCAGCTGTCTATGCGCGGTATTAGTGCTACTGCCTTACTGCATACGACAAATCGTTCGGAAGATTATTTGTTTCATCATTCGGTCAATGTCGGGATTTTGGCCAATGTCATTGGTACTCTAAGCGGAACGATTCAGCCAAGCCAACAGCGGAACTTAGTTATGGCGGGAGTTTTGCACGATATTGGCAAACTGGAAATCCCGGTGCAAGTTCTTTATAAAACGGAACAGCTCACCGCAGAAGAATTTAATTTGGTGCGTCAACATCCTGCTTTTGCTTTTAAGTTTTTCCGGAATTTCAAGGAGATTCCAGATAGCGTCCGTTATGGCGTGCTTCAGCATCATGAGCGTGACGACGCTTCAGGCTATCCACTCAAGACAAATGGTTCGAAAAACCATTTATTCGCGAAGATTATTGGCATAGCAGATGTTTATGATGCCATGACATCGAAAAAGGTATACGGGCAGGAAGTATCACCGTTTGCTGCAATAGAAACCATTCAAAGTGACAGCTTTTCGGGTAAGTTTTCGCCTCAATACACCACACCGTTTCTGCAAGAGTTATGCGAAACGCTTATTGGCCGGTTTGTAACATTGAACGACGGGCGCACCGGGCAGTTGGTATTTTGGAATCGCAGCGGTAAGGAAAGCTGCTTAATCCGTTTTTCTGACGGTAAGATTTTGGACATTGGCGGACATCGAAAGATAAAAATAACCAAATTAGTTTGTTAGGAGCTTGAGAGCGTTGTTGAATAAGAAAACCGCATTACTAGTAGGTGCGACCGGGTTAATTGGTTCTCAGCTTTTGCCACTATTGCTTGCCGATTCAAGATATCAGGAAATACGTGTACTAACGAGACGGTCATTACAGGTAAAACACGCCAATCTCAAGGAAGTCGTTATAGATTTTGCCAAACTTGCCGAGTTCGATGAGAAGTTTTTCGCGGTTGATGATGTGTTTTGCTGCCTTGGCACAACTATGAAACAGGCGGGAAGCAAGGCCGCGTTTATGAAAGTTGACAAAGATTATCCTTTACTTATAGCCGATAAGGCTAAACAGGCCGGTGCAAAGCAATTTCTTTTGGTTTCGGCCCTTGGCGCAAACGCCAAATCCCCGTTCTTTTATAACAAGGTTAAAGGGGAAGTTGAGGCTGCGCTGGCAAAAAAAGATTTTGCCGCCCTGCAGATATTCCGCCCCTCGCTGCTATTAGGAGATCGCCGGGAATTCCGGGTAGGTGAGAAAGTAGCCACAATAGCCAGCCGCATACTTGCGCCGTTCTTTATAGGATTTTTTCGCCGGGTCAAGCCTATCAAAGGGCAAACTGTGGCGATGGCCATGCAGCTTGTGGCGGCTAGGCAACAAGAAGGTATTCATATTTATGAGTCCCGGGATATTAACCAGCTGGTAAAATAACAGCCAGGATGCTTTGCTGGAGGAAAGATTAGCAGAGCATCTTGGTTGTTTTATTATAACTCAATGATAAATATGGCAGGATTTGGATTGAAAATCAAGAAAGTATAAATTTAAGCATGGTCTTATGGTTGATTCTAGACGCGAAGGAGACTCGAACAAGTGGATGATTTGCAAGATTCACACTATAAGCTTAAAAGTCAGCAGCAGAAACATGAACGGATACTGGAATCCTTTTTTAAGTATAATCTTGAAGGAGTAGCCATTCTTGACCGGAAGTTCAATTTTTGCAAGGTAAATGAGACTTATGCACGAGATAATTACCGAGAGCCAGAAGACTTTATCGGAAAAAACCATTTTGACTTATACCCGTCTAATGAAGCGAAGCAGTTATTTCAACAGGCAGTTGATACGAAACAGCCTGTTAGGGCTTATGCACGACCATTTCTCTTTCCTGACAATCCAACAGCAGGAACCACATACTGGGATTGGGTTGTTTTTCCGCTGCTTGATGAACAAGGTGAAGTTGAATTTGTTATTCTCTGTTTGCGGAATGTTACAGAGCAAAAACGAATGGAGAGCCAGATTGCTAAACTGGATAGGTTAAATCTAGTAGGAGAAATGGCGGCAAGTATAAGTCATGAAGTGCGCAATCCTTTGACTACTGTCCGCGGTTATCTGCAATATTTAGAAAAAAAGCTGGAATTTAATCAACAGAAGAAAACACTAAAAGTAATGATTGAGGAAATTGACAGGGCAAACGCCATTATCAGTGAGTTTCTTTCCCTCGCCAAAAATAAGCCAATCGAAAAACAGCACAAGAGCCTTAATGAAATTGTTGAAATCTTATTGCCCTTAATGGAGGCCGACGCGAATCTCCAGGGGCATAGACTGCATTTTACCAAAGAAGCCAATCTGCCGGAGGTATACATTGATGAGAAAGAAATCCGGCAATTAATTTTAAATCTTGCAAGGAACGGTTTGGAAGCAATGCAAAAACCAGGACTATTATCCATAAAGACAGCATGTACGTCGACTGCGATTAGTTTATCAATTGCGGATGAAGGGGAGGGAATACCTGAATCTGTTCAGAGACAAATGGGTACCCCGTTCATTACTACTAAGAGTAAGGGTACTGGATTAGGGTTATCTGTCTGCTATGCTATTGCTCAGCGACATAATGCAAGATTGGAGTACGAAACGAGTGCGGACGGAACAATTTTTACGTTTGA
>CAZCEN010000153.1:0-7777 GCA_964497205.1 uncultured Sporomusaceae bacterium
CTTACTCTTGCCAAAACAATGACTAAGGTCAGTGTTGCTAAGTGAATAAAATAAGGTTATATGACGGGCTGTACAAAAACGTAACAGGTTTTTTGTACAGCCTGTTTTTTTGTGTGTTATAGACAAAAGCATTGTTTAGTAAACGCAGGAGTTTTTTTCATTTTTTTACCACTAAAAATAGCGTTACCTTTGCGCTATGGATACGTTTAAGTATATGAATGACTTAACAGTCAGTTGACATAGATTTTTAACATAGAAAAGAGGAGCAACAATGAATACTCACAAGAAACAAATCAAGTTTATTTCAGCAGTTACCGGCATAGCAGTATTGACAGCAGCCACCGCTTTTGCTGCCTTGCCTGATGAAGCTTCTGCCAAGTGGTTAAATTGGACAAAACCTGCGGTAACGCAAACCGAGGTTGAGGCAAGCCAAAGCCAAGCCGCTGCTTCCAACGTTGCACCCGAAGTTAAACCCGTCATCAGTGGCGACCTGGAAATAGCCCCTGATGCGCCGGCAAAAACAGTAAGTGCTATAATTTCTGTGGGAGCAGATAAGGCGAATAGTGATAAACCGGTTATAGAGCTTGAAGATACGGCTAGCAAGGCAGGTGTCATTGGGACGGTTGTCAGCAGCCCGGTTGTTACCGGCAGCTCCCGGACGGTCTATCATAAGATTGACGTTGGCCCGGGGGTAGAAGGCTTAGATTATGCTAAAGTCATCAAATGGCAGCAAAATGTTGATGCCGGCTATGAACGCTGGCGGCTTGACCCCATGCAGGTTGCCCGCAAAGAAGGCAAATATTACGGCTTTACCGATAAAGATACTTTTACCATCGTTAAGCGTTTAGAAAAGAGCAACCTGTCACGGCATGGCGAGATTCATGTCAAAGTTAACCATAATGATAAAGAATATACGATGATCCTGGTTAAACCATTTGGAGGCGGCGATGCCATTTGGACCACCTATAAGGTAATCGGTCAGTATAAACCAGTGCCACCGGTTGAAACCGAAGGCAAAACCATATTTGCGACCGACAAATTTAATGGCTGGAAATGGTACAATAATAGCTATTTCAAAGATATGGCTTTTGCTACCATTGTTAATTATGACGCACAGCTCAAACAAGACTAGCGCATTCCGGAAAATGTTTTAAACAGGATTAAAGATGTTGACTATAATAAGAAAGTAGTTTTATTCGCTTATCTTGGTACTGCCCCTACAGGTGGTTATGGTGTTGGAATTGAAAAGGTGACCATGAATGCAAATAAAATGACAGTTACGGTTCACACCCGCAGTCCGCAGCCCGGTGCGCCGGTTACGCTGGCGATGACCCAACCGTCCGACTATTTGGTAATCGACAGAGCAATTGTTGATATCTGGGGTGGAGTAGATATCACTTTTGTAGATCAAAAGGGACAAGTTTTAAGCAAAAACAAGCTGACAATTATCCATAGAAGCTAACAGCAAAAAAAAGTGAGATGGCCGGTTTTTTTGATCCGGGCCATCTCACTTTTTGGTTATTTAGATTCTAGAAGAAAATCTCTGGCCACAGCCAGGGCTTGCTGGATGCCTTCAACATTAGATCCGCCGCCCTGGGCAGCTTGATGGCTGCCGCCGCCTTTGCCATCGATATGGGGCAGGGCGACTTTGAGGGCTGCATTCATATTAGCAGCAGTAAGGGAGGGATTGGCGCCAAAGACTAAATGTGCCTTGGTATTATCTACGTTAATCCCGGCTAATAATGCAACAGCAGCAGGATATGCTATTAGTTCCCGGGCCAAGTCGTTAAGTGCGGCGGGAGAGATATTGGTTTGCGTATGGGTGATGATGTGCCAGTCGCCGGATAGTTGGGACTGGGAGTACAGTTTATGCGCCAGATGGTGGGTTAACTCTTTTTGTGCTGTGGTTAATTCTTTATTTAATGTATCCAGCCGGGCTGCCTGTTTGTCATACGCAGTACTTAATTCAGCCGGTGGGACAGATAATTTGGCGGAGAGATCTTTTACTGTCTCGTTCTTTTCCTGATAATCGGCTAAGGCCCGTAAGCCACAGACAAAATCAATGCGAATACCGCTTTTCTTGCGTTCCCAGCTGCGGATTTTAATTAGGCCGATTTCTCCTGTAGAAGCAACGTGTGTGCCGCCGCAGGGGCAGCAATCAAAATCTGGGACTTCAATCAAGCGCAGGTTATCGTAATGCTTGGTAGGCTGCTTACGCAAAGGAAATTTGTTCAAACCCGAAGAATCTATAAAATGAATGTAGATAGGCGTATTCTTGAACACTATAGTATTGGCGGCACGTTCTACCTCGGCTGCTTGTTCGGCAGTAAGGGTGTCGATATCCAGATCAATTTGACTGGACGTTTGCCCTAAATGAAAGCCAATATTGCTGGCATTCAAAACTTTGCCAAAAGCACCTGTTAGTACATGTTCGCCGCTATGCTGCTGCATGTGGTCAAACCGTCGGGCCCAATCAACTGTTGCGGATACTTTCTCTTCTTTAGGGCAGATGTCTAAGATGTGTAGTATTTCGCCGTTTTTTTCCTGTACGTCCAGTACAGGAAACCCGTTGATTAGTCCGGTGTCGGCCGGTTGGCCGCCGCTTTCAGGATAAAAGGCGGTACGATCTAAGATTACCGCAGCTTGGCCTGATGGCAAAACGACAGATGAAACAATTCGAGCCGTAAAATTTGTTACATAGGAATCAGGGTAATATAGTTTATCGGTGGGCAAAGTAATCCCCCTTTTTTATCTCCGGAGAAAAATAATATATAATGAAGTTAATTATTTCGGTAATTTAGCACTCAAATGTAATACTTCCTCCGGTGTGAAAATTTTATTAATAAAGAGAGTCAGCTCTTTGGTTAAATCAATTTCCCGGCCGTTGGTCAAATGATATCCATTTTCATCAAAGATAATTCGTAACGTTGGCCTCGTCTGCAACCCGGGGAGAACTTTTACTACGATTGCAATCTCGCCGGTATTGAGTTGGACAATGCTTTCCAGCGGATATATAGCAATTTGATTGAGGAATAGTCGCAGAATAAACGGATCAAAATGAGTATTAGCAAGCGACGTCATAATTTCGTAGGCTTCGTACGGTAAATTGGCTTCCTTGTACGGCCTGTCCGAAGTAATGGCATCATAGACATCGGCAATAGCGACAATGCGGGCATACTCGTGGATATCGGCTCCGCCAAGATTGCGGCTATAGCCACTACCGTCAAATTTTTCATGGTGCTGAAACGCAATATGCGCAGAGACCAGGGGGATTTCCTCTTGCCGGCGGAGAATATCAAAACCGAAGTCGGGATGTTGTTCCATGATTTGGCGTTCTTCCGCGGTCAGCGGCCCTGGTTTTAGCAAAATATCTTTAGGAACAAGCATTTTGCCGGTATCGTGCAGAAGAGCGCCGAGGGCCAGTTCACGCAGCTTAAACATATCATAGCCTAGCTTCATTCCTGTTAAGGTAGAAAGTACGCAGACATTTACCGAGTGGCCAAAGGTATAGCCGTCACGGGCGCGAAGATCTGTTAAATGAATCATGGCGCCACGATTTTCAATAATCTCTTTGATAAGAAATTCAGCTGTTTCTTTAAAAGGCTGAGTATCAAACTCACGGTTGACTACAAAATTTTGAAACGCGGAATGTACAACTTGTACAGCTTGTACCCGTGTTTCCTCACGGACGACTTCCGGGATAGTATCAAACAGGTCGTTAGCGGTTATCCGGTCCGTAAACGGATTTTTTATGTAAATGCTTGTTAAGTCAAACTGCTGCAATCGTTCAATATGCGCAGGGGTCAGCACCGTATCCGCGCTTAACAACAGTACACCATCTGTACTGTAAATATTGCGGGCAACTGCCATTCCTGATTGTAAATGAATTGCTGCAACTTTTTGCATGTTGTCAATGCCTCCAGACGTTTTACCAGGAGGAATTATTCGACATTTCATGCTATAAATTCCTTCAGCCAGAAAGCAATCTGTAAAAAAAATTCCCGTGTTTTAAAAATATATTTGAGGGGGTATCGAAAAATGTCTGTTTTTACTGTTGGAATTTGTCAAATAGGGGTTGTTTCTGATAAAAGAGCCAATATTGATAAAGCCCGCCGCATGATTGGAGAAGCTGCGGCGAGTGGCAGCAGGCTTGTAGTTTTGCCGGAAATGTTCAACTGCCCTTATCAATCAGACCTGTTTCCACAATACGCCGAGAGCTATCCGGATGGGCCGACAATTACTATGCTTAGCGAATGCGCCGCTGAGCATAACATCATCCTTGTTGGTGGTTCTATTCCTGAACGTGACGCTGCCGGCAATATCTATAATACCAGCTTTATTTTTGACGAAACAGGAAAACTAATTGGTCATCATCGAAAAATACATCTGTTTGACGTTAATATCAAAGGTGGCACGGTATTTCAGGAATCGAAAACCTTAGCAGCAGGTAACAGCATGACTGTGGTAAATACTTCACTGGGAACTTTGGGAATAGGCATTTGCTATGATGTCCGCTTTCCGGAGTTGGCAAGATCTATGGCACTTAAGGGAGCGCAAATTCTTATTTATCCGGCAGCGTTTGGACCGGTGACTGGTCCGGCGCATTGGGAACTGTTAATGCGGTCTCGGGCAGTTGATAATCAGGTATATGTAATTGGCGCCGCACCGGCGTTAAATGCTGCCGCTGAATATAAGGCGTACGGGCATTCGATGCTTGTTGACCCCTGGTCAAGGATACTGTCAGTAGCTAATGCAGAGGAAACGATAATTACAGGCAAAATTGATTTAAGAACCTTAGTAAGAGTGCGGGAGGAGCTGCCGCTCTTGCGGCATAGAAAGCCTGAGTTGTATTAAGGCAGGGAGGCACGTACATAATTAATGGAACCATTTATTCACGGATTTATTTTAGCGTTTGGATTAATATTACCCCTTGGTGTGCAAAATTTATTTGTGTTTACGCAGGGAGCGGTACAAGCCAGTTTATGGCAGGCAATGCCGGCTGTAGTGACAGCATGCATTTGTGACACTTTTCTTATTTTGGCGGCAGTATTAGGCGTTTCACTTGTCATACTCAGTTTTGCCTGGTTGAAGACAGCTTTGCTTGCTACAGGGGTTATTTTTTTAGCCTATATGGGCTGGATGTCATGGAACAGTAATCCTTTAAACGGGCAGGAATTTGGTGCCGCTGGTATGACGGCAGGTAAGCAGGCCATGTTTGCGGCGTCAGTTTCGTTACTAAACCCACACGCGATTTTAGATACTATTGGTGTTATTGGCACAAGTTCGTTACAATATACAGGCAGTGGCAAGATACTGTTTACCTTCGCCTGTATCCTCGTGTCATGGGTGTGGTTTTTTGGTCTGGCGTATGCCGGGCGGATGATCGGAAGTTTAGATGCATCAGGCCGCTGGCTTTCCCTATTGGGTAAGTTTTCAGCCGTCTTTATTTGGGGGGCTGCTGCCTATCTGGGTTATGGCATTGTGGTTGGACTATAAACAGTCTAACCACCTTTTTTATTTGGTATTGCAGGATAAATAGCTACTGCAGAGAATGTAATTCTACATAATTCGCCATTATTCGCAAGAAAGGAGGCGATAATTGGTGTCGTTATGTGGAAAAAGTTTTGTGATTATTGGTCTTACTCTGTTTTTTCTGTTATTTAGTTTATATCTTACTACTAACTCCATTTTACACAACGGATATACTCAGTTGGAAAGAAGCGATATGGAACGTAACGTCAAAAGGGCGCTTAAAGCGATAGAAAATGAAGGCAATTTTCTGGAAAACATAGTTAAAGACTGGGGGCAGTGGGACGATAGTTATAATTTTATGGTAACAGGCAGTAAAGAGTATATAAATGCCAACTTGGACGATATGACTTTTACGTATCAGCACCTCAATGTTGTTTTGTACACTGATTTGGATGGTCAGATTGTCTACATACGCGCTTATGACTGGGACAACCGGAAAGAAATATCCCTAAGCAATGAGGCCGTACATAAACTGACTGCCGTTAAGCCTTTGGCCGACTCTGGCAAATATGCCGTTACCAAGGGGATACTTACCTTGCCGGAGGGGCAGATGCTGGTGGCCGCCGGAGCTGTTACTGACAGTCAGGGGACGGCTTCTTCGCGCGGGGTATTATTAGCAGGACGATTTATTACTAATGTAGAAAAAGTGATTATTTCCGAGATGGTGCAGCTGCCCATTGATTTTGTCGGCTGGAATTGCCAGTTGCCGCCGGAATTTGCTGACGCCCGGACGTACTTAACCTCTCCGGCAGGCATGTATGTTAAAACCGTGAATGATGACTATGTAGCAGGCTATACAATGTTAGAGGATATCTATGGACAGCCCGCTCTTATTTTGCGCGTCTTGGGCCCCCGGATTATTACCCAGCAGGCGCAGCATGTTTTGAATTATTTTATAGTTATGCTGATAGCTGCCGGCCTCGTATTTGGAACAGTTATTTTGGCGTTGCTGGAATGGAGTGTGTTGACACGGCTTGCCAGCATAAGCAATGTAGTTAAAAAAATTGCGCAGCAGAAGGATTTATCGATTCGGTTGGCGGTTAGTGGCCATGATGAACTGACAGAGCTAACCGAAAACATTAACAATATGCTTGGGAGTTTGGAAAAAGCACAGACAAGATTAAAATATGTAGGACGTCATGATGCACTGACTGGCCTTTACAATCGGACGATATTTGAAGAATTTTTGACAAAGAGTAATTGTTCAAACGAGAGCGTTCAAATTATTATGGCCGATGTCGATGGTCTTAAATTAATTAATGATACATTAGGGCATGCGAGCGGGGACGCGTTACTGCGCAAAGCTGCTGAAGTATTAAAACAAATGTGTCCGCCTGACGCTATTATCGCACGTTGTGGCGGTGACGAATTTGCCGTACTGCTCAAAAATCACCCTGCCGAGGCTGTGGCTGACCTGTGCCGGGCCATAAAAGCCGCGGCCGCTGAGGCCGAGTTTGATACTCTGGGACTGACGCTGAGTATGTCAATCGGCTATGCAGTGGGTACAAAACATACCGATACAGCCGCCGAACTTTTAAAAGAAGCCGATAACCATATGTATCGTGATAAATTACTACGTAATCGCAGTACCCGGAGCGCAATTGTTCAAACACTTAAAAAAGCTCTGGAAGCCAGAGATTTTATTACAGAGGGGCATGCCGACAGGATGCAGGAAGTAGTGCGACTGCTGGGGGTAGAGCTTGGTTTACCTGATGCCAAGTTAGCCGAACTGCAGCTATTTGCGCAGTTTCACGATATCGGTAAGGTGGGTATACCGGATGGAATTCTATTTAAACCAGGTCGCCTTACTGCCGAAGAACTGGTGGTCATGCATAGCCATTCCGAAATCGGTTATCGTATTGCGCGGTCTGCGTCAGACCTGGTATTTATTGCCGATTGGATACTAAAACATCATGAGGCATGGAATGGTAGTGGCTATCCGCTGGGGCTCAAAGGGGTGGAAATTCCACTGGAATGCCGTATTCTGGCTATTGCCGATGCCTATGATGCCATGACCAACAAACGGCCCTACCGGCTGCCGGTGCCAAAAGAAAAGGCAGTTGAAGAAATTAGGAAAAATGCCGGTGTTCAGTTCGATCCCGAACTGGTAAAAGTATTTATCAAGATATTGCCAAAGTTGCCTTAGAAAGCTTGCACGGTATTGTCCTATGTGCTATAATTATCACGCGTAATTTAAAGTGGCTCTATAAAGTGAGGTGCAAGATATGCAAGAAAAAATTCATCC
>CAZCEN010000154.1:0-7767 GCA_964497205.1 uncultured Sporomusaceae bacterium
AGGACCCCCGCGGTAACCTAACAAAGTTACCGTATTGATAAGCTTGGGCTGCGAAACCATAAACCGCTCTGCCAGTAACTTACCCGCCTGGTAAAAACCAGTGTAATAATCGCCGTCCAGGTAACCGTAACAAGGCACTGCCATAATGGGTAGCCCCAAAGCCGCTTCCGCTTCGCTGGCCACAGCTGCCGTATCGTCACCAATCACGCCGGCGACACAGGAATTGGCAATCATGATATACTCGGGCTGATATTTTTGGACAACTTGGTCAATACAGTCTCTAAGCAGTCCGGCCCCGCCGAAAATAGAATGCTCTTCCTGCAACCCGCTGATAACCAGCGGCGCAGAATACTGTTCCGGATTAAATTGTTGTAAGGCCAGCGAGCGAAAATGCATCCCCAAATCCATTTCCCTGCTAATATGTCCACACGCCTTAGGGCTATGATAAATAACCACAGCCCCCTCGTTGTGCGAAACCGCACGCCAAACTCCCGGCATAGTGCAGCTGTAACTGCGCTGGCGGACTTTTGTCGCCCGTTTATTCATCACCATAAGCAAGCACCATTTCCTCTAATTCAGCAAAGGTCATGGGGGTCGGCACAGTAAGCGCCGCATTTTCACAAATGAAATTGGCCAACTTTCGATAAATAGCCGCCTGCTCAGAATCTGCCGCAAATTCTATTACTGTCTTACGATGTATCTCGGCCTTATTCACAATGCGGTCCCGCGGTATGTACGCTACCAGACTGGTATTTAACTTTTTGGCAAAGGCCTGCAGTAAGTCGTGTTCATTGGCAATGCCCCGGCTGTTGCCAATAATACCGCCAAGCCGTACCGGCCCCCTGGCGGCATACCTTGCTATACCCTTGGCAATATTGTTGGCGGCATACAGAGACATAAGTTCTCCGGATGAGACAATATAGATATCCGTCGCATAGCCTTCCCGGATAGGCACGGCAAACCCGCCGCAAACCACATCTCCCAGTACGTCATAAAGAATAACGGCCTCTTCAGGCAAAGCCTGTAGAGCTGTCAGCTTTTCCAGCGCCACGATAATGCCGCGTCCGGCACAGCCCACCCCGGGCTCAGGGCCGCCGGCCTCAACGCAATGCACACCGCCAAACCCAGTATGCACAATTTGTTCGGCCTGTACCGCATCTCCATATTGCTTAACCATATCCAGGACAGTCTGGGAACAAACTCTGCCCAGCAGCAGACGGGTTGAATCATTTTTAGGATCACAGCCAATTTGGCAAACCTGATGCCCAAATTCCGTTAAAGCTGCCGACACATTGGCTGCCGTTGTAGATTTTCCTATACCACCTTTGCCGTAAAAGGCAATCTTTTTTTGCATTAAACTAATTCCTCTCTCTTACATTATCGAAAAATTCCGCTCCACCGGCCACTGCCCGTCAGGACTCCACGCCCAGCGCTTTGAGCATCTTTTTTGCCGCAGTAATAGCTTCTTGGGTTTGTTTGTTCGCCGGTACATGAGCCAGTAAACTTTGGTAGGCTTTAATCGCTTCTTCTTTGCGGTCCAGCTTCTGGTAACATACCCCTTTGACCAAATAGGCGCCCGCATGCTGCGGCTGCAATACCGTAACCTGTTCTAAATCGCCAATTCCAAGCTCATACTGGCCTGTATAGTAATAACATACGCCCCGCCGAAAATGCGCTTCCATGTCCTGGGGAACCAGTTCGATAGTACTGCTATAATCATTCAGCGCTTCACCATACCGCTTGGTATCATAATATACCTGCGCCCGCGCTGAATAGGCTCCTGCATTCTTGGGTTCAAGTTTGATCGCCCATGTATAATCGGCCAGCGCTAATTCAAGCTGATTGATGTTTTGATAAGCTTTTCCTCTGTCTACATAAGCTCCGGCATTATTAGGATTTGCCGTAATCGCTTTGGTGCAGGCGGCTATTACTTTACGGTTTGCCTCAACATCTGTCTTCTTGTCTGCGGCTAGCCCTATGGACATACTTGTCATGATAAAAGCAAAAATAACCAATATCATTGTTTTTTTCAACAAAAACACCTCTTCACTAACTTAGTCATTCGATAAAATGAAAGATTCGTTTAAATTAGTTTTGAAGTATGGCTCGCTTGCTGATTGCCTGCTATTGCTATCCTTGAGATTCCGTATGTATCCTGTCCGCTAAAATCTTCACTACCAGGGAAGACCAGGTCTGGACAGCAGGCATCACTTCGGCGGAAGCTATTGCCGGTGGGGAAACATGATATTTACCTGCCGTCAACACGAGCAGTTCATTGCCGGCCTGGGTCAATTCGTCGCCTGTAAGCAATTCCCATTGAAATTGATCCAGCAAGTGAACATACAGGGACGCACCGGTTACCAATGCCGGCTCCTTGTCGAGCTGCCGCAGGGACGTTGAAAACCGCTGTTTGTCAATCATGCCATATTCCTGCAAATATTGCTGGTACAGCGTTTCTTCGGTAACACCGTAGCGGTTCATCCGCCGTAGCACACTGTGCTGCTTTTGCGGAGACAAACCGGTCTGGCGCAGCAGAGCCTCCTTGACTGCTTGTTTGACAGTGCGGCCGATCAGCTCTCCTAATTTCGAATGTTTGCCTGCGTCTTCCAGATACAGCGATGAACCCGGATTAGTAATGATCATCGTCTGATCTGTACCTGAACCGGTTGCCAGCCCACTTGAAAACCGGCTGCCGGCCATCAGTTCCTGCAAGGCGGCGGTTTTGGCTTCCGTACAGGTCACCAGCGCCCGGGCCATTATCGCCGGAGGAATATCGGCATCAAGCACCAACATGATGTTAATAGTCCCCGGCTTATATAAAGTTCTCTTTTTTCCGGGCAGAAAATAGTCGGTCGGATCACCGGCCCGGCCGCCGTTGCCTTCCACGCCACCGGTAACTATCGCTGTCACTGTGAGCGTCTGGTAGCTTTCCGACTTGATAGCAACATTGTCCATGAATGCCGCCGTACCCATACCGGTTACCCGTTTAGAATTAAGTCCCAAATTTTTCGCAACATTTCCGAGGTAATCCGGGTAGTTTTCGGCCGTTACACCGGTAGCCTTCTTCATATCATGGTTAAAAACCGCTTGCAGATCGTCCCGGTAACCGCCATTAAACACGGATGTACTTAGCACCGCCCTAGGTTTTTTAAAGGCGACCACTACACTGGTATCTTGCCGGTAAACAGTATCACCGGTTGATAATGTGTATAGATCCACTCGCTCGTTAGCCATACACTGAGCTATGCTGTAATAGAAAATAGCGGCTAGTAACAGTCCTAGTCGCAAATATGATTTTTTCATAGTTCTCTTCTCCCTATCAGTTGTCAGCATGTCCATGTGGCGGGTGAGTCATTGCCGACCGAAGGTGAGCTACATAGATATCCTGGATAGCCTTGTTTTCACCCAGGCCGCGAAAATATACATCAACCGCAAAGCCGGCCGCTAATAGCTGCGACTTAGCGGAGTCTTCCTCCTCACCCGCCATGTCGTTGACAGCATGATCGCCGGCTACCAGCATAAACGGCATCAAGGTAACTTTTTTCACTTGTTTTTGCTGTAGTTTATGAATTATCCGTTGTAAAGACGGATAGCCTTCCACTGTGTAAATAAAGACATAATCCAGTCCGGCATCTTCCAGCTTAAGTTGGAGTACGCCGTAGGCGGCGTTGGCCGGATGCATGCCACCATGCCCCATGAGTATAACGGCGCTGGCCGGATCAGTTTCCGGCAACTGGGTTGCCAAGGCTTTTATGGCAATCTCATAATCATCCGGATGGTTGTCCTGCCCCATTGCATAAAGCAGCGGACGGCCTAAGCGGATTTTGGCGAACGGTTTGTCCTGGGCATAGGCATAATGGCTGACAATTCCCTTAATCTTGTCATACTCGGCTCCGGCTACAATGTGCAACGGTTGAACAAATACTTCCTGATAGCCTTCCGCCCGGAGACGGTCCAAGGCTTGGCGTTCATTTTCAATCTGAAGGCCGTCGCGCTCCGCTAAGCGTTTGATAACCATGCGGGAAGTAAATGCCCGGCGCACCTCATAATCAGGAAACGCTTTACGGATTAGATTCTCAATACTTTCAATAGTCAGCTTTAAGGTTTCCGGGTAGGTAGTGCCAAAGCTAACGACTAAGATGGCTTTTTTTGTTGCCATATCTCGCTCTTCAATCAAATGTATTTCCTCCTTTATAAACAACAAACCCTGTAAGGTTAGAAACTGTAATTTATACCGGCAACCACATTGCGGCCCGGCATCGTCCACCATTCACCGGCTGCGCCCCAGGCAACATTGGATTGTTCCGCATAAAACTTATCAAATATATTATTCACTTTTAGAAATGCCTTGGCATTTTTGTCAACCTGGTAATTGATGCCTATATCCCAGACCCAGTAGGTGGACGAAGGAAATACCGCCGAATGTCCGGCATTGCCAACCTTATCAATAATTCCTCTTCCCATAAGTCCTATATCAAGCCGTCCCTGGGTATAATCAACCCCCACATTCCAGGCTTGTTTGGGAATATAGCCGTTCACATTTTCGGATGTCAAACCCACGGCGTCAACATGGGTATGCGTGTACCCTAACGAACCACGGAACTTATCGGAGAATTTTTTATTAAACTGAACGTCCCAGCCTGTTGACTCTTCATTGGCGTCCAGATTGTAGTAATGTTTTGTTATGTTATTATAGCTAATTTTCTGATCGACGGTACGTTTGAAAATATGGGCCGATACTGTCGCGGTATCGCTGATTTGGTGCGTGACCCCGAATTCCGCGTTATCCCCGGATTCAGGCTTCAAAGAAGAGTTTCCGTGTTTACCATCCCACAATTGATAGGTGGTAGGGGTATTGAAGAACTCCCCGTATGAAACATAGTAATTGGTCTTGTCATTTTGCTTGAACCCTAATGTAACATGGGGTGTAGTTTCACTTTTATACCCTGAGTTGTCATCATAGCGGATGCCGGTGGTCAAATTCCACTGGCGGTCCATTTTCCACTCGTCCTGGATATATACCGCCTTGTTGGTGATACTCATTCCGTCGGGAGTTTGCGTATTATAACTGCTGTTGTATCCCTTGACCAGTTTATCCTTCGAATAATCGATCCCTGCAGTCAGCGTATGCTGTTCGTTCAGTTGTTTGGTAAATTGGTCCTGAATAACCAACGTTTTTACTTTTTTGGGACCGTAAGAACCATCTTTCGAGTCATACACGCTATGCATCACCGAAAACTGATTCCGGGTTTTATCATTGATCTGAGTATTGTAGATCAATTTCGCCTTATTGGTTTCTAACGAACCAAACACCGGATAATCAGGGGTTCTGGCCGGTGGCCAGCCACTCCAGTCATAATTATATTGGGACAAATACATATAATCAGACATTTCCCGGTCATAGCTAAAGGTTATATCCGAATTAGTCTTTAACTTCTGCGTAATTTGCAAGCCGATGGTTCTGTTGTCCAGCGATTGCGGTGTCTTCCTGCCGTTGCCATCCTCCATTGTTCCCAATAAATCCTTGGCGGCATACAGGCGATAGCTCATATCGCCTTCAACACCCTCCTGGGTGATGGAATAGCGCTCTTTGCCAAAGCTGCCGCCGCTGACCGAAACCGCTGTTTTGTTCTTGTCCACTTTGCGGGTGATGATATTAATGACCCCACCCTGGGCATCCGCGCCGTACAAAGCGGACGCCGAGCCTTTAAGCACCTCAATGCGTTCAACATTATCCAAATTGCTATACATGGATGCGGGAAATTTAAGATCCGCCTGATTGGCCCGGATACCATCAATCAGCACCACAATTTTATCTGAACCGTTGATGCGCAGCCCATTCGTTTGATCATACCCCGGCGAACCGAAATTGTACACCGTAACTCCCGGTACGTCCCGCAGCGCCTGCGACAGATCCGTATAGTGCTGCTGTGCAATTTTCTCCTTGGTGATTACCGTGATGTTAGCATTGACTTCCGATTTTTTCACCGGCGTTTTTGTTGCCGTAACTACCACTTGATCAAGCGTAAATTCCTCCGCCTGAGCCATCCCCGCCATCGTCAGCAGCAACGAACTGCTGAGCAGCGTACATACTAAAGTACGATTTTTCCTGCTTGCTTTTTTCATTTATTAAAATCCTCCCGCTGTTGGTAATTACATATTGCGTTCACAAAAAAAATGTAACCCTCCCGGTATACCGGGAGGGTTGTAAATTACACGAGTTAATTTGTCTTCTCCAATTGCCAACAGAAAAGCCAGCTCTTGCAAAATCCCCTCCCCATCGCTCGTGAGTAAAAACGGTGATTGTCAGACAGGCAGTTCTCCTGGCTCTGGATCGTAGCTCACCCAAACCTTCCCAAGACACAGTAGTCTCAGTGGCATACCTTGGATTCACTCCCCATTACAGTGGCGGGACCGCGCCGGATTTCAACCGGTCTTCCCTATTAAGCCCCGTAGGGCACCTGACTCAGCAGTATGTAGTTGTTATCACTAATGATATAACTGCTTGGCAGGTTTTGTCAATATTATTTAGCACCACCACTTTCCTGCCTACATGCCAAAACTCTATACCCAGACGGCATTCCTTAGCGTAAAAGGAAAAGACCTCACAGCTCAAATTACATTAGCTGCCAGGTCTTTTCCATACGCTACACAACCGCCAGCCTTTATTTACTTAGGCTGATGAGGAGGTGCGGTAGTTCGCGTCAGTATTAAGTTAACTTAATTGAAGCTCAGGACTTTCTTTCCGTTTACGATCTTCAGGCCGGTCTTGGCTTGCTCGGCAGCTTTGCGGGCCTGTTGCGCCAGAACGGTATGCGAGGCAAAGGATTTGGCCACGCCAGCGCTGAAGCTGGCCTTAAGACCCGAAGTCTGATCCGGCGCAAGGATAATCGCCGAGTTCAGGTTGCCGCCGGTATAGCCCAGTTGGGTCGGAGTGAAGGTTTTGGCAGCTGTATTGGAAGTGATGGTAGGCAGGCCAGAGTAGATGTCGATCTGATTGCCTTTGACAAACCAGAGCCGGTTGCTGTCGGCATAGATGCCCCAGAGATAGCCGGGAGCGCTGCTGAGATTGCTGACCGGGGTCCAGGTGGACGGGGAAGTGAGATTGGCCACGGTGGTGCGGTATACGTTGCCGTCCATGCTCCAACCTGCATTATAGTTGCCAAGGAATACATAGGCAGTATTGGCGTCCACGATGGTGATATCACGGAAATCACCGGTCATGGAAGCAGTCTTGTTAACAGTAGTCTTGGTGAAGGTAGCCAGGTCGATGATGTCTAGACGGGTGTCGGCATTGGCGCTGCCGGCGTTCTGCATGCCGCCCAGGGCGCAGACATACAGCTTGTTGTTAAAATGGTCAAGAGTGAAGGCGTTTTTGCCGACTTTCAAATGGCCAGCATAACTCAAAGCACCCGTAGAGATGTTAATGTCGAACTTCACAACAATACTGTCAGAATACACCGAATAGCCGCCGCTCGGATTGACGGTAAACAGCGCATACAAATTGTTGTCGACAACTGTTAAGCCTTCACCATGGACCGAGGCACCGGCCGGTACGTCTGTTGTAGGAATGCTCCAGGTTGTCGGGAATTGGTAGTTATATGGTGTTTGTATATAACTGCTATCCATGTTTACAACGGCAATCTTTGCCAAATCATAACCGGTGGCATACAGCCATTTTCCTTTGGTAGCCACCGCATGTAGGTTACGTACGTTACTCCAAGTCTTTTCGGCAAGGGAAGGTGTCCAGGAAGATGCAAACGGATC
>CAZCEN010000155.1:0-5753 GCA_964497205.1 uncultured Sporomusaceae bacterium
TACGTCATGGCAGTTAGTTTTTTACTCAAATAACATATTTAGCTACTATCTATTTTCTTCCTAAAATTGTTATTTCCCTTTAAAAATATAATCTCGTACAAAACAAAGAAGCCGCGAAATTCGCGGCTTCTTCAATATTTGGTATGTACATGATATTCGGGCGTCTCTTTACTTTAATTACGATAAAATTTTCCACCGTGCACTGCCAAGCATTTCTTGGGTCATGTTATCCCACATCTTTCTGTCAGGCCCGGAATTGATAACTCCAAACACATACATTTGAGTGTTCTTCTTAATAAAATATACTTTAAATGCAGCAGGTTGAATCATTTTATACATCCGGAAAGCTACACTGCCGCCAACGCTTACTATCTGTGCATTTTTATTTGTCATTTGTTCGAACGGATAAAACTCTAGAATTTCCATTTCAAATATATCTTTTAATTCCGGTACTTCAGTGAAAACTTTATTCATTCCGCTGATAATTTGTGTCTGAAGCTCAGCTTGCTGCTTTTTATCCATCTTTTGTATTCTATCAAAAAAGCTTAACCCTGTCGGTTTAAATTCCTCAGGCATCTTAAAAGCAATAACCCAGGCAGTATTATAAGTACCATTATTCTTTAAAGCGAATTCGTATATGCCAACATTGTTCTTCTCTAAGTTTGCCGCAATATCTTGCGCTGACATAACTTCAGCTGTTGGTTTTTGACCTTTAGCCGCCTTTTCTTTTTCAACTTTCTCGCTGATTTTTCCAATTGCCGTTATGACATCTTTAGCATCAACAATTTCCAATTGTGCCGGCACTTGCAGCGTACCCAAGAACTGTATATTCCAATCCTTGGTACTAGTTTCCTTCGATGCACCATAAGCAGTTCCTGCCATAACCAAAAAAGTTGTCATTACAACTATTACCATAAAGAGCTTGCTTTTTTGCATTGTTTATCCTCCTTTATTACATTCCTGACAGTCAGAAAGGGTTACCCTTTCCTTGATCCACTTGGTATTTACTACCTTTTCTATGTCTTACGAAATTTATCCTTCTGTTGTTAAACTATTTTCGTTCTGACTTAAGGCCTTGCCGCTATGTTTCAATTATCAATCTTGGTAAAGACCATTTTATCCCATTCTACATACTAGCAAAAAAACCATAACTCATACCTAGAATTATGGTTGGCGATTTCAAGAAAAATAAATTCATATCAAAGTAGGTATAATCCGATAAACAATATCATGAATTAAATCTTCATCATTATTTACAGCGATTACATTTGCTATCTTTTTCACATCATCTTGTGCATTTGCCGGTGCAACCCCGCAATCAGCAATTCGTAACATTTCGATATCATTCTGAAAATCACCGGCGGCGATTATTTTCTTCCCGTGAAACCCGGGGATTTTTAATAATTCACCAAGCATATTTCCTTTTGAAACATGGTTAGCCACAATCTCTAAATAGGTAACTGCAGAAAAAAAGTTATTCGTTTTATCTTCTAAGTGAAATAACGATAATATTGCCCTGCTGGCAAGTAAATTTTCGTGGCTATCACAAAGAATAATTTTTATCCATGTCTTGTCCAGAATATCATCAAGCGCTGCATAGGTGAACTCCTGCTTTTCCCGTTTCATATGCTCATCAACATTAGCAGGATCTGTAATCACATAAAGCTGTTCGTGGGTAAATACTTCAATACACATTTGCGGAAATAGCGCTATACAATGTCTGAGAAAACCCGCTAAGTCCCTACTTTCAAGATGCTTGGTTTTTAAAAAGCGCTTTTCCTGCCACGAGTAGAGTGCGCCGCCATTATAAAGTATACAGGGTGCATTAATTGCTAGTCCTGTCATATACGGTACAACATTTCTTTGCGTACGTCCTGTTGCTACCGCAAAATGCCCTCCTTGCGCAACAAAATCAGCAATGGCCTCCTTGTTTTTTTCTGACACCCGATGCTCATTATTCGCAAGTGTACCATCTATATCGGAAATAAGGAAAAAATCCTGATACCGTTTCACTCTTTCAACTCCTTTATTTATGAATAATGCAGCCGCTTTGTTTCATAAATTCTGTAGGTGATGTTTTTGTGTATTTTTTAAATACTACGCAGAAGTTCTTATAATCACTGAAACCTGTCATATCAGACACTTCGTATACCCGGTAAGTCCCCTTTTTTAATAAACCAATTGCTTTCTGAATACGATATCGCATTAATAATTCTAAAAAAGTATGCGTCGTCGCTTCCTTAAATTTGCGACTGAGGTAGCTGGCACTCACGTGCAATTCCTCAGCAATAGAATCAATACTGATTTTTTCATCAAAATGATCGCGAATTTTATACAACGCCTGGGCAACATAGCTGTTTTTCAGATTATCTTTATTTAAATAAACATCCCAATCGACAAGCTGTTCAATATCATTCTTTTTAGTAAGTGCAATAATATTAGAATACGCCTTGCTTTCTTCAAGTCTTGCTCTTATTCTATCAACTGTATTTCTAAGTTCATCCTCATCCACTGGTTTAAGCAAATAATCCGTTGCCTGTAAATAAATCGCTTTACGCGCAAATTCAAAATTGGTATAACTTGTTAAAATAATACTTTTAAATGGCTTGATATCCAAACTTTGAGCGGCTTCCAGCATTTCAATACCGTTCATCTCCGGCATAAGTATATCGACAAGAACGATATCTGGTTCATACCGTCTCAGCATAGCAAGCCCTTCTTTGCCATTTGCGGCTGAACCTATCACCATACAGTGCATGCTTAACCAATCAATTGTATAAACCAAACCCCGGCGTATTATCTCTTCATCTTCGACAATCAAGACTTTGAGCATCATCCCTCTTACTCCCTTATCTCAATATAATCAAAGCAACCATTTATTGTTTACGAATCGGCAAAACAATTTTCACGGTAGTGCCTTCCTGCTTGCTGCTCATGATTTCCAGGCCATAGGCGTCACCGTACATCAATTGAATCCGCCGCTTAACATTATATAACCCTGAATGCTGGGAACAATTGGCGTTTGCCGCCAGCATAGCGCGGATTTCGTTAAGCGACTGCTCATCAATTTCCGTTCCGTTATTATTAATACTAATTACAAGCTGATTTTCAATTATGCCGGCTTCAATTTCTACTCGCAGATATTGACAATCGCGAAAACCATACTTTATTGCGTTCTCAATGATTGGCTGAATAATTAGCTTGGGAATAATGCAATTATTCAGTTCATCCGGTATCTGCAGTATATAGTTCAGCCGCTGCCCAAACCGGTATTTTTGAATATCGAGATAGTTTTGCGTGTAGGCCATATCCTCTTGAATCGTGACTTCACTGCAATTGTTATTGATGCTGTAGCGTAATAAATTAGATAAAGCAACAATCATTTTATTTGCGGCAATAGGATCCAGTTTAATCATAAATTTAATATTTTCTAATGTATTAAATAAAAAATGCGGATTAAATTGGGACTCTAGTTGTTTAATTTCTGAAATAACCGTTGCTCTTGCCTTTTCATGATTTGTTTGCATAAGTTCTTTAAGGCTGCAAAGCATCATATTATACGACTCGCTGATAATTTGAAATTCATTATTGGTATTGATAGCAAGACGCATATCAAGATTACCTTTCTTTACTGCCGAAAACGCTTCCACAAGTTGATCAATCATTTTTGTTTTGTGCTCAACTTGCTTTTTCACACTAATAACGATGGATATTGACAAGATAATTAATATACCAATGAGCATAAGCAAGGAATTGGCCAATTGACTAACTATACCGCCGACTGAGGTCAACGCATAAACAGTTAATTCGCCGTTCAAAATTTCGGCTTTGCTAATATAATACTTTCTATCGGCAAAAGGAAAATACCCATCAGCATTTATAAACTCTGGTTTCATTTTATTAAAGTTATCACAAAAAAACTCATCTGTATAAATTGGTGCATAATCATAACGATCTTTTACAACAAAATCGGCATAGGGATTAATCAGCATACTTAAAAATTGTTCTTTCGGCAGAACAAAGAAAATGAAACCGGCAATTTTACCTTTTTCAAGGATGGCCTTACCAATAACCAAATCCCTTTCCACACCACAATTACTAACTGAATTGACAAAAGCAAAAGTTGGCACAGTTGGCTTTTTCTTAATTTGCCCGATTATTCCCCAGTCAGCAATTTTTGCTGTTTGAACAAATTCCGGATCTTGGGCTTGATTTGATATCAGTCTGGTCATTTGTTGATCGTAAAGATAAAATTCGGTTTGCAACCCGGTACTATTGATATATTGATATAAATTCTCGTACATTTCAGTTCGTGTAACTTTGTTATCCCGCAGTCCGTCGATATCACACAAGGCTGCCATCTCGTAAGCTTTCTCCATATGACCGGAGATAGTTGTACTTATCAGCTTGCTGGCAAACTCTAGCTTGCCCTGATTCTTTTCAAGCACATTGGTATTCCAATACACAAACGCAAGGATAAATATGAAGCTGGCAATAATAAACGTCGGGATAAGCGCATAAATAGTAAAAGTTCGCCGTAGTTCATCCTTTAAATGGTTCTCTTTTCTACTCATGTTCTCACCCCGGTCATGTTTGTTATGCTTTTTTAATTATAAACTAATATCCTTACTACCGGATACCTTAAAAAATAAAAGCAAAGCAACCACAGTTGTCACTGTCAGAATTGTTGAAAGTGCCGCTGCCGTTCCGTAACTTGCACGAATAACCTCAGTGTAAATAGCAACAGACATTGTTCTGGTTCCGCCGGTATACAAAATTACGGAGGAACTTAATTCATTAATACAGGTAATCCAGCTCAAGATAGCCCCGGATAGTACCCCTGGCAGCATCATTACCGCTGTAATCTTGAAGAAAGTCTTTAGCGGCGACGCCCCCAGGCTAATGGATGCTTCCTCGACACTGGGACTTATTTGATACAAAATTGCTGAGCTGGAACGCAAGGTATAGGGTAGCCGTCTGATTACCAAGGAAACAATGATTATCAGTGCAGTTCCTGACAGGATAAGCGGTTCATCATTAAACGCCAAGAGCAAAGTGATCCCTAGCACCGAACCGGGGATAATGTAAGGAAACATGCTGAGAGTATCAATAATATCGGTAAGCCAGTTCTTTCTCCTGGTGGTAATGTACGCAATGAGCATGCCGAGCAAAACAATAATAAAAATAGCAGCAAATGAATATGTATAGGTGTTGGTAATGGCTAAAGCCAGGTTGTCAAAAACGATAATGTAACTGTTCAAAGAAAACCCCGGTAAAAAAAGTTGTCCATTAGTTTTTAAGAAAGAAGTGTACATAACCGTAAACTGTGGAATCATCGATATAAACACCAGTGCATAGATACCTAGATGCACAATTGCATTTTTAACTCCTGATAGTTGTTTAGCCTGCATTGGTCTTAAGGAACTCATTGTGAAGGATTTTCTATTAACAATATACTTCTGCAACAAAAAAATCGTTGATGTTAGAACAACCATCATCGTCGCCATAGCGGCGGCAAAGTTGGCCTGCCCGCCTACCTCACCAACAAATTCGGAATAAATCATTACCGGCATAACATTAAAGCCTTCACCAATGAGCATTGGCGTACCAAAGTCAGCTAATGCATTCATGAATACCATCAAAGCACCGGCAAGAATTGTCGGCAATAACAGTGGCATAATCACGGTTGCCACTTTTTTTATGCCGCTGCAGCCAAGGCTTTCCGCCGCCTCAATTAAAGAGGCATCAATCTT
>CAZCEN010000155.1:5853-7685 GCA_964497205.1 uncultured Sporomusaceae bacterium
GACTGATAGTAATACTTCTTTCTGAAAAACTTTGCGAAGTTCTCCATAGTCAAAGCGCCTGTCGCCGGATCCTGAAAACTGCTGCTAAATAACGAAAGCAGTGGATAAATCAAGAATAATCCAAATACAACAACAGCTAAGGCCGTAACCGATGTCCAAAAATTCCAGGTGAGCAGTTTTTTATTCATACTGCTTCACATCCTTAATTAAGTTCTTGGCCTCAACGTCTGCCGTAAAAATATTAATTTTGGCTTTATTAGGACGCAGGGTAATACTGTCACCCTGTTCAAAAATTCTTTCCGCATGCCCTAAATCCTGAGAAAATTCGATTGATGCTTGATTTGGCGCCAGCATATTCGGTGCAAATGCCAACTTGTAATTCACATATTTCCCGAGAAATACTCGTGAACTAATTTTACACTGCAGGCCATCTTCTTGCACGGAAAACTCTTCCGGTCTGACCGAAATAATGACCTCTTGCCCGTCAGTTACCTCACCAAGATGGTCAAGCTCGATTTGATACCCATCATTAAATACAACAAAGGTTTTCATTTCATCAACTTTGATCTTGCCTGCAAACAAATTGGAGTGGCCGATAAAAGTAGAAACGAATACATTATATGGTCTTGTATAAATTGACTGGGGATTACCAATCTGCTGAATAACACCGGCATGCATAACCGCAATTCTATCGGAAATAGCTAACGCTTCCTCCTGGTCATGGGTTACATATACAGTGGTAATTCCCACTTGGTTCTGAACTTCGCGAATGGCGCTGCGCATTTCTATGCGGAGTTTAGCGTCTAGATTTGAAAGCGGCTCATCCATTAACAGGACATTTGGATGAATAACAATAGCCCTCGCCAACGCAACCCGCTGCTGTTGTCCACCGGAAAGCCGTTCCGGCAACCTGTCCTGGTAATCTTCTATTTTTACTACTTTTAAAATATCATCCACTTTTTTCTTAATTGCCGCCTTATCTAAACCACGTAATTTCAAACCGTATTCGACGTTTTCCCGGACAGTTAGATGAGGAAAAATCGCATAATTTTGAAAGACCATACCTATGTTGCGTTTATGGGCGGGAATATCGTTAATCAGCCTATCATCAAATTTAATTTGACCGCCCTCAATACTATTAAATCCCGCAATCATTCTTAGTAATGTCGTCTTGCCACAACCTGATGGACCCAATAAAGTAAAAAACTCACCATTTTTAATATGTGCCGATAAATCCGGGATAATGGTTACTTGCTCATATCGTTTGACTACATGATCGATATGAATGGCAACACTCATTCATAAAACCTCCGTTTAATGCGTCTTATACTTCAATATAAAGTAGACTTAGCTTCAGGTGGGGTTTTAACCTCACCTGAAGGTTAGCCGCTCTTATCCGGGGACTTAACCGCTCGCCTGTGCCCGTAGGGGTATAACTCCCGCTTGTAGAAGCGGGAGTCTTAGAGCGGGTTAGTCATCGGATAACTACAGCCCACACAAATAACCTTGCGTGGGCTGTATAAAGCACGGAACAGGTACTACTTAACGCTTGTAAATATATCTTTGAATTTATCTAACCATTTTGTTTTATTTGCTACAACAACCGCTTCATCATCATTGATAATATTGATTTTGTCTTTTTCAATTAAACCTTTTGGAGGTTCAACATCGGTACGGATAGAACGTCTATGTAATTGTTTTACGATAATGGTCTGTGCATCTTTACTTGTGATAAAATCAATGAATTTCTTGGCATTTTCCATGTTCTTAGCATTTTTTATGATATAAACACCATCTGGTTTGGAAATAACGCCCTCTTTCATGTAAACCAG
>CAZCEN010000156.1:0-7668 GCA_964497205.1 uncultured Sporomusaceae bacterium
GTAAACCTTGACGCAGACTGATGAATTCTTGGTTGCCGGTGTAAATTGAGGCCAAGAGGGCAGCTCCTTCATTGGCTTCTGAACCGCTGGAGCAAAAGAAAGTTTTCTGCAGACGTCCAGGGGTAACTTGAGCTAGGCGCTCCGCTAAATTAACAATATTCTCAGTAAGATAAATGGTACAGGTATGCTGCAGGGTGGTTACTTGGTCACAAATCGCTTTGGTAATTTCCGGGTGGCAGTGACCGCAGTTAACTACCGAAACTCCGGCAAAACAGTCAAGATATTGTTTGCCGTTAGTGTCGTACAAATACTGCATTTCACCTTTTACTAACTGCATAGGTTTGCTGTAAAAGTGATACACACAGGGTATGATGTAGTCTTTCTTTTTGCGAAGTACCTCATCAGGACCAATATACTGGTCTTTTATTATTTCACTCATAGTCTCACCTCATTAAGTTGTAATAGGCTTATCTTGATATCCGGTAGCGAAATGCGCCGATGCCTAATTGACGGGGACTGGCGGCAGCGATTTTTTCGGCAAGCGATGGGTCAAAGATGTATTCCGGTCCGGCAAACAGTTTATCCAGTTCTGACCGGTAAATGGCAGTGATTGTACCGACAAGTTCCGGTGTATAGTGCTGTCCTTCAATCCGGTAGTGATTGATGCCTGCATGTAATAGGGCAGGCAAATGGGGGAGAAGACACAGATCTTTGGCAAATAAAATGTGATTGCGGCAGTATTGGTCAATTTTAATATCATGCCGTTCTCCGGCAGTGTCTAATAATGAAAAGTGCTGGCCGGCACACAAATGCTGGCAGGTATGGGCCGACGTTCCGGCAATAACAGCAGACGGCACACAATGATCAAGTACCATGGCTTCGGTAGCTCCGTGGATAATCATTTCCAGAGGCAACTGGCTGTGTTTGGCCAATTCAGTGATTTGTTCATAAGTTGCTTCTAGGGATAGGGTAGCTCTGCTGGCACCATTGGTTTTGAGCCAAACGGTAGTTAGATGATTAAACAGATTAAAGGAAAAATCAGCTTGGACTGGCAGGTTAGAGTTTTCTCCGGCTAAACGCAGCATTCCGCTGTTAGATACCATAAGGCCATGCGGCTTAATGTTGTTAAGGCTGGTAAATAATTGTTTCAGTTCAGCGGATTCACGTTCCATGGTAATCCTGGGAGTGGTAACAATAACCTTGGCTTGACGACTTTCAGCAACTTTAACGGCTGTTTCAATATCTTTCAAGGTCCAGGGTTTATTCGGTCTAAAGGCTTCGCCGCCAATATAGGCAGTATCAGCACCGTTTTCTAAGGCGGCGTGCAGTGAATCAAGACAAGCTACCCGAACGGCAAGAGAAGGACGCTCTTCTAATAAGATTGTTTTTGTTTGAGTTGTAATATTTAATGCGGGAATTGCGGTATTAGCGGTAAGCCCGGCTTCTTTTACCGCTTGACTGAAAAAGCGTGGCTCGCGTTCGCCGGTATAACCCATAGAATTAGCACCAGGATTGCCAAGCGCATAGCAGGTGGAGAAGTCGCGGGAACGATAGTCGAACAGTTCCTGCCAGTCGGCAATATCAAAGGCATAACCGGTAGGGTCAGCAATATAACGGTCAATGGCCTTACGATAGATTCGTACAATTCTGCTGACAAAATCGGCGGTACGCATGCGGCCTTCAATTTTAAACGAGCAGACGCCGGACTGAATTAGCTCGGGTAAGGCGGTGTACATGCACATATCTTTTAGAGCCAACTTATAGGGGCCCGGGTCGGCAGCAGTAGCTGGTTTTCCCGATTCAGTATCAACAAGCTGGTATTGCCAGCGGCATGGCTTCAGACAACGGCCGCGATTAGAACTCTGACCGAAGACTATTCCGGAATGGAGGCACTGGCCGCTATGGGCAGCACACATGTCTCCATGAATAAAGTATTCTAACTCTATGCCGGTACGTTCTTTAAGCAGTGCAAGCTGGGTTAGGGTAAGTTCACGGTTTGTTACTACCCGCGTTATGCCATAATCCATTAGTGTTTTTATAGAATGTTCATTATGCGTGTTCATCATGACAGATGCATGTAATGGAACTGAGAGGTTCATCTCCCGTGCCAGTTCCAGAATGGCAAAGTCCTGGACAATCAGAGCATCCGGATGGAGTTCATCCAATAATTTCAGGTACTCACGGACACCAGGAAGTTCTGTTTCGCTAATTAGATTATTGACAGTGATATATAGGCGAACATTACGGTCATGAGCATATTTAATAGCGCGAGCTAGTTTTTTATCATCAAAATTAGTGTCTGTGCGATGCAGGCGCATGTTAAAACGTTTACCGCCAAGATATATGGCATCAGCACCTGCGGCAATGGCAGCCTCCAGTACTTCCCAGGTTCCTGCCGGGGCTAAAAGTTCAACAGATTGTCGGGTTAACAGCATGTAATTTCACTCCAGCTTTCAAAAATTACTCAAACACTTCTTTGGCTTTTGCCAACAATAACTGCGGTAATTCGATAGCGAGATTAGCTGCAGCGAAGGCATTAAGCTGAATTTCCGGATTATTGACAATACCAACAGGAATATCGCCGGGACAAGCACCATTAAGAATTTGTATAGCTTTTGCGGCACAGTCACGTCCTAGCGTATAGTGATTAGCCACAAGGGCTCCTAATGCACCCGCGGGTACATTGGGCGCATGGGATGTAATAACGGGTAGATTAATTCCTTCTGCATAATAAGCTATACTGGCAAAATTTTCCTCAATGATTTTGCCAATTGGAAGAAACAAGACATCGAGCTGGGAGGGCAGGCGATCCAAGGCAGACAATTCTTCCGGTTTATCTACCGGAAGTTCAATCAGAGTGAATAATTCTTTAGCCGCTTGGTTGAAATTACTTACTTCAAGCAGGGCATTACTATCGCCGCTATGGTACAGAATACCCACTGTTTTGGCAGCGGGCAATAATTCACGGATAAAAGCAGCTTTGGCGGCGGCTGGAACCATTCCGGCAACGCCGGTTGCTTTGCCGCCCGGCTTGTCCAAACTTACCGCCAAGCCTGTACCGACAGGATCAAAAACAGGGGTGAATACAACCGGAATATTGTCTTCTAAGGCAACGGCTGCTTGCGCAGCTGGGGTTGAACAAGCAAAAATAAGTTCAACGTGTTGCTCGGCCAGCTTACCAGCAAGCAGCGGTAAGTCGCCGGCGGCGCCGTCTGCATTCAGGTAATGAAAAGTGGTAGTAAGACCTGCGGCTGCCAGACCTTCTTTGAAACCGTGGACAGCATCGTCCAAGTTTTGCGTTAATTGTAAAATACCTATATGATGCAAAGCGCAGAACACCTCTCGTAATTCTATTTTTATTACATTTTCCACGTTTGGTAGATTAATACCTGCTGTATAAACGACAAAATGGCCTATTAAATTCTTTAGCATTCACAGACTGGCTTAGTCATGATAAACTAAAAGAATAATAGTATAAAACCGGAGGATGCATTTACCTTATGTTTGTCCATTTGCACAATCATACTGAATACAGTCTGCTAGATGGAGCCGGACGAATTGAAGACCTGGTACGCCGGGCTAAAGAACTCGGAATGCCGGCTGTTGCTATCACTGATCATGGCACTATGTATGGTACCATTGATTTTTACAAACAAGCCAAAAAGCAAGGAATCAAACCCATTATTGGCTGCGAGGTGTATGTTGCCCCGCGTTCGCGTTTTGATAAAGCGGCAGTGGAGGGGGAGTCTTACTACCACCTCGTGTTGCTAGCTGCCAGTGAACAGGGATACCGGAACCTAATTGAACTGGTATCGCGTGGTTACAGCGAAGGCTTCTATTATAAGCCCCGCATTGACCGGGAGATATTGCGCAGTTATAGTGAAGGATTAATTGGTTTGAGCGCTTGCATTGCCGGTGAAATACCGGCAGCTATATTACGGGGAGATTTGGCGGGGGCGGAGGCCTTGGCCTGCGAATATAAAGAAATCTTTGGACAGGACAACTTCTATATTGAGCTGCAGGATCATGGTATGCCGGAAGAAAAGCAGGCGAATAAGCACTTAGTGCAGCTTGCGGAAAAAGTAGGACTAGGTCTTGTAGCTACAAATGATGCCCATTATATTGACAAGAAAGATGCCGAATGCCACGATGTCCTGCTTTGTATTCAAACAGGTAAGACTGTGGACGAGCCTGGCCGTATGCGGTTTCCTAGTGACGATTTTTATATCAAAAGCCCATCTGAAATGGCCGAACTCTTTGCTGAGTATCCGGAAGCTTTGGCTAATACTGTGAAGATAGCCGAACGGTGTGATGTTCATTTTGATTTTGATAAACTTTATTTACCGGATTTTCCTACTCCGGATGGTATTGGTGACGATAAATATCTGCGGCAATTGTGCCTAGATGCTCTTCCTAACCGGTATCCGGAAGTAACACCAGAAGTAGAAGAGCGCCTTAATTATGAGCTTGATGTCATTAAGAAAATGGGTTACTCCAGTTATTTTTTAATCGTATGGGATTTTGTCAATTACTCCCGTAGGCAGTCAATCCCTGTAGGACCGGGACGTGGCTCGGCCGCAGGCAGCATTGTGGCCTATTTATTGGGAATTACCAACATTGATCCCTTAAAATATAGTCTGCTGTTTGAGCGGTTTTTGAACCCGGAACGGGTATCAATGCCTGATATAGATATTGATTTCTGCTATGAACAGCGCAGCAAAATTATCGAGTATGTTGTATCCCGCTATGGCAGTGACCGGGTGGCGCAAATTATTACCTTCGGTACCATGGCCGCCCGAGCGGCTATCAGGGACGTTGGACGGGCGTTAAACCTTCCCTACGGCGATGTCGACCGCATAGCAAAATTGGTACCGGCCGAACTAGGTATTACTTTGAAAAAGGCGTTAGCCGCCAATCATGAGTTAAAAAATCTTTATGATACCGATGATGCGGTAAAGAAACTTGTTGACTTAGCCATGGCCGTTGAAGGCTTGCCCCGGCATGCTTCGACCCATGCCGCCGGTTTGGTTATTGCTAAAGAACCGTTAACTCATTTTGCCCCCTTGCAGCTATCAAGTGAGGGATTTGTCACCACCCAATATGACAAAGACCGGATTGAAGAAATCGGTCTGTTAAAAATGGACTTATTGGGTTTAAGAACGCTGACCGTAATTGGTGATGCTATCTCTCTGATTAAACAAAACCGGGGCGAGGAGCTGGATATCGAAACCATACCGCTCGATGACGCCAAGACTTGTACTATGTTGGCTGTAGGCGATACGTCCGGGGTTTTTCAGATGGAATCAAGCGGCATGACAAACTTAGTTAGAGACCTAAAACCAGAACGGTTTGATGATCTGATTCCTTTAGTTGCGCTTTACCGCCCGGGACCGTTGGGCAGCGGGATGGTATCTGATTTTATTGACAGCCGCCATGGCAAAAAAGAGGTAACCTATCCTCACCCGTTATTAGAGCCAATTTTACGGGATACCTTCGGTGTTATCTTATATCAAGAGCAAGTTATGCAAATAGCTTCTACGCTTGCTGGCTTCACGCTTGGACAAGCAGATTTGCTGCGGCGTGCTATGGGTAAGAAAAAGCATGAGGTACTGGCAGCTCAACGCGAAAGCTTTTTAAAGGGAGCAGCAGAACGAGGCATTGACAGCCAATTGGCGCATGATGTTTTTGAGCTGATGACTCACTTTGCCGACTACGGTTTCAATAAATCTCATAGTGCGGCATATGCGTTGGTAGCCTATCAGACGGCCTATTTAAAGGCACATTATCCGCAGGAGTTCTATGCCGCCTTGCTTACAAGTGTAATGGGTACCAATGACAAGGTTGGGTATTATATTGAAGAGTGCCGCCGTCGGGGAATCGCCGTTTTACCACCTGACATTAATGCCAGCGGCAAATCGTTCTCCGTTGACGGGGAGGCCATCCGGTTTGGGCTGGCCGGGGTTAAAAACGCCGGCGGCAACGCTCTCGAAAGTATCATCAAGGCCCGGGAAAAAGGTGATAAGTTTACTTCACTGGTTGATTTTTGTTCACGGGTTGATATGCGGGTAGTAAATAAACGGGTTATTGAAAGTCTGATCAAGTGTGGCGCGTTTGATTCCCTACAAGCTCGTCGGGCTCAGTTGTTACATGTTTTGGAACAAGCCGTTGAAGTAGCGGCCTGCCGGCAAAAAGATGCCGCCAGTGGGCAACTGGGGCTGTTTGGCGATGACACGTTAGAATGTGTACATGATGTTATTTTACCGGACGTGCCCGAGATGCCCCAGGAACAAATACTGGCTCTGGAAAAAGAAATAACCGGTTTTTATGTAACCGGTCATCCGCTTGATAAATATAGAGATAAATTAGAAGCTATGCCAAGCTTAGGCAGTCTGGCTGAAGGACAATATACCGATGGCCAGCTCATCCGTGTAGGTGGACTGATCGCCAGTGCCAAGCGCATTACAACCAAAAATGGCAGCATGATGTGTTTTGTTAATCTAGAGGATTTTACAGGTCAAGTGGAAGTAATTGTATTTCCCAAGGTATTTGAAAAAACAGGGCGGTTAATTGCCCCGGATCTTCCGGTAATGGTTTCCGGACGACTTAACATTCATGAAGAAGGCGCTAAAATTATGGCCGATGATATTATTTCGCTGGATGGTGCCGGAGCAGAAGTTCGGATAACTTTGCGCAAAGACCAGGAAACGCCGGCAATTCTGGCAAAACTTCAGGAATTGCTAACAAGACATAACGGTTCGGCTGCAGTATATTTACACCTTGTTGGCAATAGTCGTCCGCGGATAATAAAAACTGAAAAGAAATTTTGGATAGAGCCAACACCTACCGCTATTGCGGATATTGAGAGTCTCTTAGGAAAAGGCGTAGTGACTACTGCCTAAGCACTAAGAGGGACAGCATGGCTGCACCTTCACGGGCATATTGTTTGGCAGTTAGGTAGGCGTTATCCGCCATAGGGGCCGGCGAACCGCTGGCCTCTATTCCTAATTGCTGAGCAAGGACTAAGGAGCGTCTAATATGGGAAGCATTAGAGACAATGATGGCTTGACGCAGCCCGTGTTCCCGCATTATGGTTTTGGAGTTAAGCAAGTTTTGGTAAGTATTATATGATTTATCCTCTACATAAATTTTATCGGACGGAATGCCTTTGGCGGCAAGATAATCATGCATAATAGAAGCCTCGCTGGCTATTTCGTCCTGGCCTTGAGCACCGCTGACAATAACTGTTGGTGCATAGCCCTCATTATATAAGTGGACTGCTTCATCAAGCCGCAGTCTGAGCATGGTACTGGGCTGATTCCCGATAAGTTTGGCTCCCAAAACAATGATAGTATCACTAGGAACTGGCTTTGTCAGATAGCCAACTGCAATAATCGGGATTTCTACAACTGCTACAGTAATCACTACAACCAATAGCAGATAACGTCTTAATTTTTGGTTCAATAACAGCTTCATTAGGTCAATGCCTCCTGGATTTATGGGTATCAACTCTATTATAGCACTTCGAGATCCGTGATGTGTATGCATCGCAAAATATTAAGGGAACATTAGCTGACTTTACTATTATGTTGCAGTATTACTGTAAATAATGTGCAATTCAGCATCTGGCCGTATGTCAACCTCTGATGTAATTATCGCAATAAACAAAGA
>CAZCEN010000157.1:0-7634 GCA_964497205.1 uncultured Sporomusaceae bacterium
GCAGGTGTTTCCGCCATGCGGCGGCCACTATTACCAACCTTGGGAGCGAGTGTTGTACCTTTAACTACTATGGCCCCCACTTTATTCAAATCAACAAAATCACTGTATTCAAGACCAAATCCGAAAGTTCCTGACGCCGTCATAACCGGCGTCTTCATTTTTATACCCGCAATAGTAACAGCCAACATGTCATCTGCATGACTCACCATACCACCTCCTCAGCCCAGAATACCGGACCATCTGTACATACCTTGTTTCTTTTGCCGTTGGTGCCGGCACAAGTGCACGACAAGCATGCCCCCACGCCGCAAGCCATATATTCTTCCAAAGAAACCTGACAAGGAATATGGTATTTTTGCGCAACTTCAGCAACACTCTTCAGCATTGCATGAGGTCCGCAAGCATAAACAATGTCAAACTTTTTCTCTTGCAAAAGTCCCGGCAGCAAGTCTACAGTAAACCCCCGGTGTCCAAGACTGCCGTCATCAGAAGTAATATGTATGTTGTTACAAACATCCCTATAAATGTTTGGCCAAAATAATTCCTGTGCATTACGTCCTCCCATTAATAATGTTGAAGAACAGGAGCAAAAGGTTTTAGCAAGCATTAAAAGCGGCGCTAAGCCCATTCCGCCCCCTACCAAAAGGGGGCGCTGCCCGGTAAACGTAAAACCATTACCAAGCGGCCCCATACAATCAAGTGTATGTCCGGACTGAAGTCCGGACATCAATGCAGTCCCACGGCCAACAACACGGTAAATTAAGGTAAATGTCCCTTCTGAACTATCACAATCAGCAATACTAAACGGCCGCCGGAGAAGCGGTTCGAGCGCATCAGTCAGTCGAATGTGAACAAATTGACCAGGGCGGGCAATAGCGGCTATTTCCGGAGCCGCTACCACCATCACAAATACGTCGTCAGTAATTGCACTTTGGTTAATTATACGAGCTTTTACACAGGTTTTAGCCACTGCTTCTTTCGCCTCCACCCACATAATCCTGCAATGACAGTACATAGAGAAACTTGCTTTGCCGCATAATGCTGAGCACATCAAGTACCGCACTAGCAGTATCCATCGATGTCAAGCACAACAGCGAGTGTTCTACAGATGCTCTTCTTATCTTAAAGCCGTCACTTTCATAATCCCGTCCTTTTGTCAAGGTATTTACAACCATATTAATTTTTCCGGCTTTAATCATCTCAATAATTTCCGGCTGCTGTTCATGCAGCTTAGGAACCATACTTACCTTTAGACCCAGCGAGCGCAGGTAGGCAGCTGTGCCGCTTGTGGCGATTAAATCATAGCCCATTTTAGCAAATTCGGCAGCGAGGTTGCCAGCTTCCGGCTTATCTTTATCTGCCACAGTAAAAAGCACTGTGCCTTCGCGGGGCACATTCATACCCGCACCGATAATACCTTTGTATAACGCTCTGGAGTAATGATAATCAATCCCCATAACTTCGCCTGTAGACTTCATCTCAGGTCCTAACGAAATATCTACCTGTTGCATTTTAGCGAAGGAGAATACGGGCACTTTCACCGCTATATATTCTTTGGCAGGCATAAGACCCGAAGTATAACCTAACCCGCGTAAGGTATCTCCAATGGCTATCTTAGTTGCTACGTCCACCATCGGAACATCCGTAATCTTACTTAAGAAGGGAATCGTCCGGCTCGATCTGGGATTTACCTCCAGTACATATACATCTTCATCGACAATTACATACTGAATGTTAATCAAACCTTTAACTTTTAGGCCTCTGGCCAGACGCCCCGTGTATTCAACAATGGTATCGATAACTTTTTGCGACAATGTCTGTGGAGGATATACAGCGATGCTGTCACCAGAATGTACTCCTGCCCGTTCGATATGTTCCATAATACCTGGTATAAGGAAATCCTCGCCGTCTGATATAGCGTCAACTTCAACCTCAGTACCTTGCATATACCTATCGACCAAAACCGGGTGCTCCGGCGAGGCTTTTACGGCCCGCACCATATAATCTTTCAACTCTGCTTCGTTATATACAATCTCCATGGCACGCCCACCGAGCACGTAAGAGGGGCGGACAACCACAGGATACCCTATTTTTTGCGCTGCCGCCGGAGCCAGTGCGGCATCAGTTATAGTAGCACCTTGCGGCCGTGGAATAGTAAGCTGTTCTAACAGTTCGTCAAACTTTTCCCGATCTTCTGCCTTGTCGATATCTTCTACACTGGTACCAAAGATTTTAACTCCAGCCCGCGCAAGCGGTCCGGCAAGATTAATGGCAGTCTGCCCGCCGAACTGTACAATTACGCCCTCCGGCTGTTCCTTGTCGATGATATTCAAGACATCTTCGGGAGTCAGCGGTTCAAAATACAAGCGGTCTGAAGTATCAAAATCTGTAGAAACTGTTTCCGGGTTGTTATTGACTATAACTGATTCGATACCCATTTCACGTAGCGCCCAAGCCGAGTGCACCGAGCAGTAATCGAATTCTATCCCCTGTCCGATACGGATCGGGCCTGAACCCAGTACCATAACTTTGCGATTATGCGTTGTTACTACTTCGTCTTCTTGGGCATACGCCGAGTAGTAATAGGGAGTTACAGCTTCAAACTCGGCGGCGCAGGTATCAACCATCTTATAGCAAGGTACAATATTGGACTGTTTACGCATGTCTCTAATTTGAATCGCTGTTTTACCGGTAAGTTCGGCAATGGTTTTATCTGCAAACCCGAGCTTCTTTGCGCTCAGCAAAGTCTCCGGCGACAACTGACTACTGATGCTCTTTTCCATGGCGATAATGTTTTCGATTTTATCTAAGAAAAACTTATCAATGGCTGTTATGGCATGAATTTCTGACACCGTTATCCCCCGCCGCAACGCTTCGGCGATAACAAATGCCCGTTCATCATTAGCCAGTGTAAGCTTATCCTTAATTTCTTGATCGCACAGCTTTTCAAATTCAGGAATATAGAGGCGGTTAAGACCGATTTCCAGAGACCGTACCGCTTTCAATAGCGCACCTTCAAAGTTACGATCAATCGACATAACTTCGCCGGTTGCCTTCATTTGAGTTCCGAGAATTCTATCGGCAAAGTTGAATTTATCAAATGGCCAGCGCGGAAACTTAACAACCACATAATCAAGCGCCGGTTCAAAACAGGCTTTGGTTTTTCCGGTTACCGCATTAGTTATTTCATCCAGAGTATAGCCAATTGCAATTTTCGTAGCTACTTTAGCAATAGGGTAGCCGGTAGCTTTAGAAGCCAATGCACTAGAACGGCTTACCCGGGGATTAACTTCGATTACAATATATTTACTGCTTTTCGGATCAAGTGCGTACTGTACATTACAACCACCTTCGATCCCCAGCGAACGGATAATTCTTAAGGATGAACTTCTTAGCATTTGATATTCATAATCAGTGAGCGTTTGCGATGGCGCAACAACAATGCTGTCACCGGTGTGAATTCCTACAGGATCGAAGTTCTCCATGTTGCAGACCGTTATACAGTTATCAGCAGCATCACGAATAACCTCATACTCTATTTCTTTCCAACCGGCCACGCTTCGCTCGATAAGCGCTTGCCCAATTAAGCTATGCTTTAAACCTCTGTTTACAGTATCGACTAATTCCTCGTCGTTATGAGCTATACCACCGCCAGTTCCGCCTAATGTATAAGCAGGTCGGACGATAAGCGGATAGCCGATTTCTTGAGCAAATTTGAGAGCGCTGTCAATATCCTCGACAATTGTACTTTCCGGAATGGGCTGACCGATTTCTTCCATTGTGGCCTTAAATAATTCCCTATCTTCAGCCTTTTTAATAGCGTCAAGCGGTGTACCCAGTAATTCCACCTGATATTTTTCCAATACCCCCTTTTCAGCCAGCTTCACTGCCAGGTTTAGACCAGCCTGACCGCCCAGCGTGGCAAGCAATCCGTCTGGCCGCTCTTTTGCAATAATCTCCTCCAAATATTCGGGCGTAAGGGGTTCGATATATACCCAGTCAGCTATATGGGTATCTGTCATAATGGTAGCCGGATTGCTATTAACTAATACTACCTCAAAACCTTCTTCTTTAAGCGCTTGACATGCTTGAGTACCAGCATAATCAAACTCAGCGGCTTGGCCAATTACTATCGGTCCTGAACCTATTACCATAACTTTACGCAGATTTTGTTTTTTAGGCACCGTTAGTTCCCTCCCGCCTTATTGGTTTCTTTTCCTAAGAGTTTCATAAAATCTTCAAATAGATAGGTGCTGTCATCCGGCCCTGGAGCAGCTTCGGGGTGATATTGCACCGAGAACACCGGCAGCTTGTTGTGCCGCATTCCTTCGATAGTTTCGTCATTTACAGCCCGATGGGTTACAGTCACCTCAAGCGCTGCAAGCGACTTCTCCTCGATTGCGTAACCGTGATTTTGCGAAGTAATATATACCCGGCCGGTAGCTACATCCTTAACCGGGTGATTAGAACCCCGATGGCCAAATTTCAGTTTATAGGTATCGCCACCCAAGGCAAGCGCCAACAATTGGTGGCCAAGGCATATACCGAATATCGGCTTTTTCCCTAGCAATTGACGCACTGTTTCTACTGGTGCATCTTTAGGATCACCCGGTCCATTTGACAAAAATATACCATCAGGATTAATAGCCAGCACATTTTCTGCCGAAGTATGAGCAGGAAAAACTGTTAGCCGGCAGCCGGCTTTAGCCATAGAATTTAGGATATTGCGTTTAATGCCAAAATCCATTACAGCAATATGTGGGCCATCCCCTGCTATTCTGTAAACTTCTTTTGTAGTAACTTCCTCTACTACTTTTACGAAAGGAGGTCTGTCAAAAAGTTCGGCAATCTCACTGTCTTGTGCATCACCTCTTACAATAACCCCCTTCATGGTACCGTGGGATCTAATTTTTCTTGTAATTGCCCGGGTATCTACCCCATATATACAAGGAATATTTCTCGCCTTGAGATAAGAAACCAGGGAATCCTCTGCTTGCCAACTGCTAGGCTGTCCGCACAGTTCACTAATTACAAAACCACGTACGAACGATTGTCTGGCTTGTTCAAAAATATCAGCCACACCGTAATTACCGATTAGTGGATAAGTCATTGTTACGATTTGTCCGCAGTAGGACGGATCTGTTAATACTTCTTGATAGCCGGTCATACCGGTGTTGAACACTACTTCCCCAACTGCATTATTACCGGAAGCAAGCATCCCTTGGAAAACGCTGCCGTCTTCCAATATCAGTTTGCCAATCATTTAAGCACCTCACCATTTTGCATAATTATACGTCCGTTCATTATAGTAATTAGCGCTTTTCCTTTAAAATTCCTGCTTTCAAATGGAGAATGCTTGCCTCTTGTGTAAAATTTTATGCAGTTTACTTCCCATATATATTCAGGATCAAAAATAGTTATATCTGCTTGAGCCCCTTTTTTAAGTATGCCGCTTTCTAGTCCCAGGATTTTGGCCGGCATGTAAGACATCTTTTCAATAATTTCCATCAAAGTAAGCTTTCCGGTGTGATAGAGCCCTGTAAGAACTGCTCCCAAAGCTGTTTCCAAACCCGCAAACCCGCTGGGAGCATAGCGAAACTCAACATCCTTTTCCTCGAAGGCGTGAGGTGCGTGATCTGTAGCGATTGCATCGATAGTTCCATCTTTTAATCCGGCAATAAGAGCTTCTACATGATCACTTGATCTAAGCGGCGGATTTACCTTATATGCCGTATTAAACGTTTTGAGTTCTTCATCAGTAAGCGTCAGATGGTGCGGCGTTGCTTCGGCTGTTACTTTTACACCGCGTTTTTTGGCTTGGCGAATAATCTCAACGGCGCCTTTACTACTGACATGCGCAATGTGAATTGGAGCATTCGCATACTCTGCCAGCAGTATATCTCTTGTTACCGCAATATCTTCGGCAACAGATGGCCGGCCTTTAACACCCAACATGGCGGATACTGCACCTTCGTGCATAAAGCCTTCGCCGGCAAGACCTTCATCTTCGGAATGAGTTATAACCGGACATCCAAACATCCCTGTATATTCCAGACCTGTTTTGAGCAGCCGGGTATTATCCAAATGGCCACCGTCATCAGAGATCGCTACCGCACCTGCCTGGATCATATCCCCGATTTCTGCAAGTTCTTTGCCTTCCAACCCTTTACTCAGAGCACCAATTACCTTGAGATTGACAACACCTTCTGTATGACCGCGTTGAATTATGCCGGAAACTAAGATTGAATTATCAACAGCCGGCTTGGTATTCGGCATACATGCCACAGTAGTAAAACCACCAGCAGCAGCTGCACGTGTGCCTGAGGTAATGTCTTCCTTGGCTTCCAGACCCGGCTCGCGTAAATGCACATGCATATCAATAAATCCCGGAGCTACTACCAGTCCTGAGGCATCTATCACTTCCGCTCCGTCCGTCGCAATTTTTTGCCCTATTTCAATAATTTTGCCGTTTTCTACTAAAATATCACCTATCATATCTGTGTGATCCGCCGGGTTTATAATTCGTCCACCTTTAATTAGCAGCTTCAACGTGAGTCCCTCCCATCAGTACCAAGAATAACAGTGCCATCCTGACTGCCAATCCGTTTTTAACCTGTTCTTGTATTGCTGATTGTTCGCCGTAAGCTATATCGGGAGCAATTTCAAGGCCGCGATTCATCGGACCCGGGTGCATTAAAAGGGCATCATTTTTAGCCAGTGCTAACCTTTCGGCATTAATGCCAAAGATCCGGGCATATTCACGTGCCGAGGGGAACAGACCTTTTTGTTGTCGCTCGCGTTGTATGCGAAGTACGTTTACCACATCAGCCTGATCCAGCGCCTCTTCAACCCGATGGTGTACTTTTACACCCATTTGTTCAATATCGCGCGGCAACAGCGTTTGAGGTCCTGCTAAATGAACTTCAGCCCCCATTTTCTGTAGACCCCAGATATTGGAACGAGCCACCCTGCTATGTAGAATATCGCCTACAATAGCAACTTTTAGCCCACCAAGATTTCCTTTGTATTGTTTTATTGTAAACATGTCCAAGAGTCCTTGCGTCGGATGTTCGTGCGCACCATCACCGGCGTTAATAATTATCGGTTTGACGACATTTGCAGCAAAATGCGCCGCACCTTCGGCCTCGTGGCGCATAACAATGATGTCTACACCCATTGCTTCAACAGTAAGAAGGGTATCGCGCAGGCTTTCGCCTTTAGCAACACTACTTGAACTTGTCGATATGTTTACAACATCGGCGCCTAGATATTTGCCTGCCAATTCGAAGGAAGTTCGTGTACGGGTGCTGTTTTCAAAAAACAGATTTACTATTGATTTACCGCGTAATGTCGGGGCTTTTTTAATGTCTCTGTCGATAATGTTCTTCATTTCCTTCGCGGTATCAAGAATCAAATTGATTTCGGCTGCAGTCATAGTTTCGAGCCCGAGGATATCTTTTTTTCGTAACGATACTTGCATTTTGCTCATTACACACTCTCCCTTTAAAATTAAAAACTCCTTACCCGAAAGGGCAAGGAGTGTAAATGACCACGCCAAATAAACATACTTAGCTTGTCTACATCCTTGCAAACCTCTCTGGGCCAACTTAAAGGATAGTATTTGTTATTATTAG
>CAZCEN010000158.1:0-7625 GCA_964497205.1 uncultured Sporomusaceae bacterium
GATGCTTCCTTCTTAAATTAAAAGAAGTTATTGACTTAATAGTCATATTCAATTTCTCTTTTGGCAGAAAAAACGGTATTATAGAGATTGCGGAAACATTATATTGTTTGTCAGTTATAAATGATGTCCGACAATATAACTTGCCTAAAAGTATATTGGTCATCAGATAAATAATATGTAAAATTGGTGGATGGGTTAAGCTATATGGATTTAAGACTACTACAAACGTTTCTTTTAGTTACAAAGACCGGTAATGTAACCCAAGCTGCAGAGCAACTGGATTTTAGTCAGCCTACAGTAACAGCGCAAATCAGAACACTGGAAGATCATTTTGGAGTCCTGTTGTTCGAAAGGGTAGGCAAAAAGCTATATATAACAGAAGCGGGCCGCAGGTTAATCAGTTACGCGGAAAAATTACTGTTAATACACGGAGAAGCACAGGCCGTCTTACAAGAGTTCGCACAGGATCGGACGATTAAAATAGGTCTTGGTACGGCTGTTGCGGCGCATACGCTTTCGCCTATTCTAGTTGAATATCAAGACTTAGTTAAAAATGTGACAGTGAATATTGAACATTGTTTCAATATTCCGGTTACGATTAAAGGAATTTTAGATAATAGTTTTGATTTTGCATTTGTTCATGATAATATTTCCAATAGCCGAATTGTACAATTCGAAGTAATCGTCCAAAAACTCGTCTGGGTTGCGCATCCGGATTTGATTAAGCGGTATGGCAATAATATTTGGAATCTTCCTTTTATCGCACTAAAACAAGATAACGTCTATCGTCCCAAGTATGACCAGTATATACAGGAAAAATCAATAACCCCTGCTTTGATATACAGTGATTCCGAGGCAATTAAGCAAGCGGTCATAAATGGATTAGGAGTAGGAGTGCTGCCGGAAGTATTAGTTAATCCTAATTTGGCAGATGGAACACTGCTAGAGCTTAGTAATACTCCTGAGTTGGAAATTGTTTTTTCTGTGGTATTTCATAGACAAAAAACATTTACTCCGGCTTTGCGTACGTTACTAAGCATTGTTGCGGAGCACGCAAATATTAGCAGCGGATTATCTGAGTATTTACAGTCGATGTAATTGAAGACGCCGGGCCTGGGTGGCATGGAAAACTAGACTTTGGGGGTTTCGGTTATGCGGCTGTATTATGGCTGTGAAGAGATTAAAAACTTGACGGTAGAGCTATCTTGGCAAGTAGATAAGATTAATAATAATCCTTCTGTTTCAAGTGACTGGAAAGAGCTTGGAAATGAAATAGATAAGCTGATTACATACTACAATGCAATATTGAACCAATTAAAACCAGGCGAAAAAGTAACTGATTTTCAAATGATTCAAGAATTCAATGAAACGGAAATGTATATCGAAAAATTTAGGAAAATTTTCAAATAGTTAAAAATGACCCGGAATTAAACTTCGGGTCATTTTTGTTGAGTAACTTGACCGAAAACGACCTTGGTCTGCCGTCCCGCTGTATCTTTTAGCCTCTGTAACTATAACATAGTAGTAAGCATATTATGTAATAGGTCTACCGTCAAACTCTGCAAGGTGGTGCTTCAATGTCTACTTATCATGAATGGGAATATCCTGATATAGAAGAATATATGGAAGATGATAAATACCAATGTGAACTACGGCAATATAGTTCTCGCATATGTTTACCGTATCAATGCGCTCCGAGAAAGTGTTCTCCAGAGTACTGTCGTCCATTTAATTGCTATCCTAAAGAGTGTTATCCTAATTACCAGTGCTATCCAGTGCAATGCTATCCTATATGGCCCTGTACCCCAAATATATGTTTTCCGCGCTAATGGGACAGGGGGATAGGCAGCTTGTGTGTATCCAGCGCGCATTGTATGGTAAATTGAACAGGTTTTTGCCGTTAAACCCGACGTATTCATTGGTGATGGGCGAAAAAATGATCCCTTGAGTCCCCGGTAATGTCAAAATCCTGCAAGGAAGCAACCTTTGCAGGATCTTGTATTATAATGATAAACAGAGTATAGATATGTAATATTACCAAGAAAGTGTGAATTTAGTTCGAATTGAAGCCAGGATTCCTGTAACCAGACTTAGTTGTGATGAGTCAAAGAACCGTCACCTGACTCATTCAATTTATATATTATTTTATACCGAGGAACTTGCATAATATCAAAGCCAATGGCAATCAGTTCCCGGTTGGTCTGTAGCACCTCATTTGCTAGTTTTAGAGGAATATTCCCCTGTGCTACGGGAACAGCTTTAATTTTAAAAGCTGATAAATTCTGTATAACTGACTCTTTCGACACCCAATTACCTATAGTTTGCGGTGTAGTATTAACCCACCGGTTCATGCGTGGCAATAAATCTACGCTATCCAGAACCGGTGTTTCATTTGGGTAAATAACAATAACAACATTATCAGTATACCTGCCCAAAGCAGGATCGACACGATATAAACGGATAGAGTTAATGCCTTCAACATTTTTAATTATAGTAAAGTCATTTTCTTTCAATTTTGAAACCTTATTGATCCCTAAATCTCTAATGTTCTCGTCAGAAGAACCATACAGCCGTTCTTGTTGCTTCTGCGATACTATTCCGACCACTCTTAGCAAACTTAGCGCAGTTCCTGTACCATCTAAATCAGCCTTTTGCGCTCCGGGATAGAGACTAAAACCACCTTCATGCTGAATGTAGAACTTTTCAAATCTATTCCTGACAATGCTCTCCATAAGTCTTTTAGCACGCGCTTTCTCTTCAGTCGAAGCGTCGCTCCATAAAAAATCATTTAACAGTCTTATTCCCTGGTACCTCGTAAGCGACCAGTCGTGTACTTCAGCTAAATCAACCGGCATAGGCTCGGAAAGCTTCTGAAGCGTTGTTGCAAACATTTTGTCTTTATACCGCAAGGGAAATTCCGGGTAGTATTCCTTGCCTTCATCATCTACAAACAATTTAGCGACATGAAATGTAGTACCCAGTTCGCCAGAATTAGCAAACTCGCCGCTGTCTCTTAATCTAGGACCCCAGAAACCGGTTTTAATGTCCTGATTGTCGTAATACCATTGCATCAGCGCCTGTTTCCACTCAGGAGAAAAAGTATACAAATTATTGCGCTCTATTTCACGGTAATCAATTATTTCGGTTGCTGCTATATATGGAGTTTTTGGTAACCGGGAACCAATTGGTCCCACTAAAGCAAAATCATCTAAATAGGCTTTTAATTTTTCACCAGTATTGATTTCATCTAAGAATCTTAGCGGATATTTAAGCCGCAAGGGTTGGCCTGTTTCCTTTGCCAAAAGCTCGAGATGACTTAACATATTTAATGTAGGTGCAACGTAAGTAAACAGCGGATAAGAATCATCCATAAATGCACCCGTTTTAGGATTTTGCAGGTTTAGGTAAAACTCTAGTTCCTTATTTTTATTAGCGAATTTTGGTATTTTGATTAACCCTTCCGTTGAATTCAATTGATGGTACAGCTGATCCAATTTAGTAGATGCTGTAACAAAATCCTCCCTGTCGAGATAATAAGCAATCCCCAAAAGCTTGAATTCCACGTCACTCAAATAATAGCCTTCGGACTTACGTTCACCGTTTAGTCTTACCACTTCCGATATTTTATCGGCACCAGGTATAGAAAGCGATGCGGGATTTGCAAAAATTATTTCTGACCACATAAAAAAAGTCGCCGCAAAAATAAATATACCAGCAATTAAATGTTTCCTTTTTATGATTTTCCCCTCCATTCTTCTTTGTTCTGTGACAGTCTCGCTAGTTTTTATGTCATTGCTATTGCATGAGGTTATTTTACCATGAACTTCTCTTTCAGTAAATTTTTACCTGTCCGTTATATAGTAATTCAAAAACATGAAAATGAAATCTTTTGGAAGGATTTAGTGTATTAATAAAGAAATGTATTTATAAGTAAAAATTTTGCATACAAAATAATAGGCAGCAAATCGCTTGGTCCAGTAAGTAATTCGTAGTTTCGCTATAAAAAACTGAAAATTGCGAACAAAATAAAAGCAGTTTACTACTGGCCGAGCGTTACATAGAGACAAATATAAAGAAACTTAAGAGAAGGGATGTGTAATCTTTGAAGTGGCTGGCGGGTATGAGTGTAAAAGCGAAATTGGTATGTATGTTGATTCTCATGAGTGCGGTTCCTCTCGCTATTTTTATTGTTATTAATTTTTACAGTACGTATACAACTGCGATGACAAATGCTGAAGGGGACTGCCAGAAACGATCGCAGTTGGTCGAGGAAAATATTAATGCCTTACTAAAAGAAAATTTCACGGGTTTGAGAGCACTCGCTGCAAATCCCTTAACCAATTTGTTTTTCGAGGACCCGGTAACTTATCTTGCACCTATGAGGGGAGCGGTGATTAATACAAATAAAATTTATCATGATGCTAACCCCACCCATCTTACCAATGCCAACGGGATGCAGATGATTCGCAGCGATGGTTTACCGGTAGTTGATATATCCTCGCGCGCTTATTACAAAACGGTTATGCTGGGAAAGGAAGAAATTTCGCCAGTTCTGACAAGTAAAGCTACTGGAAGATTTATTACCGTTCTTGCCGTTCCAGTTCTAAATCAAGATGGCAAGGTGATTGGAATGCTGCAGCGAGACTATGACTTATCTGTGCTGCAGGAATTTGTCAAAAGCCAGTCCGATGAGAAAAAACAAGTATTTATTGTGGATAAAGAAGGAAAGTTATTGGCTCACTCGGCAAAAAAAGTGGAAACAGAAGCAGACAGAGTTGATGAATCTGGCTATGAATTTATAAAAAAAGCCTTAACCGGTGAATCTGGCAATGCCGCAGTGGATATGGAAGGTGAAAAAAGCCTGCTTAGTTACCGACAAAATCCGCAGACCGGCTGGGTTATTGTTACCTCAAATTCTTATGATGCCGTGCGGAAAAAAAGTATCAATGATGCTCTAGTCTTTGGCGGTATAGGCATTTTTCTAATTTTGCTATTTGCTGGGTTAGCCTTTATGGTGTCCGGTAAATTTATAAGACCTTTGCTAAAAATAGTCGAGGCAGCTTCTCTTATTTCCAAAGGAAATCTTGTTGTCGAAAAACTTGACAGTTCATCCAAAGATGAGATGGGCTTGATGGCAGAGGCGTTTAATAATATGGTTGAAAAATTATCCCGTGTACTCAGAAATACTCAGGTAAATGCTCAATCGGTTGCATCCTCTTCAGAGCTGTTAAACGCAAGTTCTGAGCAATCAGCACAGGCTGCGAATCAAGTGGCAATTTCAATTACCGAAGTAGCTAGTGGGGCAACCAAACAGAAAGAAGCTGTAGATAGAACCAACCGTGTTGTTAAAGCAATGTCCGGACATCTGGATGTTATTGCGGAGAATTCTCAGGGAGTATCAAGTGCCTCCGCTCAAACCGCTTACACGGCAAAAGAAGGCGGAATGGCAATCGAAAATGCCATACGAAATATGGCGGATTTAGAAGTTGCAGTAAAAGATTCGAACAATATTATTAGCGAGCTTGGTGAACAATCAAGGGAGATTGGCCAAATTGTTGATACAATATCGAGTATTGCCGGACAAACTAATTTGTTGGCATTAAATGCAGCAATAGAAGCTGCAAGAGCCGGCGAACAAGGGCGTGGCTTTGCTGTGGTGGCGGAAGAGGTCCGTAAATTGGCAGAGCAGTCTCAAATGGCAGCAAAAAAAATAGAGACCTTGATTGTTGATGTTCAGCAAAAAACGGTTGAGGCTGTAAGAGCGATGAGTGAAGGGACGACAAAAACTGAAACCAGTGTTAAAGCAGTTAACGTGGCTGGAGACGCATTTCATAATATTATTGAAATGATTGATTCGCTTACCGTAAAGATAGAAAATACAGTGGAAGCCATCAAACAAGCAGACGCGAGTAGTAAAGAGATTGTTGAAGCGGTAGAGCATATTGATAAAGTTACCAATATACTGACCGGGGAAGCACAGACTGTTTCTGCGGCTACGGAAGAACAATCGGCAGCTATGCAAGAGATTGCCTCTTCGAGCCGTCAGTTAGCGTCCATGGCAACTGCACTTCAAAATGCGGTAAGTGCTTTTAAGATTAAATAAGAGTATTTACTAATTCTTAAAAGACTACGGAAAAACCGAGACTAGCCTTTTTCTTACAAAGACTAGTTCTCGGTTTTTTAGCTTAATATGACTAAGGGATCGGGCAGATGGCTTGCTATTGTAACCTTTCTCATCCTATTAACATAAAATATTAATAGGATGAGAAAGGAGCAACAAATGAAAGCAGAAATGGGTTGGGAGATACAAGAGTCATTGCTTTTTTATCAGCCATTAAATGAATGGTCTAAGGACCTTCTGCAGAAAAGCCCAATATCCGGTAATAGTTTTTCATTTATAGTTTTAAGCGACAGCCATTTACGGACCTTAGGGATTTCCCCTAGTACAGGACAATATAAATTAAACCGTAATGGAAGGCTTTATGAAAAAATATTACGCAATATTGCAGGTAACATTGCAGCAGGAAAGATTAAGCCAAACTTCATGATTCATGGTGGCGATGCGGTTGATACTGGAACAAAAGATAATTTTGAGGCGTTTGTAACAGTTACAAAAGGCATCCTGGGCAACTTTCCCGTCTTTGTTTCACTCGGCAATCATGATTTTGATTATCCCGGGCCAAGGTCTCAAACCAATCATTTTCAAAAGTATATCGGTAAAATTAGAGAATCGTTGCTAATCCCAAATACCAATGTTAAATTGATTCGTATGTGTAATGTTTCCTTTAAAGAAGAAAACAGAGAACCAGAATTTAACGCCAAAGATTTACATCTCCTTCCAGGATATAATATGGAAGTGGGTTACCATTATATCGTTGATTTTCATGTACCACTTCGATTATGTCATGCACCGTCAGAGTATAATGATCATTATTTGTCAGAGTACCAAACCCGCTCCTTTTTAAAAGGTGTTAGTGGTTTGAACAAACGTCTTCTCGGAGTTTTCGCCCACCATCATCACGGAGCATGGTGCTGCAACGCAGGCAACTATAAATTCCCTTTTGTTATAACTGCTTGTGGCGGCACTAATTTGGGATGCTCCCTTCCCCATTATTTTTATGTAACGGCTACTTGGGATGAGAAAAGCAAAGTGTATCAGGTACAATATCATATGTATGACGAATTTGGTACGGAAGTCAAGTGTAAAATCCCCCCAGCCTAACTAAAATAAATGCTGTTGGCCTGATTTGCCAACAGCATTTTATACTTTCAATTAAATGTCTTTAATACAAATGACAGGTCAAAAAATATCCATTTCCCTTATCCTTTACTTTAGGCAGGCTTCCCGGCATATTTCCTTTGCTTTCTGGCAGCGGGTGTGAAAGCAGAAGCGAACAAAGCTGGACTTTGAGTCAAGTAACGTCAAAATCTTGTAAGGTGAAGCAAAGCTTGCAGGATTTTTGTATTTAATGTATTAATATGTAATATTACAAGAAAGTGTGAAATTAGTTCGAATCGAAGCCGGGATTGCTTCCGGAAGCCCCGTGCCCTTAGGCGCGGAGTTGTTTGCGTGAATTGCTTGATTTGTAATAAAAGGGGGATTATCATCTGACTACATCCAAGAA
>CAZCEN010000159.1:0-7623 GCA_964497205.1 uncultured Sporomusaceae bacterium
GTGTTTTTTTGTTTTATAAGGACATCCATTTTTATGGGTGTTTTTTATTTACTGATGTTTATTTCGCAAAATATCAATAATGGAGACATTAAGTTTAGCTCTAAGCGGTTCAAATAAATAATCTGTTTTTTCTATATATGGTTACATATGGAAAGGGCGGAGATGTCTATTTTTATCTAGATAGGTTCAATCTTAGCGTGGAAGGAAAATGTCATATTAGCTAGAAGATTTACATAATTGAAATAGCAATCGGTGAGGTGGTAGTGAATGCCTAAACGCGATTCAAATAAAAACGTTATCAGTCAATTAACTTCGACACAAGAACTCTTTCAGGAATTAAGAGCAATTATACAATCTTCCTATGACGGAATTTTCGTTACTGATGGTGAGGGTACTGTCTTGCATGTAAATGAAGCTTATGAACGTATCACTGGGCTTACAACCAATGATATAGTAGGTAAAAACATGAGAAGTTTAGTTGAAGAAGGGTATTATGACGAGTCCGTCACTTTGCTCGTAATAGAGAAGCGTGAACGCATTACTATAAACCAGACAGTGAAGGGTAATTGTAAGATATTAGTTACTGGCAGTCCTATATTTGATCAACAAGGTAATTTATTCAGAGTAGTGACAAATGTTCGGGACATTACTGAGTTGGCAAATTTACAAAATCAATTATTGAAGACCCAAGAGAAGACTTTAAAATATAAAACCGAGTTGTCACATTTACGATCACTGCAGATTCATAACGATAGTGAGATGGTTTTCCGGAGTTCGGAAATGACCCAAGTAATAGAACTTGCTATGAAAATTGCGGATGTAGATTCTACGGTTCTAATCAATGGTGAATCCGGCACAGGTAAAGAACTAATCGCCAAACTAATACATAAACATGGGAAATGCGCCTCAAAACCATTTATAAAAATCAATTGTGCTGCGATTCCCGAGCAATTGTTGGAGTCAGAATTATTTGGCTATGAGGGAGGAGCGTTTACTGGTGCTAGAAAGGAAGGGAAACCAGGACTTTTTGAGTTATCTCATAATGGAACGCTATTTTTAGATGAAGTGGGCGATCTGCCACTTCTACTCCAAGTCAAGTTACTTAGAGCTATACAAGAAAAAGAAATTATGAGAGTCGGGGGTACAAAACCGATCGCAGTTAATACCAGAATCATTGCAGCTACTCACCGAGACATTGCCAAGATGGTGAAGGAAGGGAAGTTTCGCGAAGATTTGTATTATCGCCTTATGGTAATACCTATTGAGCTGCCACCTTTACGTCAGCGCAAAGAAGATATTCCACTGTTAGCTATGCACTTCATTGAAAAGTTTAACAATCATTTTGGTTATAATAAACGTATTTTGCCTCAGGTAATAGACAAGTTAGTGGAATATTCTTGGCCAGGTAATGTTCGTGAATTAGAAAATGTTATAGAACGTATGATGGTAACTGCACCAGGCGAAGAACTTACCACGAATATAATTCCAGAAAAAATCTGGAGTAAAACATTTCTACCTAAACATGGTACAAAGTTGAAAGAAGCAGTAGAGCAGACAGAGGCGTATTTACTCACTGAAAGCTATAAGGAATATGGATCATGGCAAAAAGTTGCGGAAGTATTAGGAGTTGATAGAACAACAGTTTTTCGTAAGGTTGTTAAATATAATTTGGAGAATAAGTGATGTTGCAGAAATGCAAATGTTGCATTTCTGCCCAATGCCAAATAAATCTAAGTGAATAGTAAGTTTTATAACTAGGCGTTGCATTTTTGCAACGCCTAGTTAATTATTAAAAACTGTTATAAATATAGGAAAAGTCTGAAAAAACAGGGATTTCTAACTTTGGCATGTATCTTGCAATCTTAGATGGTGTAAGCAAAAAAAGAAAGGGGGTCGAAGATTACAACTGTAGAAAAGACTAGAGCACGGGGTTAATTTATGGCGCTTACATGCTCAATAAAAAATAGGAGGGTATTTATTTATGAGTTGGTTAGGTCCTACTTACAAACGTAACTTCGGCGAAGTTCAGCCGTATATTCCGCTGGGGCCGTTTCAATTAAGACTTCCGTTCATTCATTATCGCTTTGAGTTACCTGACTATATTCAGGGGTTGCTGATGTGCGCCGTGTGTCTTGGTATTATTCCAGTACTCCAGGAATATCTGGGAATGCCGTTTGAAATTGCAATTACTGTCGTTATCTTAAATGGTTTCTTCTATTTATGGCATGCCCACTTGGGGGATCCTGTTATTCCGGGGTGGATTACGCCGGCAATACCATTGCTGTTGTTATGGCTAAAGACCTTCCCAGAAGGTGTGGCCAGAATGCATGCGCTGATTGCTTTTGAGATGGAACTTGGTATTTTTGCGCTTTTGTTAGGTGCAACTGGTTTGGCGAAAAGGTTTGTTGACATTGTGCCTGATGCACTCAAGTCTGGTATTTTAATCGGCGCTGGTGTAGCGGCTGTCAGATTGGTATTCGAAAAGGGGGGCCGCTTTGATTCCTATCCTTGGACAATTACCATTGCTATTGGTTTTGCTTTCTATATTTTATTTTCCAACCATTTTAAAACTTTGAGAAATAAGCATGTAATTTTTAAAGTATTGTCAGATTTAGGTCTTATGCCTTCGCTTGTCCTGGCAATTATTATTGCACCATTGCTCGGCGAATTGCCTTGGCCGACAATCACATGGGGCATAACTATTCCGCAATTTTATACCTTGTTTACTGAATGGACTCCATTTGCCGCCAATATCGGCTGGCCTCCGTTCAGTCTATTTATGGATGCTTTTCCGTTGGTCGCAGCTACTTATGTAGTACTGTTTGGCGAATTAATTCAGGCCGAAGCACTTATTGACGAAGCGCGCGAATTTCGTCATGGTGACGAAAACGTGCATTATGATGCAAACCGCAACAACATAATCTGTGGTATCCGTAATATCAGTATGTCTATGTTGGGACCGGATTTATCTATGTGCGGTCCTCTATGGGCTGCTATGCAGGTGGTAACCTGTGAACGTTATAAACACGGACGGGAAGCTATGGATAGCTTGTTTGGCGGCGTGGCTTCCTTCCGCTTGGGTACGTTCACCAGTTATTTCTTGATGCCGATTGTTTCTCTGGTAAAACCCATTCTGCCGATTTCTTTATCTTTGACTATGTTGGTTCAAGGCTATGTAGCAATTCGGGTCGGTGTTTTAAAAGCGCGAACCTTTAATGATTTGGGTGTTGCCGGTATCGTAGGTTCGGTACTTATATCCCGTGGGGCAGGCTATGCATTTGCTGTAGGTGTTGTTCTTTGTCTACTGATCTACGGTAAAGATTTTATCCGCGATTGGTCTAGATATGACACTTCAAAAGATCCTGTGTTCAACAGTAAGATTGGCGCAGAATAATTCGTTTGCTGCCAATTTGGTAGTAGACTTATTAAAAATTTAAGAAACTTTAGGAGGTTATTACTATGGCTTTAAAAACAGGTCAGCAGTACGAAGAGAGCTTACGCGAACTCAATTTAAAGGTGTATCTGCAAGGAGAACTAGTAGAAAATCCTGTGGATCATCCAATTATTAGACCATCCATGAATTCGGTAAAAATGACGTATGAATTGGCACAGGATCCTCAATATGAAGAACTTATGACCGCTACTTCTCATCTTACCGGGAAAAAAGTTAACCGCTTCTGCCATTTACATCAAAGTGCAGATGATCTTGTTAAAAAAGTAAAAATGCAGCGTTTATTAGGTCAAAAAACAGCTGCCTGCTTCCAACGCTGTGTAGGTATGGATGCTATCAATGCGGTGGACAGCACTACCTTTGAAATGGATCAAAAGTTAGGCACTAAGTATCATGATCGCTTTAACAAATTTTTACTGAAAATGCAAGAGGAAGACTGGACAGTCGACGGTGCCATGACTGACCCTAAGGGGGACCGCAGTTTATCTCCTAGCAAACAAGTTGATCCCGATTTGTTTGTGCATATTGTGGAGAAGAGAGAAGACGGTATCATTGTTAGTGGTGCTAAAGCCCATCAAACTGGCGCTATCAATTCTCACTGGATATTGGTAATGCCAACTATCTCCATGACTAAAGACGATGCAGACTATGCGGTTTCCTTCTGTGCTCCGGCTGATGCTGAAGGCATCTTCTATATCTACGGACGCCAGTCATGTGACACCCGTAAGTTGGAAGGCGGCGACATTGACGTAGGCAATAAACAATTTGGCGGCCATGAAGCACTCATGGTATTTGATAACGTGTTTATTCCTTGGGAAAATGTATTCATGTGTGGCGAGTACGAGTTCAGCGGTATGTTGGTAGAGCGGTTTGCCGGTTACCATCGTCAAAGCTACGGTGGTTGCAAAGTTGGTGTGGGCGACGTGCTGATCGGTGCTGCTGCAGTAGCTGCCGAGTTCAACGGAGCAGCGAAAGCGTCTCATGTTAAAGACAAATTGATTGAAATGATGCACCTGAACGAAACCTTATATGCTTGCGGTATTGCTTGCTCGGCTGAAGGCCACAAAACAGCTTCAGGCAACTACATCATTGATTTGTTGCTGGCCAATGTCTGCAAACAAAACGTAACTCGCTTCCCTTATGAAATTGCTCGTTTGGCTGAAGACATTGCTGGCGGTCTGATGGTAACTATGCCTTCAGAAAAAGATCTCCGCCATCCTGAAATTGGCAAAGTAGTAGAAAAGTATTTCCGCGGCGTAGCTTCGGTATCAACTGAAAATCGTATGCGTATTCTGCGTCTTATTGAAAACATTACACTAGGTACTGCCGCCGTGGGTTACCGGACAGAGTCTATGCATGGTGCTGGTTCACCACAGGCACAACGTATTATGATTTCCCGTCAAGGAAACTTAGACCAAAAGAAAGAGCTGGCTAAAGCAATAGCTGGTGTTAAATAATAACTTATTATTAATTATGAGGATGTTTTACGATGGAACAAATGCAACAAGTAATTGAGCAGAAAGTCCGTCCAGCGCTCAATGCTCACAACGGAGATATTGAGTTGATTGAAGTAACATCCGACGGGTTTGTAAAAGTTCGGTTTACCGGGGCATGTGCATCATGTCCCGGTGCCCAACAAACCCTGTCGGAATTAGTGGAAACGGCAATTAAAGAAGTATGTCCGGAAATTAAGGGCGTCGTGTTAGTACAACAGGTAAGCGAGAGTTTAATTAATGAAGCATTGAAGATATTGCGTAAGGATAGAACTTAACTATGAATAATCGGCGAATCAGCATTGTCTTTTGCGGGGGGTGTAACCCACGGATCAACCGGGGCCAAATAGCCGCTCAAGTGCAGACTATGTTGATAGAAAGCGGCTATCAAGTCTGGTATAACTCGTTAGATGTTGATTTTGTTATATATATAAGTGGTTGTACTGCTGGCTGTGCGTTCAAGTACAATCACAGTAATAAACCTTCCGTTGTAGTTGCGGCAACGACGGTTGATGCAGTAAATAGAGAAGTGCAAGAAATCGCTGCTAAAATTGTGATGAGGGTGAGGGGTCATTTTGAACAATTGGAGAGAAATTTATAAGGGGAAAATTATTTCGGCAAAACAGGCATTAGGACATGTAAAGTCAGGTAATAGAGTAGTAATCGGACATGCCTGCGGCGAGCCGACAGCACTGGTCGAAGCTTTAGTCGATAGAACATCAGAAGTGAGCAATGTGGAAATTGTCCATATGGTTGCCATGGGGGCGGCTAAGTATGCGCAACCAGGAATGGAAAAAAGTTTTCGCCATAACGCATTATTTGTAGGCGGATCGACAAGAAAGGCAGTAGAAGAAAAGCGGGCTGACTTTACTCCATGCTTTTTTTCTGAGATTCCCAGGTTATTTAAAAGTAATATAATGCCTGTTGACGTTACATTGCTCCAGATTACCCCTCCTGATGAGCATGGATTCTGCAGTTATGGTGTTTCTGCAGACTACACACAACCTGCTGCCGAATGTGCCAAAGTTGTAATTGCCCAGATTAACAACCACGTTCCCCGAACCGGTGGTGCAAAAATTCATTTGGATGCTATTCATTTTATTGTCGAACATGACGAACCGCTTATTGAGCTTACTCCTCCCAAAATCGGCGAGGTCGAGAAGGCCATTGGTGAAAACGTAGCCGGACTTATCCAGAATGGAGCTACTTTACAGCTTGGCATCGGTGCTATTCCTGACGCAGTGTTATTGTTCTTGAAAGATAAAAAAGATTTAGGAATACACTCCGAGATGTTTTCTGACGGTGTTGTGGTTTTAGCCGAAGCTGGAGTCATAACCAACCGTAAAAAGACAATTAATCCAGGAAAATTTATGGCTACTTTTCTAATGGGGACTAAAAAACTGTACGACTTTGCCAATAACAACCCGGATGTTGAATTGCAGTCAGTAGACTATATTAATGATCCATATATTGTTGGGCAGCATGAAAATATGATTTCTATAAACTCTGCCTTGCAGGTAGATTTAATGGGGCAAGTTAATGCCGAAATGATTGGTTCAAGACAATTTAGTGGTGTTGGTGGTCAGGTGGATTTCATTCGCGGTGCCAGCAGGTCACTAAATGGCAAGTCCATTATTGCATTACCATCGACGGCTTCTGGTGGCAAGATATCACGCGTTACCTGTGAATTAGATAGAGGTGCTGCAGTAACTACTTCTCGGAATGATGTACATTATGTAGTAACCGAATATGGAGTAGCAGATTTACGGGGGAAAAGCCTGCGCGAACGGGCAAAAGCATTAATTGCTATCAGCCATCCTGATTTCCGCGATAAACTTACAGCTGAAGCCAAAGAAAAAGGTCTTATGTAGATGTAAGTGGAGGTGATACTGTGCCTGTTATTACATTTTTTCAAGACATTTTTGCAGCGACAAAAGGCCGCTATTATCGTACAGTTGGTCGGCATACACAGAAATATTGCAGCAAGGCTGTTAAAATGTCTAGAAATGAAACACAAAAAAGAATATTCTTTGTCGCGGCCATTTGTGCGGATGAGTTAATTGCCGCATTAATAAAGGTAGATCAAAAGAGACAGGTACAACCCTTTAATGGCCGGACTATAAAACAAAAATTACCCAAGCAGCAGATTTCTGCTGCTTTACGGGTTTATGCGTCTGGCATACTTACATTGACGAGTCATCATAAAGATGTACTTTTAGCAGGAGCAGGTTTTGAGGAACAAGAGTTATTAGATATATGGTGCCGGGTTTTTGATTATTCATCGTCAGATATGGATTTTTTTGACACAGTCCTGTTGCCCGTGTATCAACAAGGCGGTATATATGCTTTAAGCCAGTTAATTGGGGGGACAATATTGGATCACTTATTTGAAACAAACGACGCTATGAGTCCGGCAGAAGCAGAAATTTTGCAAGATATAATGCTTGAGGATGCTGCCGCTGTGGTACAAAGTGCACAGTTCTGCTGCAAGGAGGCGTAAAATAAGCCGTGTTTTCTATTGATAGAGAGGCAGTAGAGTATATAAAAAAGCGATCTTCCGCCGTAGTTATTGAAATGAAACTTGAACCGGCAATTGGCGGCTGAGCTTGTTCAGGTAAAAACGTAACAGGTAGTTACGTACCAACGGTATCTATTGCTACACCAGCGGCAAATCAATTA
>CAZCEN010000160.1:0-7608 GCA_964497205.1 uncultured Sporomusaceae bacterium
GACGCCATGTTTCGGCTGCCGATAAAGTTCGATTTTAATAGGTAACATCTTGTAGAACTGAATACAGAACTAATGTGAGTGAGAAATTGTAACACTGGAAGCATAAATTGCGAGTTTGACGCAGTTTATGCTTCTTGTCTTACTGCTTAATTTTCGCCTTCCTACTTTGGGGCTGTTGTAATATCAAATACTTGTTTCACTCCCGTGATTTCCGCTGTGACGGAATCCAAAGCAATAAGGTCATCAGGACCAAGCTCTTTTAAAGAGGTTTTTCCTAAGGCCCGCATTGCCTCTTCCATTTCTAAAACCATGGATGTCAGTGCGTTTGCTACGCTGGTAGCCGCCTGATCGATAGCAAGCTGTGTTTTGGTCGGTGAAGTGTAATATACGAGGGTAGTAGGCGGCTCCCAGGGGGCTACCTTTGGCACTTGGTTATGTACCAGAGCAAACAGAGGAATGGTACCCAGGTAGATGGCATCGGCTCCGAGCGCCAGCGCTTTCAGGCACTGCCCGGGAGTAAAATAGCCACCAGATATGATTAGACTAATCCGGCTGTTTTTTAAAAAACGCTTTGCTCGTACCAAAGCATTTAAGCTGGGTAATCCCAAGTCATCCTGCTTGGTAGGTGCTGATGCATGGGACCCGCCTTCTGCCCCATCAATAGCTATAACATCAAAACCTAATACCGCGGCAACTGCTAACTCTTGTTCGAGGTTATCAGTTGCCATTATTTTTAGCGCTAGGGGAATACCATTGGCTCTTTGCCGTAATTTTTCCATATAGACAGGCCAGTCTTCCGGACTTTTTAGCCCGGGTGGACCTTGTAGACCGATAGCCGGTTCACCGGGCGCTAACCCTGCGAGCAGGCGGGCTCTGCCCGCAATCTCTGAAGCCTCTACGCGCGATGACCCCAGGCTACCGCCCTGCCCCATTTGAACTTCCAGCATGTGAGAGGCGGCAATTTGCTTGTTGGTTCGTCCACCCCAGGACCAGCGGCAAATTTGTAAAATGAATTTGCCGGCTTCTTGGGGTTCTTCGGGGAGAAAAGGTCCTTCGCCGGAATTTGTGGCCGTTTTTAGTCTTTTGGAAGCTCGGGCTAAGGCTAGTTTGGCTTCTTCGCTAAGAGCCGTACCATAGGCCATACCACCAATCATAAGCGGGATTTTGATTGTCATTGGTTTTTCCGCCTTGGGTCCGAGGGTTACACTCAAATCAATTTTAGCGTTTTCGGGCAAGGAGAATCTTGTCATTTGCCGGGGCGAAAACATCAGGTTATCATAGCCGAGGAAATGCCTGGGAGAGCCTAAGGGCCTTCCTATAACTTTTCCCGACTCGGCCCGTAAGCTCATCTCAACTAAATGTAAGATTGATAAGCGCTTCAATGACGGGTACAGTTCGGCCAGATTCTGATCATACTCTTCCGTGAACAACTTGGCTAACACATCATCAGACATGCGATTCATGCTATAACGCAAAACCGGCTTAGCGAAAACCAGTGTTATAACCAGTACGAATGCCAATAAAAGAAGCAGTAGTATCAAAATTTGCAAATCGGCTATAATGAATGGCATAATAGTATTTCCTCAATGAATTTTTAGCAAATAGCAGCTTGTGCCTTGTCCTAAAGGCGCAAGCTGTGTTTACATTTGCTGGTAGTATCAGCAGTTTCCTATGGTTTTAAACCCACGGATATTCAGCTATGGCATCTTAGCGGAATGAACTTCCATTTTAACTCCTGTGAGCTTGGCAGTAGTAGCATCTAAGGCAACAAGGTCGTCCTGGCTAAGCTCTTTTAAAGAAGCCTTACCTAAGGCCTGCATGGTCTCTTCCATCTCGGCAACCATTGCAGTCAGTACATTGGCAACAGAGGTAGCAGCCTGCCCAATATTAAGCTGAGTTTTGGTTGGCGAATTATAATACACCAGTGTGGTCGGTGGTTCCCAGGGAGCTACTTTAGTGACTTGGTTATGGGCGAGCGCTAAAAGGGGAATAGTACCTAAATAAATGGCATCGGCCCCAAGGGCCAAAGCTTTAAGACACTGACCCGGTGTAAAAAATCTACCGGCCACCACCAAGCTAATCTGAGTGCCCTCCAAATAACGTTTCGCCCGCACCAATGTGTAGATATTGGGAACGCCAAAATCATCCTGTTTAATGGGCACTGTTGCGTGCGAGCCGCCGCCGGAACCATCCAATACAACCACGTCAACGCCTAAATTCACCGCAACAGCCAGTTCTTCTTCCAGGCGATCGGTCGCCATAAGCTTCAGGGCTATGGGAATACCGTTGGCCCTTTGCCGCAAGGTGTGCATAAAAACAGGCCAGTCTTCAGGTGTTTGAACTCCGGGCGGTGCAGGCAGGGCGATAGCCGGTTCACCCGGGGCCAAGCCTCCCAGTATGCGGGCTCTGCCCTCAAGATCTTTGGCTTCTATGCGCGAGGTGCCCATATCGGCCCCTTGGCCCATTTGAACCTCTAGCATGTCGGCGGTGGCGATTTCCTGATCGGTTCGTCCGCCCCAGGACCAGCGGCAAATTTGTAAAATAAATTTCTCGGCTACTAATGGTTCTTCCGGTAAAAATGGGCCTTCACCGGAATTAGCAGCCGTTTGTACTATTTTTGATGCTCTGGCCAAAGCCAGTTTAGCTTCTTCGCTAAGTGCTAAACCGAAGGCCATACCACCGATCATCAGGGGGATTTGGATGGTTAATGGTTTTGCTGCTTTAGGGCCAAGCGTAACGCTCATATCTACTTTGGCATTTTCCGGCAAGGAGAATTTCGTCATTTGTTTGGGAGTAAACAGTAAGTTATCATAGCCAAGAAACTGTTTTGGAGATCCTAAAGGCCTTCCGATCGTTTTGCCGGTTTCGGCCCGTAAGCTTAGTTCAATTAAATTTAAAACAGAAAAGCGTTGCAATGAGGGAAGTAGTTCGGCAAGATTTTGCTCATACTTGTCTGTAAGCAGTTTGGATAGTGCGTCATCATTGATGCGGTTGATGAAATAGCGAAAAACCGGTTTGGCTAAAATCACCGCCGCCATCAAGGCCAAAGCCAGTACAAGGAGCAGGAGCAGCAACCATTGGACATCAGTTATGATAATTTGCATAGTAGTATTCCTTAGCAAACCTTTTTGCTAGTAGTATTTTACATTTATTGCAGGATTAAACCTCGACAAAGACGTCCCGGGATAAGTAAGATGTGGAGGCTACTTTAGCAAAATACGGAAATAATACAAAAGAGGGGATGACATTGGTTAAATTTTACGCATTCGTAAGCCTCTTATTGGCAACAATGAGTCTCTTTGCTTCTCTTGTTTATAACTCCATCCTCAATGCTGCTGCGGCGTACCCTATCCCTCCAGACGCAGTACAGGGAAAATTAGTCTTTCAGAAAAATGCCTGCATTGAATGCCATACTGTCTTTGGTAATGGTGGGTATTTGGGGGGAGACCTTACCAAGGTGTATGATAAAACAGGCGATAAAGAGCTTAAGGACTATTTAGTACAAGCGCCGATACTAACGGGAGCCAAAAAGAAGCGCCATGTCGGGGTGTCTGAGCCAGAGGCCGAAGCAATTGTGGCTTACCTTAGGTATCTTAACACTATTAATACGCTTGACTGGCCTCTGGAAGCCGCCGATACATCGATCCGGTAAGAACTGGACTTTAGACAGTAGAAGGAGTTAATTCATGCTACTTTCCCAAAAGCTGTGTTACAAATATGCGTTGATAACTTTTATGTTTTTCGGTATTCAGGGAATTGTGTCGACAGGAGGCGCACTGGACACGGTTTTACCCGATTTCCCGAATCCGGTTCCATTTATTGCAGGAAGATCATTTCACTTAAATATTAGTATCATGTGGCCGCTGTTTGGAATAACAGGAATAGTCTATTATTTTTTTGGCCGGGAAGCCGGCAGGGAAATGTATAGCCTAACATTAATCGAAGCAAATTTCTGGGTGTTTTTAGTAACCATAGTAACCATTCTCGGCTCTTTTATGTTTGGCTTCAATGAAGGAATTGAATATCTGGAAGCCTATCGGCCTCTCAAAGTCGGGATTGCTGTTTCTATCTGCATTCTATTTTATAATCTGATCCGAACTTATCTTGTAGCAAAAGTACCAAAAAGCCGGGCTACGCTGGTTAGTATTTTGGCCGGAAGCTTCACGCTGATTGTATTCTTTTTGCCTAATATCCTTCGCTATGCACATCCGGTTGCTGAAGAATTCATAAAGTTCTGGGTAGTTCATTTATGGGAAGAAATGAGCCTGGAACTTATCGGTACAGGTGTACTTGCGGCCGTTGTGGTGACACTGCCGGGTATTCAACGTACCACTATTGAAAATGTCATTTATCTGGATATTATTGTCATGGTCGTGACCGGGATTTTAGCTACCGGGCACCATTATTATTGGGCCGGCGGTCCGTTCTACTGGATATGGGTAGGCGGCGCGTTTAGCACGATACAGGTTGTGCCGACTTTGTTACTGCTTTACTCTATTATTAAAACAGTAAAGCTGCAGTATTTTTTTCAGTTGGAACATCGGGAGAAAATTGCCATGGCGATGATAGGCTGCAGCATGTTTTATCATATTTTTGGGGCAGGTTTACTGGGGTTTCTTATGGCAATTCCGGCCATTAATAAATATATTCATGGAACGTACATAACTTCGGCTCATTCCCACCTATCGGTTTTTGGTGTTTTTGGCTTTTTGGTACTAGCTTTGAGTTATTATATATTTTTTTCGGAAATCGTACTTGACAAAAGCAGCTATTGGCTCAGCTGGGCGGGACTCTTCCTGTTGAATGGTGGATTACTGATCATGTCAGTGGCCTTGCTTGTTGCCGGTGGATTACAGTCACATCTTTGGTATGTTGTAGGACTTACTGTCGGTGAAACCAACCAGGCTATTTTTCCCTGGCTGTTGCTGCGGCTGGCCGGAGGTCTGACTTATACGGCAGGGAGCTCTATTCTAACCTATATCGTTATAAAAAAGACGTGGAGCAATTTTTCGCTTTGTTTTCCTTCCCTGAAGCAGTTAGAGCAGCAACGTAAGCTTGAACTGCAAGATCTCCACGACGGTTTTCAACAAATAAGTATTGCGGGAAATAATTTGGAGCGGGTTTTGTGCCGGACAAAAGTATTGCTGGATAAGTATTTTAAACTAAAATAAACAAATTTATTTAGAAATTATTAGCGGAAATGGGTTATAATCAAACCTAAGAGGGAGGGGGTTTTTATGGATACAAATTACCGAATAGCCTATGATAAAGGCTGGCAGGATTTGCAGCAAAAAGATCCTGCGGAAGTTGCACGTAATATGGATGTGAGGTACATAGAAGAACAACAACAATTTGTTGTTCCGTTTCTAAATGAGACTTACACACTAGACCTAAAACACCAAACAATTACACGAAAATCCGATGGGCAGGCACCCGGCATAGAAACGGCAATATTAATCTTGCATTATTTGTCTTTCTTTCAGTCTTTGGCGGAACCGGCGCATAAATGGGTGAGTTTAAAAGAGATACCAAACGGCGGCAGCCTGTTCTATCCGGCCTTTCACAAAACGGCAATTCAGGGCCTGATTAAGGCGTATGGTCAGCGGCCGCAGTTATTGCTTGAATACGCACCACGGTTAGGTGGACAGCCTGCCGCCTTTGGGGATGCCTCCGCTGTTTTTCAGGTATTTCCGAAAATCCCGCTATGTGCAGTTATCTGGGAAGGGGACGAAGAAATCGCGGCCAATGCAACTATTTTATTCGATCCCTCCATTGCGCATTTTTTACATATTGAGAGCGTCATTGGTCTTGGCGGGTACCTTGCGAATAAGCTGATTAAACTTACCCAAGACCAGTAAATATCTCCTGATCACTAAACGCCGGCGTAAACTAAAGCGTTTAGGAAACACTATTACCGGAGGTGATAAGGGTGCCGACACCAAAACCAGGTCCTGATAAATTTGGGATTGAGCACGAAATCAAAGATACCGAAGGTAATAAGCCATTAACCGCTAAGGAAGTGCGTGAGAAAGCAAAACACTACATGGATAAAAATCACTAGGCAAAATAGAACGATAGTAAGAACAGGTAAGATGGTTTCAGTAAATAGCGCCTTAAAATTAAACATACAAAAACCTGCGAATTTTTTCGCGGGTTTTTGTATGTTTAGCCGGATAAGGCACCCGGATCGTAAGATGAATTTTTTTATTAATAAAAGCGAAAAACGGAAGGATTCATCATCTTGATGGAGAAAATACCCATTATGTACAAATAATGGGAGGGATGGGTGTGCGTAAAAGAAGCTTGTCTTTGTTACTGATGATTCTTGGTTTAGCTATTTTGATTGTTGGTTGCTCCGGGACGCAGCAGACGAAAGCGCCGGCGGCGGAGAATCTCATGGTAGGGATGATTACTGATTCCGGCACAATTGACGACAGGTCGTTTAATCAAGGAACCTGGGAAGGTATTGTCAAGGCGGGAACGGATTTTAACTTCAAGCCTAAATATTTGCGGCCGGCCGGTTCGACAGAAGCCGACTATGACAAAGAAATTGCCAATTTGCATGATGCGGGTTACAAGCTGATTATTACGCCCGGATTTAAATTTGAGAATTCGATTTATACAGCCCAGGAAAAATACCAGGATAGCAAATTCGTAATTCTGGATGGATTGCCGCATCCCGGCAACGATTACAGTAAGGCCAAAATTGGCCCCAATACCGTAGCTATTAACTTTGCCGAACACGAGTCCGGCTTCTTGGCCGGTGTTGCGGCCGCCTTGCAAATGAAAGCCGGTGAATTTGGTTTTATCGGCGGTATGGAAATTCCGGCTGTGCAGCGTTTCAACTGGGGATTTCAGCAGGGCCTAAAATACGCTAATAACAATTTTGGTACCAATATTACCATAAAAGCTGAAAACTTCCTTTACCAGGGAACTTTTCATGATGTTGCGGCAGGACAACATCTGGCTGCCCAGATGTATGACCGGGGCGTCAACGTTATTTTTGCTTCGGCCGGCAACGTCGGTATAGGCGTAATTAATGAAGCAGTCGCCCGGACCAAAGGCGGTCATCCGGTTTGGGTTATTGGCGTCGATATAGATCAATACTCACAAGGTTATTATGATGAAGGCAAGACGAAATCTGTTGTGTTGACTTCGGCTATGAAGTGTGTTAATCAAGCAGCTTATGATATGGTTAAAAGTGTGAAAGACGGGAATTTCCCCGGCGGTAAATCCCTTGTGTTTAATGCAAAAAATGATGGTATCGGTATTCCTGCCGCAAATCCCAATCTTCGGGAGGATGTTATCAGTAAGACTAAAGAAATTTTCACCAAATTAAAAGAAGGCCAGATAACTGTTGCTGATAAAGGCGAGGGATTATTGCGCTAAGTCACACTGAATTAGATAGGTTAACCCCAAAGGTCCCCGCAGATAATTGGTAAAAAATAGGTCCGGATTAGGGAGAGAGCAATAATGCTTAGCTTTTTCATCCGGACCTAATTTTGTTTAGTTATTAACCTTTAGTTAAGGGAGAAAACTTACCGGAAACTAACTCTTGTTGGCAGCCAGACTTCATAATACTAGGAAACTCTTTGACTGGAGGGGAGG
>CAZCEN010000161.1:0-7596 GCA_964497205.1 uncultured Sporomusaceae bacterium
TTATCACCTTTGAGACCGATACCGATTACTACGGCATCACGCGCTTTTACCTCTTTGATATTGCTGAGAGTTTTCTCATATACGTCATGCTGGGTAGCAAGCGCTATTACCGGTACCCCTTCGATGATTAAGGCCAAGGTACCATGTTTTAATTCGCCGGCGGCATAAGCTTCCGCATGGATATAAGAAATCTCTTTTAGTTTGAGTGAACCTTCCAAAGCAACTGCGTAGTCCAAGGAACGGCCAATGAAGAATACATCTTCGCAGAAGCCGTATTGCTGGGCAAAGGTTTTGATAGGTTCAACGTCTTCTAATACTTCATGAACTTGGCCAGGGAGGTTCCGTAAAGACTGACACAATTCCTTGGTTCTTTCCGGAGACAGTGTGCCTTTGATCGAGCCCATATAAATAGACAGTAATGCCATAACGATTAGCTGGGTTGTATAGGCTTTAGTGGAAGCAACTGCGATTTCCGGGCCAGCCCAGGTATAGATAACCTGATGGGCCTCACGGGCAATCGAAGAACCAACCACGTTAGTTACCGCTAAAGTACGGGAGCCTAAATTCTTAGCCTCTTTTAAAGCTGCCAAGGTATCCAGGGTCTCGCCAGATTGGCTGATGACAATTGTCAGGGTTTGATCATCAATCAGCGGCGAACGATAACGGAATTCTGAGGCAACATCAACCTCAACCGGAATACGTGCCAAGTTTTCAATCATATATTTACCGACAATACCAGCATGGTAGGCCGTACCGCAGGCTACTATCGCGATTTTTTTGATTCCTGTAATATCATCTTTGTTCCATTTGAGTTCGTCAAAGATAATACCGCTGTCATCTTTGGCCACACGGCCGGTCATGGTTTCGCGAACGGCTTTAGGCTGTTCATAAATTTCTTTGATCATGAAATGCTCATAACCGCCCTTTTCGGCTGCTTCAGCATCCCAGTTTACTTCAAATACTTTTTTGGTTACCGGTACGCCCTGACGGTTCATAACCCAAACTGAATCTTTAGTCACGACAGCCATTTCGCCGTCACTTAGGATATAGGTTTTGCGGGTACGGCTGATGATGGCCGGAATGTCGGAGGCAATGAAATTTTCGCCGTCGCCCAGTCCGATAACCAGCGGATTATCCTGCTTAGTGCAAATAAGTTTATCAGGTTCGTCCTGGCACATAAATACCAGTGCATAAGAACCTTCGATTTTCTCCAGCACTTTTTTGACTGCAGCTTCAAAATCACCCTGGTAGAATTCTTCAACAAGATGAGCTACTACCTCGGTATCGGTTTCGGAAGTGAACTTGTGTCCTTTAGCAATAAGCTGTTCTTTGAGATGCAGATAGTTTTCGATAATACCGTTATGCACGACGACAAATCTCCCGGTGCAATCGGTATGGGGATGGGAGTTAGCGTCAGACGGCCGGCCATGAGTTGCCCAACGAGTATGGCCAATGCCGACGTGACCGTTGAGCGGATGAAGTTCTACTTTTTTGGCAAGCACGTTGAGCCGGCCAACACTTTTATCTACATTTATGCCATTGCCGTCAAATACGGCAATACCTGCTGAATCATAACCACGGTATTCCAGCTTGCTCATTCCATCCAAGAGAAAAGGAGCCGCTTGATCAGGGCCGATATAGCCTACAATACCACACATATATATAAGCCTCCTAAAAATCTTCGATTGTTCGTATGGGTTTTATCCTGCCTGCTGCCGTTTTGTTCCGCAGGTCACCCTGCGGGTTTGTCGGCAAGCTTACGGTTAGCAGCAACCGAGAGGTATCCGCTGACTGCTCGATAAACCTCTTCCTCGTCTGCTTGGAGCACCCAAGCACCAGCGCTTTTTAGATTAGTTTTTGTTATATAGATAATTCTTATCCGGCTTACCTTGTCATTCCCACCTCCTTAGTTACTTAACCCATACATATGCAAAGGAGCACCGTTTAGTGCTCCTTCACCATATTCTATCTTATTGTAATATAGTTTACCATATTGGTCAATAACCCTTTAACCCTGTTCTTGCTTAATAACGTCGGCAATTGTTGCTACAATGCGCTCAAGGTCAGGCAGAGACGGGCCTTCGGCCATAACCCGGATAAGGGGTTCTGTTCCGGAAGGCCGTACCAGAATACGGCCATTGTCACCTAATTCATCATCGCCGGCCTTGATGGCTGCAGCTATCTTAGCATTCTGTTCCCAGCCCTCTTTGCTCTTCACTCGCACATTAACCAGCAATTGAGGGAACCGGGTCATTACTCTAGCGAGCTCAGACATCTTTTTGCCGCTTTGTTTTAAAGCTGCCGCCAGTTTCAGGGCAGTAATCAGACCGTCACCGGTTGTGCTGTACTGGCTGAAAATAATATGGCCTGATTGCTCGCCGCCAAGCACCAGGTTATGTTTAAGCATAGCCTCCAGTACGTAACGGTCACCTACCGGGGTAACAAGCACTTTACCGCCGGCTTTTTTCATTGCCTGGTGCATGCCAAGATTGCTCATGACAGTAGCTACCAGTGTTTTCTCCGGTAATGTATTTTGTTTAAGCATTTCGAGCGCACAGATGAGCATCATCTGGTCGCCGTCGATGTCTGCGCCTGTTTCGTCAACAGCCAAACAACGGTCAGCATCGCCGTCATTGGCCAAACCTAAGTCGGCCTTATGCTGAAGGACAGCAGCCTGCAGCTGCTCGAGGTGAGTCGACCCACAGCCTGCATTAATATTGGTACCATTCGGCTTGTCATTGAGGACGACCACTTCTGCCCCTAGCTTTCTTAGGGCAGCCGGTGTCGCTTCGTAAGCGGCGCCGTTAGCGCAGTCAACCACAATTTTAAGTCCCTGCAGACTTGTTTCGACCGTATTTACCGCGTAGTCTATGTATTCGTTTAACATGTCATGCTTACTGGTAATAAAACCAACACCATCAGCCGTAGGCCTTGGCATGGCATCAGGCTGAGCTTCGATTAACTTTTCCAGCTCATCCTCTACTGCATCGGGCAGTTTATAGCCTGTACCGGCAAAAAATTTAATGCCATTATCAGGAAAGGGGTTATGGGACGCCGAAATAACCACACCGGCCTGAGCTCCATGCTTACGGGTCAGGTAGGCAACTGCCGGAGTAGGTACAACCCCTAACAATACTGCCTCACCACCGGCCGAACAGATACCCGCCGCTAAAGCCGCCTCCAGCATTTGGCCGGAGATACGGGTGTCCCGGCCAATATAAAAGATCGGCCGTTGATGCTCCTTGCCAAAATAATAGGTAGCAGCTCGCCCCATTTTAAAGGCGAGTTCGGGAGTAAGTTCGGCGTTGGCCAAGCCACGCACACCGTCAGTTCCAAATAATCTTGCCATATATAGTAAAAGCTCCTTTCACTTGTACAGTAACTATGCTTTGTATTCTTTAATAAAACTAATGGCTGCGTTCATTCCGTCGAGTGCGGCACTCATAATGCCGCCGGCATAACCGGCACCCTCGCCAACCGGATACAGGCCGGCAGTGCTAATCGAAGTAAAGTCCTGGCCGCGGATTATGCGAACAGGAGCGGATGTTCTAGTCTCCACGCCAGTAAGTACAGCGCCCGGATGATCAAAACCGCGAATCTTGCGGCCAAAATCAGGCAGCGCTCTGGCCAGTGTCGTTGTGACAAAATCAGGTAAACACTGCCTAAGATCAGCAGGCTGTACCCCCGGTTGATAGGTAGGCGTAACAAGATATTTCGTGCTGCCTGTCCTATTGTTTAAAAAATCCCCTACGGTTTGCGCCGGGGCGTTGTAGTTTTTGCCGCCAATCGCAAAGGCCAGTTGCTCATAACGGCGTTGAAACGCAATACCGTCAAGCACATGCGGTCCAAAATCAGCCGGATTAACCGTAACCGCCAAGGCACTGTTGGCAATACCGGAATCACGGCTAAATAAGCTCATACCGTTGGTGACTACCCCGCCTTCTTCCGAAGCAGCCGCAACCACCAGACCGCCCGGGCACATGCAGAAGGAATATGCCGCCCGTCCGGCCGCCTTATCTTGATATACCAGTGCATAGTCGGCCGCTCCCAGTTTGGGGTGACCAGCGCTGGCACCATATTGCGCCTGGTCAATCAGTTCCTGCGGATGTTCGATCCGGACGCCGATTGCGAAGGCTTTGGCTTCCATCGCAACATCACTATGGTAAAGCATTTCATACGTATCGCGGGCACTATGGCCGATAGCTAAAAATAACGCCTCACAGGGCACATAACGATCATCATTAATTGTTATGCCGCTAAGCCGTCCATTCTTTGCCTTGACCGCCGTCAGCCTAGCCTCAAATTCTACCTGGCCACCCAGTTCCACAATCCGGGTGCGGATATTCTTGACAACTTGCCGCAGCTTATCGGTCCCGATATGGGGCTTATGGAGATAAGCTATTTCCGGCGGCGCCCCAGCTTCGACCATGATGGCAAGCACTTCGGCCATCCGCGGGTCGTTAACCCTTGTAGTTAACTTACCATCGGAAAATGTCCCGGCGCCGCCTTCCCCAAATTGGACATTACTGATTGGGTTGAATTGACCGGTCCGCCAAAAGTCGGCGATATCCCTGGCTCGTTGTTCTACATCCCGCCCCCGTTCGATTAACAGCGGCTTGTAACCGTGCTTCGCCAGTATAAATGCGGCAAACAGACCGGCCGGGCCGGCCCCAACTACTACCGGGCGATTTTTTAACGGTTTAGTGCCCGGAGTCAATTCCTCCGACGTAACGGGAGTTAGCAAGGTAACATCTCTATCGCCTGTCAGCCGGCTGAGCGTCTGACCAGGCGGGGTCTTAGTCTCAACTTCCAAGGTGTATACGAAGTTAATGTTATTTTTACGGCGGGCATCTACAGCCCGCCGGACAATCACCACTTGTTTTATTGCATCAGACGGCAGTTTAAGCCGCCTGGCCGCCAGTTGCCTGAGCGGCGTAGCGTCGGTTAACGGTACACGAAAGTTACTGATCTTAAGCAAAAGCTCTTATCTCCTTTAACGCGGCCCGACTTTGATGCTAACCGTTACGCTGGTGGTATTGCTTGTCAGACCCTCCGGTAATTGTAGTTTAACCTCTTTTTCCGTATTTCCTACAATATCTTTTAGAACAATCGGTTCAGTATAAATTGCGTCAATGTTTTCAATACCTTTCCCGGTCTTGACTTCACGAACTTCTACTTTATCCGGGCGGGTAACGATGCCCTTAATGGCAAATCCAGTCGGCAATTCTCCTTGTGTAACCGGCTTGATATCAATCATTTTTTTAGTTACGCCTTCCGTTATGCTGACAGTTACCCGTGTTTTTTCCGGATAGATAGTAAGTCCTTCGACTTCCCGGCCATCCTTATTAACAGGAACAAGTGCAGCATCTGCGGTTATGTCGGCAGTTTTGCCTGATAAATCAACAACAGCAATTACTTTTTCCACTGTCCCGACAACATTCTTTGGTCCCTCAATAGTAACGAGCTCGTTGCCGGCAGCAGATTTTCCTGCTAGAAAACCCTTGGCAGGCGTACCACTAAAGCGAACCTCTATCGGTACCTGCCGGGCAACAGTCGTATCAAGCCGTACGGGCACACTATCAGGGTTAACCTCGACGAGTTCCAGGCTAGCCGGCAAGGATGCCAGAACCTTAAGATTGTGCCGGCCTTCAGTTAACCCTTTGACATCTACATATGCCTTAAGGTCGCGGGTAAGTACGCCGGCAACAATACTGCGCGGGCCGCGCACCTTAACCTTGACAGTCTCGGGAACATCGGCAATTACATAGCTTGTCGCTGCGTTGCGAACCTCCAAGGGTATTGTGAAGGACGATTCAATGGGTGGATTCTGCTCATTCATAACATACAGCCATAATACCACAGCCAATACAATCGCAAAGATTTTAGGCGCTATATTTTTAGTTTCTCCCGTGCCTTTAAAAAAGTTGTGAAACATTACGACGGCCTCCAGCTAAACAACTCATTAAGTGAAGAGGTTTTGGCCGCAAATAGTGGTACAAGTTGTTCTTTAAGCTTATCGGCATCCAAATATCTATGCAGCCTGCCGCCTCTGGCCAATGAAATAATTCCGGTTTCTTCGCTAACGATTATAACGACACAATCAGTCTGCTCACTGATGCCAATAGCGGCCCGGTGCCTTGTGCCGAGTTCCTTGGTCAGCGTCCTGTCGTCAGACAGCGGTAATAGGCATCCTGCCGCTTGCACCCTGTTGCCACGGATAATAACAGCGCCGTCATGCAATGGTGTATTTGGTATAAAAATATTAATCAAAAATTCGCTTGATACCAAACCGTCCACTTTAATACCGGTTTCAATATAGTCATTGAGTCCGGTTTCACGTTCCAGCACTAACAGCGCACCAATTTTATTCTTGGACAGCGCGGTTACCGTAGCAGCTAATTCTCCAAATAAAGTTGCTTTTTCTTCAGCATTTAATTGTGCACCGTTATGGAAGAAACGACCTCGCCCGAGCTGTTCAAGCGCACGTCTAAGCTCAGGCTGAAAAACTACCGGCAGCGCTACCAGCACCACGGTCATGGTTTTCTGCAACAGCCAGTTGATGACATTAAGTCCCAGCCACTTGCTGACAAGAGTGGCTAGCAAAAGAACAACAAGTCCTTTTAACAAAGCAACGGCCCGCGTATCCCGAATCATGACATAGAGTTTATATAAAAAGTAGGCAACGATTAGTATGTCAACAATATCAAGGAAACTAATGGTCGAAAGTATTCCCCGTACCTGTAAGATCATCTGTACACCTCAAAAAACAAGTAAAATTGCAGTCTAACCTATATCATTATTCTACCCAATAATAGGAAAACCTTTTAAACAAAAACCGAAATATAAAAAATTATTTATAATAGCAGAAATATTAAATTAGGCCTGTGCCCGGGGCACAAGCCTAATAGTTAGCAGATGTATGAGTTACAGTTTTGTAACTTCGCCAATCCAACCAAATTTATCAGCAACTCGTCCTTGCTGAATACTGGTAATATGGTCAAACAGTTTCTGTGAGGTTTCACCTGTTTGATTGTTGTTAACAACGATATTTCTGCCTTTCCAGGACAACTCGCCAACCGGCGAAATAACAGCCGCTGTACCGGAACCGAATACCTCTTGCAACTTGCCTTGTTCGTGAGCCGCGAACACTTCATCAATAGAAATGCGGCGCTCAGTCACTTTCATCCCCCAGTCTTTGGCTACCTGAATAACCGAACGACGGGTAATACCGTTCAAAATACTGCCGTTGAGTTCCGGAGTAATAATCTCATTGTCAATCTTGAAGAAGATATTCATGGTACCGACTTCTTCAATGTATTTTTGCTCTATAGCGTCAAGCCACAGCACTTGGGTAAAACCTTCTTTTTTGGCTACTTCTGAAGCTTTCAGACTTGCGGCATAGTTAGCCGGAGTCTTGGCTTCGCCCAAGCCGCCTTTTACCGCGCGGACAAAATGATCTTCAACTTTAATCTTGACAGGTTTGAAGCCTGAGGCGTAGTACGCTCCAACAGGCGAGGTAATAATAAACATAGTATACTGGTCGGCTACTTTAACGCCAACATACGGATCTGTTGAAATTACAAACGGACGAATATA
>CAZCEN010000162.1:0-7563 GCA_964497205.1 uncultured Sporomusaceae bacterium
TTTTGCCGGCACCAGTTGAGCCAATAATACCAACTGTTTGCCCTGAAAGACAAGTCAGATTGATATCTTTTAGTACGAGTTGATTCTGATTTCCCGTATAACTAAAACTGACATTTTCAAAATCAATACAACCGCACATATTTGTGTCGTTATCAGCATAGCCAGCTGTCCATTTGGCATCATTTTGGTGTTCAAATACGTCTCCAATCCGCCTAGCCGAAGCTTTCGCCCTGACAAAGGTATTAAACACCAAAAATATGATCATCAACGAAAATAAAATTTGGGTCATATAATTGATAAATGCAATAATGTGCCCAACCTGTATTTGTCCCGTACTAACCCCCAATCCTCCTAACCACAGTACCAGAACAATACCCAGATTAACAGTAAGCGCAATACCAGGACTAAATCCAGTCATCAGGCGAATGGCCCCTAGCGATTTAGCCTGTAAATTCTTATTGGCATCTGTAAACTTTTCCTGCTCGTACTCAAAGCGGTTAAAGGCTTTTACCACTCTGACCCCGGCTAAATACTCCCGCATTACAGAATTTACCCGGTCTATTGCATTCTGAACCTGAATAAACCGGGGAAATCCTATCTTCATATTAATGATAATTAGTATTGCTATAGTAGGAACAACGATAGCCAACACAACGGCTAAATGAGGATTGAGATTTACGGCCATTATTAGACTACCTATACATAATAATGGCGCTTTCAATGAAATTCGCATGAGTCCGTTTACTAATTGCTGCACCTGTGTTACATCGTTTGTTATTCGGGTTACCAAAGACGCCCGGTTCAGAGTATCAATATCGGCAAACGACAACTTTTGAATTTTTTCATATAAATCTGCGCGAAGCTCTGTCCCAAATCGCTGAGATACCCTGCTGGCAATGATATTGCGCGTCGACGCTGCTAACGCTCCAACAGCTGTTACCAATACCATGACTCCTCCCAGATGCAATACATAATCAAGTTGCTTGTTAGCCACGCCAATATCAATTATTTTAGCCATGATGGTTGGCTGCAATAGATCGCATACCGCTTCGATAGTTACAAATAGTGCGGCAGCCAGAAATTTTCTCCAATACTTATTCTTATATTTGTGCATAAATCCCCAGGTAGACATGCCGGTACGCCTCCGTGATTATATGTACTCTTTTATGTTCCTATTATATTTCCTAATTATATATTAATTTTACCAAAATTTATTGCTCTTTTTTTGCAGAAGCTAAGTCACAGGATATACGCCCTATGTCATTGCCACCATCTTATTCTCTTCCATTCTACCCCCAACAAGGATAGTAAAGCTTATAAAAATACTTCGCTTTTCGAGAACTGTACATCAAAATAAAAAAGCCAGATAAAGTTATTAGACTTACCTGGCTCTTTCTGATCGAATACCTTATTAAATTCCGGATTCAGGCCATGATCTCGCACAGAACCATTGTTATTAATCATGTCAGCTACTCGTTTTTCCTTATTTGCACTGCCGAACACCTTACAAATAGCTTATACCGCCAATAACGCCGATTGGGTTTCGGCTCCTCTTCGATTTATCATCTACTTTCCTATATTGAAGCTGATATCCTGATAATAATATTGGATCACCAGCGGCAAATTCCATACACTCAATTCCTCGTTGCATATCTCCATAAGTTTTTTCGTATCTTTCTATTGTTTCCATTGTTATCATTTGTTTAATTCTTTGCCATATCCCATTTAGTCCTACTTTTTTCATTCTCTTTACCTCCCAAATATTCATAATACTATTAGAGTAAGCAATTCTTTATCCTTACATTCTCTACTCTTAGATTTGATGCATAATTATATTTTTAATATCAACTATTAGACCGGTCGTCTCATATACTGTAAAATTATAAGCAAACCAGGTTTGCTTATAAAAAATGGCTACACTTATGCCAACGGAATTATTTAACTATTACTACCTTCTTCCGGCAAGATGTAAGAAAATACGTAGTCTATAAAATTATCCAGCGAACTAATATCATGGTTTACCTGCATACGAATTAAGGCGCCTTCCCACGAAGTGTAAATAAACTCTGCTAACTCGCCGGGATTATACTTTTTTGATATTTCGCCGGCTTGCTGCGCTTCGCGTATACAGTCGGTAAACAAATTCGACCACCTGTCAAATTCACCCTTCAAGGCAATCCGCATATCCGGGCTGGAACGGGCCACCTCTGTAGCAAGCTTTGCCACCAGACATCCTTGACCATAACCCAGTTTCCTGTAATACTCACGTACCGCCAAAAAATATTCTTTCAGCCGTTGCCGGGGTGATAACTTATCAGAAGTTAACCGCTCTTTAATTGTTCTTGCCAATTGTTCGCCGTAATATTTGATTATAGCCACCCCAAAATCTTCCTTGGAGGCAAAATAGTGATAGAACGATCCTTTAGGAACATCGACTTCCGATAAAACTTCCTGAATTCCTACACTATGATAGCTTTTCGAGAGCATAGCCCTCGCACCGGCTTGGATGAGTTTCTCACGCGTTAGATTCTTCATAGCTAACTATTAGACCGGTCGTACTGACAAGCCCTGTTTACCTCCACTTAAATGTTAAAGTTTGCGAAGATACGGGTTAAGATACTGCGAAGCATTACGACTTCGGCCTCATTACAGTTTTCAAGCATTTTATTTTCAACCTGTTTCATTACTTTCCTAATCTCTGGTTCCAGATTCCTTGACTTATCAGTCAGGGTAATTTGATAAGAACGCCGATCGTGGGGAGCATCTGCCCGGCGAACAAGGTCTACACGCTCTAACCGGTCAATAAGGCCGGTCAAAGTTGAATTATCAAGATACACATGTTTACTCAGCTCAGATATAGAGATATTGTCCTTATTAAATAACGAATATAGTACCACTAGTTGACCTGGTGATATTTCCAGTCCAGCTTCATCTAATAGTTTTTTTGTATACAAAAAATGCTTTTGTTCTGCTTTAGCTAACAGAATGCAGATACTATCGAATATTGCCAGCAAGTTTATCCACCTCATAAATTAATAATTATGCTATATCGAAATTGTGCATACAAAGTAATTATTATACTATTTACCTGTATTGTCAATAAATTTACGAGGAACCCGCCGCATAAATACGTATATTTTTTCTTTATCCCGTATAATCCAGACATTTGGTCGCTTTTCCTCAATAGTCCAATTACCATATCATAAGATATTTTTTGAGGAAAAGGTGATAGTGGTTACTTAACCCTATCACCTCTTTCCTCTCTACTCTATGGTCAAACCAAGAAAACGAACACTATTTTCCAGTAAAAACAGCTTTGCGTTTTTCCACAAATGCCGTCATTCCTTCTTTTTGGTCCTCGGTGGCAAAACATAATCCAAAAACTTCTGCTTCATAGGCAACACCGGACTCCAGATCAGTGTCCATTCCCTCGTTAACAGCGGCTTTGCAAACCTGTACAGCAATAGGCGCTCTGGACATTATTTTTTGCGCCATGGCTTTTGCGGTTTCCATTAATTCTTCTGAAGCGACTACCTTATTGGCTAAACCGATACGGTAAGCTTCTTCGGCATCAATCATATCGCCGGTAAACAAAAGCTCCTTAGCCCGGCCTTTACCGACCAAGCGAGGCAAGCGCTGGGTACCGCCAAATCCGGGAGGAATACCGAGTGATACTTCAGGTTGGCCGAATTTTGCATTTTCTGCTGCAATCCGGATGTCGCAAGCCATGGAGATTTCACAACCGCCACCCAACGCATATCCGTTTACGGCAGCAATGACAGGTTTAGGAAGATTTTCAATCTTGTTGAAAACGGCCTGAGCAAGTTTTCCCCAATTCCGGCCTTTGATAGCAGACATGGATTGCATTTCCGTAATATCGGCACCGGCAACAAAAGCTTTTTGGCCACTGCCTGTGAGAATAACCGCTTTTACGGTATCATCCTTTGCCAATTCATCGAACATTCGGTCCAGTTCGTAGATTGTCGCAGCATTTAGTGCATTTAATGCTTTGGGCCGGTTAATCGTCACAATACCAATACCATTCTCAGATTCAAACAGTAAGTTTTCATATGCACTCATGTAAAACACCTCTTCCTTATTTATTTAGCGTAGTCATGGAAGCCTTTGCCTGTTTTACGGCCCAGGTACCCGGCCTGAACCATTTTCTTGAGTAAGGGCACAGCCTGACGTACATTAGCCTGCTTTTATTTTTCTAAACTCTTCGGTAAGAAGCGGAAGTACCTCCATAACATCACCAACAACCCCAAAATCGGCTACTTTAAAAATAGGTGCATCCGGATCCTTATTGATTGCGATGACAATATCCGAAGATGACATCCCTGCCAAGTGTTGAATGGCTCCTGAAATCCCGCAGGCTATATAGATTTTTGGTCCGACTGTTTTTCCGGTTTGTCCAACCTGATGCATAGCCGGCTTCCAACCAGCATCTACCGCCGCACGGGAAGCGCCAACAGCTCCACCCAATACATCAGCCAACGCCTCTATAAGCGAGAAGTTTTCCGGCTTACACAACCCCCTGCCACCGGATACGATGATCTCAGCCTCTTCTAAATTGCAGGATGCAGTACAAACACGAATAACTTCAATCAGTTTAGTTCGGATATCCGCGGCCTTCACTTTACTGGCGACACGAATGATTTCCCCGGTTTTGCTGTAATCAGGCACCGGCCGCTTAAATACCGATGGGCGGATGGTTCCCATCTGGGGCCGATGTTCAGGACAAAGGATGGTCGCCATAATGTTGCCGCCAAATGCCGGCCGCGTCCATGCAACCAATCCGGTTGTTTCATCAATGCCCAAATCGGTGCAATCAGCAGTTAAGCCAGTACCTACACGGCAAGCAACCCGTGGACCAAGGTCGCGCCCGTCGTTGGTTGCTCCCATCAGAACAACCGAGGGTTTATAGGTTTGAATCAGGTCAACCATCGTCGCTGTATAGCCATCCGTATTATAGTGAGCCAGCTCAGCATCCTCGACTAGGTAGACACGGTCAGCCCCTGCAGCAAATGCCTCTTTTGCCAATCCCGCTATATCCTGGCCGATAAGTACTCCTGCCAGCTTTTGCCCCATAGCATCAGCCAGTTTACGGCCTTCTCCCAAAAGTTCCAGGCCTACGTTACGCGGGTTACCCTCGGCCACCTCGATATATACCCAAATATCCTGGTACTGCGTTTTATCCATAGCAACTTCTTTCTGTTCAGCTTCCCTCGCTATGGCTTCGGCCGGACAGACCTCAATGCAAGCACCGCAGGCAGTACAAGCCTCCGTAATATAGGCTGTGTCCTCTCGCATTTCGATGGCTCCGAACGGGCAGACAGGCACGCAGGCGCCGCATGTAATACATTGTTCTTTGGTTATTTTTACTGCCATTGTTCTGTTACCCCCTCGTTACACAATTTTTGCTTCAGACAGTTTTTGAATAAGTTCCGCAACACATTCCCGTGCCGTATCCTTCTGGATAATTACCCCTTGCGTGCGTTGTGCCGGTGTAAAGATTTTGCGAACCTGGGTGGGTGATCCCTTTAACCCCAGCTTCTGCTCCTCAACCACAAGATCATCGGCCGTCCAAACGGTAATCTCGGCGCGATTGGCTCGCATTGTTCCTTTAATGGAAGGGTAGCGCGGTTCATTGATGGATTTTACCACCGATACAAGCAGCGGCATTTTGGCCTCGAGAACTTCGTAGCCTTCTTCCTGTTCCCGTTCAAAGCGGACCACATCGCCATTCACATCAATTTTGGCAACATAAGTTGCCTGAGCAATCCCCAAATGTTCGGCAGTCTCCGGTCCAACTTGGGCAGTATCACCATCAATGGCCTGCTTACCGCAGAAAATAAGGTCGTATGTGCCAAGTTTACGAATGGCCGCTGCTAACGTATAACTGGTAGCCAAAGTGTCGGCACCGCCAAACTTCCGATCACTGATAAGGATGGCTGTATCAGCCCCCATTGCCAAACATTCTTTTAAAGCCTCTTTTGCCTGCGGTGGTCCCATAGAAATAACGGTAACTTTGCCGCCATGCTTTTCTTTTAACTGCAAGGCGGCTTCTACTGCATTTTTGTCAAATGGATTGACTATGCTAGGCACACCCTGGCGGATAAGTGTGTTAGTCGCCGGATCGATTTTTACTTCGGTGGTGTCAGGCACTTGCTTGACACAAACAACAATCTCCATGCTTGTAGCCTCCTGCCTCAATTATTTTAAAATGTTTCCTGCAATTACCATCCGCTGTGCCTGGTTGGTACCTTCGTATATTTGAGTAATTTTGGCATCACGCATCATACGCTCAACAGGATATTCGCGGCTAAAGCCATAACCGCCAAATACTTGCACAGCATCGGTAGTAACTGACATCGCGGTATCGGAAGCAAATAATTTCGCCATAGCGGCTTCTTTAGAATACGGCAGGTGGTGCGATTTGTTAAAGGCGGCACGGTAAGTTAGCAGTCTGGCAGCCTCAACCCTTGTTGCCATATCGGCAAGCATAAAGTTCACACCTTGGAAGCTGGCAATCGGTTTGCCGAACTGTACCCGTTGTTTGGAATATTTAATGGCCTCTTCCAGGGCGCCTTGGGCAAGACCGACTGATTGAGAGGCAACGCCAATCCGTCCGCCGTCCAAAGTGCTCATGGCAATTTTAAAGCCTTCGCCTTCTTTGCCGAGCAAGTTAGCGGCAGGAACACGGCAGTTTTCAAAAATGAGTTCTCGTTGTACGGAGGAGCGAATTCCCATCTTGACTTCTTTTTTACCAAACTTAAATCCGGGAGTTCCTTTTTCCACAATAAAAGCACTCATGCCTTTGATGCCTTTTTCTTTGTCAGTCAGAGCAAAAACAACTTCGATTTCGGCTTCACCACCATTGGTATTAAACACTTTAGTACCGTTGATTACATAACTGTCGCCGTCTTTCACCGCAGTCGTTGAACTTCCCCCGGCATCGGTACCGGCATTAGGCTCTGTTAAACCGAATGCGCCGAGTTTTTTGCCTTCGGCCAAAGGACGCAGGAATTTTTGTTTTTGTTCTTCGGTACCATATTTAAAAATCGGCCATGCGCACAGCGATACATGTACCGATAGTCCAATACCGGTAGAACCGCACACCCGGGAAATCTCTTCCACAGCGATAGAGTAGCTTACAAAATCACTGCCTGCTCCACCGTACTCTTCCGGATATGGCAATCCCAGGATGCCCAATTCACCCATTTGGTCAAAAATATCCCGGGGAAAGAGCTCTTTTTCATCCCGTTCAGCAGCTGTAGGTGCCACCGATTTTTCAGCGAAATCCCGCACCATTTTACGAATGTCTTCTTGTTCCTGTGTTAATACAAAATCCATGTCTAATTCCTCCCCATTTATTCTTAATTTATATGTGGTACGTATAATACGTACGGCACTGCATTTATAATGTTTCGACAATGGTCGTAACGGCCTGCCCGCCGCTCAATACATAACGTGGCGAAACCGCGTTTAGCGCCCCGGGCCTAATTCGCCAAGTCCCATTTTTTCATCCCGAAAAATACGAGCATCCATCGCTTTAAGATC
>CAZCEN010000163.1:0-7558 GCA_964497205.1 uncultured Sporomusaceae bacterium
TTTCTTTTTTCTGGTTTTCATAAAATTCTACTTCAAAGAAAAATCTTTCGATAATAATTCTGTTAACCATCTCCTGCACCTGTCCGGACAAATCGTCAACACCTTTTTCTACCGAGGCCAACAGGTTTCTTCTGTCTTCCAGCGACAAAGTTGACGGTACAACTAAGTCAAAAGTAGGCTCAATCCATTTATCGGTATAATTAACAATAAAACTCATCATTCGTCCGGCAACCGTTTCAATGAAGTCGGTTTCATCCGACAAATACAACAACCATTGCCGGATAACTGTCTCTATTTCTGTCAAATCTGGTTCGGATCTATCTGGAAATGGAATTAGCTTTGCCGCCAAAATAAGTTCCTCCTCTAGCCATAAAATCCGCCACTACAGCGCCCCTCAATATATATTTTTTTTCATTATCGCATGTAATTATTTAAAATATATTTAGTGTTAAAGAACGCGGATGCGGACACTCTTATTCTCCCCTAAACCATCACCCAAGTGGGATGGGGGAACAAGATTCGTTCCTATAATAAAAATAACTTCTGACAATTCACTGTCAGAAGTTATAATAAAACAACCGGGTATTATGGGAAAACCAATGCACCCTTTTCATCAATTTCTATAAAGGGATTCCAAGCCACCTCCCATAAGTATCCATCCGGGTCGGCAAAATAGCCGCTATACCCGCCCCAGAAAACCTTTTGCGCTTTCTTGACGATCTTTGCTCCTGCTTGTTCTGCTTTTTTCATCACAGCATCTACTTCCTCAACACTATTGGCGTTATGTGCTAAGGTAATGCCGGCAAAACCAGCTCGTTCAGGGTTCACCGTTGCATCTTTAGCAAGTTCGTCAAACGGATATAATGCTAACCCTACGCCGCCTAAATCGAAAAAGATAATATTTTCCTCGCTGGAGCTTGATGGCTTCCATCCCAATCCATCCTGATAGAATACTCGTGACCGATTTAAATTACTAACGCCCAAGGTAACTATGGTAAGCTTTTGCCGCATCCTATAAGACTCCCTTCATCACGCATTATATTATAGGCACCCTAACATTACATATTCAATGCAGGGAAAACCGGTTCCTAGCCCTTCGGCTACAGTTTCAGTATATTCAACCGGTTTACCCGCTGGACTAACGTCGAGGAGCCCTCACCCCTTCCCGGAACATCCTCCGGTGAGATAGTAAGCTGCCGGGCGATAACTTCTCTGACCCTTGGCCCGCAAAAGGTCCCCTGACAACGGCCCATACCTGCCCTTGTCCGGCGGGCAACTGCCTCCAGAGAATTAATAGGAATACCCCTGTGTAAACAATCAATGATTTCCGTCTCAGTGACTTGTTCACATCGGCAAATAATATGCTGTTTTGGATCACTTGCATTAATGTCACCGCTAAAGTTATCCGCCTTTTTGATGATTATGGGTTTCCTGAAGGGCTCAAAGTTTGACTTGGGCTGAAAAGATAGCCCTGTTTCCTGAAGTATATCGGCTACCTTCAAAGCAATTGCCGGTGAAGACGTTAGCCCCGGGGAATCAATACCAATTAAATTGATAAACCCTTTTACCTTGCTTTCTTCAATAACCCAATCCTTTTTATTGGATACCGGCCGGTTGCCAGCAAAAGATTTCAATGCTTTTTTTATGTTAAAATCAGGAACTGACCTCCGGGCCGTATCAATGATAAATTTAAGTGTTGTTTCGTCAGTACTTAAATCCTCTTTGTCTTCAATTTCTTCTGCATTCGGTCCAAGCATAAGATTACCGTGATATGTCGTTGTCACTAAAATACCCTTTCCAAGTTTTGTTGGAACTTGGAAAATCACAGATTTAGCCAAATAGTTTTGATCTTTATCGAGTAGAATATATTGACCGCGACGCGGAGTTATTTTATATTCATCAATACCAACCATTCGAGCAATTTTATCACTATGAATGCCCGCTGCATTGATTATATACCGAGAACTTATTTCTTCCCCATTGTCAGCAGAAATTTTAAAATAATGATCAAGTTTTATAATGTTTGTGACTTCGTTTTTAAGTTTTAGCACGACCCCGTTTGCAACTGCGTTTTCCGCTAAGGCAATGACAAATTCATAGGGTGATGTTACTCCAGCGTTCTCGCAATATAAGGCTGCACATACATCAGTACTTAAATGGGGTTCCATTTTTCGTGCTTCATCACCACTTATGACTGCTAAACCTTTTACCCCGTTTTGCCTTCCGTATTCAGCCAAGCGCTGTAATGCCGGTAATTCATCATCACGAAATGCCACAACAAGTGATCCCGTCTTACGATAGCCGAAATTTAGTTCTTTCTCCAATTGTTCATACATTCTGTTCCCCTTTACACACAACTCCGCCTTTAGGCTGCCAGGTTCGTCAGAGTAACCGCCATGTACAATCCCGCTATTCGCTTTTGAACAGCCACAGCCAACATCTTCCTGTCTTTCCAATACACATACTTTCAGTTCATACCGGGACAAATACCTGGCAATATTCATGCCGACTACCCCTGCGCCAATAATACAAATATCATACATTATTTTCACCCCTCATCTCAGCTTCAAAATAATAGATAATAATTTTTCATTAGTTGTTTTTATCTATTTTACCATTAATTAGCAGGACTGAAAACAAAATATTCGCTTTTTCGTCCTAATTCTATTTAATAAACTCTTTATTATTCACTTTGGAGGTTTCATATGAATATTGTTCAGATAGATAATACTGAAAGACATAAATTTATGGACTTGCTTCTTATAGCAGATGAACAGGAAAGCATGATAAATAAATATTTATATCGTGGGAAAATGTTCTCCCTATATGATAATGGCTTAAAAGCAGTTTGTATTGTTACAGAGGAAGACAATAGTATATTTGAAATAAAAAATATCGCCACCAATCCCAACTATCAAAGAATGGGCTATGGTCAAAAATTGATCTTTTATCTTTTTGATTACTATAAAGGATTAGGAACAACTATGTTTGTCGGCACGGGAGATAGCCCAATGACTATTCATTTTTACCAAAAGTGCGGATTTGTTTATTCTCATTTAGTAAAAAATTTCTTTGTAGATAACTATAACCATCCAATATTTGAAAATGGCAATCAACTTATAGATATGATTTACTTAAAAAAGGATTTATAATTAATAACTCGTCGGCGCATCATGGGAATGGTTATTTTGATGGAAATATCTAAATAAAGCTCCGCAAACAACCATCTTATGGCTATAGCGGGGCTTTTATTTTTACACAAATTGCCGGACTATGGCAAAGTCTGTATGTTTTTGACTTATTTTAGTTCACAATTAAATCAGTAAAAAGAATGCCCTCTAAGTGGTCTATTTCATGACAAAAACATTTTGCTAAATCACCTGTACCTGTCACTACAATTTCCTCACCGTTTTCATTTAATGCTTGTACCGTTACTTTTGCAGGTCTTATTAACTTTCCATAGGTGTTGGGAATGCTTAAGCATCCCTCTACGACTTTTTGTTTTCCTTCCATCTTAATTATTTTTGGATTGACTAATTTTATAAGCCCCTGCCCCATATCTATTACAACCAATCGCTTTAATATGCCTACCTGTGGCGCTGCTAATCCCCCGCCATTTTTCGTATTATACATAGTATCTGCCATATCATTTAGTATTTGTCTTATTTTATCATCTACAGATTCAACCAATTTGCTCTTCTTTCTTAAGATTTCATCATCAAAAAGCCTAATCTGTCTTATTGCCATTTATATTATCCCCCTGCTTTGCTGTGCTCTAGACTTCCTTTTGCTTTCTTCAAAAAGAAAAATCTTCTCAATGGGACACTGAAATATTTGACAGATATCATAAGCCAACCATATTGATGGTTCAAACTTTTCCGTTTCAATGGCATTGATTGCTTGCCGTGAAACCCCTACAAGTTCTCCTAATTGTTCTTGGGTTAATCCCAGTATTTCACGAAACTCTTTTAATCTATTTTTCATTCTCATCCACCTCTGCAATGTTAACCTTACACCATCAATATAGTACTTCTGCCCGTCACTGTCAAGTTAACCTTACATAATAGATATGGTATCTTCCCACCCTTTGGCAACAGAGGAATATTTTTTGTTATTATCAAGTATTTTCTAAAGAAATTCAAAAATATGGACAATACAATGGACTTAACCGAAAAAAGGAAGTGATTCTATGAAAATCGTCGCCAAAAAAGGAATTATATACTCCATGCTCGCTTTAATGCCAGTTAGCATGTTCCCATCGGTAGCAGCCGCAGCACCGGCACAGTTTGGTAACTCGCAGCAAATCGTTCAGCTTGATCGTGGTGATCATCATGACCGTCATGACAATGACCGACGGCGGATCCATGATGAACGGATGCGCCGGGAGAATGAACGGCATGAAAGAGAAATGAGACGGCGTCATAATGAAAGCAGAAGAGAATGGCGTGAACGCCAGGAGCGCGAAAGAGAACGCCATGATCGTGAATTGCGTACCATTGCCGCCCTTCTAATCGGCATTGCGATTGGGTCGGCAAGCAACTAATTAATAGTAAAGCCTTGGCAAACAGCCGCTCTGTCGTTTGATACGGAGCGGCTGTTTGCATTATAGAGCTAAGGAAAATAAATACAATTACCCTTGAAGATTGCCTCCATCTGGTATATCCTATAGAGTATACTTAGGTCACGCATAGAAGTTAACTGTATGCGTATCTAGACGAAGGTGTTTTTTATGTCAATGGTATTCCGGTTGTTAAGTAACCAACAATTTCAAGTCATTGCTGCGGTGCAGTTATTAAATGTATTTAGCACTAATTTGCTTTCCCCTGTTTTGCCCATATATTTAAAAATGCAGGGGATGGGTGAATCCCAAATAGGTTTGATTATGGGTGTTATTTCCCTGGGGGCGCTAATTGTTCGACCGTGGGCGGGAATGAGTGTCGACATCCGGGGCAGCAGAATTATTACCCTCTTTGGCCAAGTATTAACAGCAGGCGGCTTAGCGGTTTATCTGTGGGCCGCCGACTTTTGGCAGTATCTGCTGATTCGCTTTTATCAGGGAATAGCAATGGCATTCTACGGAACAGGCGCAATTAGTTTTGCCAGTGGAGTAGAAAGTTCGGAAAATACCTCTGCCGCCATTGCTTACTTTTCGTTATGCACTATGATCGGGATGGGAGTAGCTACCAGTATTGCCCCATTGATTTTCACCGATTATGGGTTTTCCAGCTTGATTTTTCTGGGCTTGGCCAGTTTAACTGCAGCCACCGGATTAATGTGGCTGCGAGGCCATGAAGTACCGCTGACTGGTGACGGCCAGCGGGTGCCTTATCGGGATGTTTTGCGGACGAAGGGAGTACTTGCCCCATCAATTTGCTTGTTTGGTTCCAACTTTGCCTTAGGTACGGCCTTTACTTTTGTGCCGCTGTTGGCGCTAAGATTGAACATCACCGCCTATTCGGTATTTTTTATTGCCTTTAGTGTGGCTGTGGTTTGCGCCCGGGGGTTTGTGCATCAAATTAACAGCCGCTGGGATGCCGAACGCACAGCGCTTGCGGCAACGATTATTAACGCTATTAGTACCATGCTGCTGGGGATTTTCCCGGCGACAATTACTTTTATTGTATCCGGGGCGTTAATTGGCTTTGGCTTTGGTGTAATTTACCCAACACTAGCGGCATATGTTGTTGATAAAGTTAGTCCTGCCAACAAAGGGGCAGCGCTGAGTGTCATTGCGGCTGCAGGGGATGTCGGCTATGCTCTGGGGTCGTCTGTCCTTGGTTTTGTAGCCGAAACTATGGGCTTTTCGACCCTCTTCATCAGTACGACGGTAATAATTTTGCTTTCCGGCTATTACTTTTATAAGGCACTTTGGGACTTGAAGGGCCAGGGGTGCAACGCATGAATATCAATGCACTAGGCCCCGCACCTCCTTCGTTAGGAAATGTTTTGCTGGCACCATACGAGAAAAGTAAATACCACTGCGTGGATAAACCGCTCCAAACCTAAAAAATTGGAAGCGGTTTTATTTTTTTTTACTTACGGGGATTGACAAGAAGAAAGTATTTGCCTAAAATTAAATTAAATGATAACGATTATCATTATCAATAAATTGGGCATCAAGGATCCGGTTATCTTATTTAACTGTAATATAAGATGGGAGAGTCGCTAGTGGATAAAAATTTAACACTACTTTCGGGCGGATGGATTTCGGAAGCAGAAAGCCTATTGCAATTTCATAAATGGCTGACTGTTGAATTAGCGTCGACGGTACAGGGATGCAAGCCGTCTACGGTTTTGTCGCTGGTCGATACCAGGGGACAGGCGCTATTAACTCTGTGGCATCAGTACGGAATTGATTTTTTACAGCAGACCCGGGTCCGGTATCTGGTTTTGCGTAAATCCGTTAACCGGGAGACTGTCTTATTTTATCGGCCGGAGGCACTGGAAGCCTGCCTAAGAGACAAGAGACATCAATATTTCTTCAGAAGCTTAGGCTATCCAATAGAACAGGGCGTAGAAGCCTGCCTTGACTTACTGCGGCGGCGATTTCAGGATGCCTGCCCACACGAAATTGGGCTGATACTAGGGATTCCATTAAAAGATGTTTTAGGTTTTATGGGACTATCGGATTTACCGCTGACCTGCCGCAAGGAGTGGTGCATATATGGTAATCCGGACGAGTCAATAAGGACAATTGAGCGGTTTGCGCGGAACCGGTCGGTTGTATTGGAACATCTGTCCGGCGGAATGACTTGTCATGAAATTTTGTGCGGAAAACTGGATTTTCTGCAAGAATCGGCATCGGCTTAAAATGTAACGGGCGATACCACAGGAAAGATTCTGTGTATGCATAGCTATAAAAATTTATTAGGAGAGATGAATATGAAAAAAATGATGATCGTATATTGGAGCGGGACCGGAAATACTAAATTAATGGCAGAAGCCATTGGCGAAGGGGCGGCGACAGTGTGGCCGGGCGAAATACAAATCGCTTCCGTTGACCAGGTTTCCGCGACTGATGTACTCGCGGCCGACGCTTTAGCGTTTGGCTGCCCGGCCATGGGAGATGAAGTGCTTGAGGAAAGTGAAATGGACCCGTTCATCGAGTTGCTAGATGGTAAAAAAGCAGCAGCGGCTCAGGTTGCGCTATTTGGTTCGTATGATTGGGGTGACGGACAGTGGATGCGTGATTGGGTGGAAAGAATGACTGCAATGGGTTTCACCGTGTTGGGCGAAGGACTTGCCGTACATAATGCACCGGTTGACCAAGACCTCGAAAAGTGCCGGGAACTCGGCAAAAAGCTTGCTTCACTCCAATAAGCACCGGGCAACGTCACAGCTAATTTCGAATCGCAATATATAGATCAGAAAGTAAGGAAATCGAATTTACCCCATAAACAGAGGAAAGCAGTTTGAATTAGTTATCACACTAACTCAAACTGCTTTTTGTTATCAATCGCTTTTACTGGCTTTTATTCTTTTACCGCGTATATATGATTTACGGGAACAAGGAACCAGTTCAGTATCCCTTTACGTGTTCATCTCATGTTCTATAAAA
>CAZCEN010000164.1:0-7558 GCA_964497205.1 uncultured Sporomusaceae bacterium
GGACAGATATTCCTGTTGGGCCGGAGCATGGGTGGTAGTGCCTCATTAGCCGCAGCTGCAGCTGACCAAAGAATAAACGGCCTTATCCTATGGGCTACTCCCTGGAACTTAGACGAAACATTTCGTTTAGCTCTCGGTAATTATTATGAAATATTGGCGACAGGCAAAAATCTAACCTTAGAGGACGAATATGGCCGCCTGCAGCTTACTCCTGACTTTATCCATGATTTTAATCGCCACAATCTTCTAGCCTGTGTAAAACGGTTAAGCACAACCCCCATCCTTGTAATACATGGAACAGCGGATATTATTGTGCCTGCCAATCAAGCACACACACTATACCGGCATGCTTCGGAGCCGAAGAAGCTAATACTCTTTCCCGACGGAGACCACCATTTAGCAGCCTATTCCCGTGAGGCCAGTTCTGCCGTAGCAGAGTGGCTGAGCGGCTTTGTCCGTTAAAATCATAACTTCCTAAAAAAACGTCTACTACCGCCCTGGTAATAGACGCTTTTTTTCTAGCAATGTTACCTGCCAATAATAGCCACAAGACCAAAAAGCATTATAACAAGACCGGAGGCTTTATTGACCAGACCAAGGCTCCTCTCATCCACCTTCTCCCGGAACGCACTAATACAACCGCTCAACACAAGCCACCACAAAAGCGAACCGGCAAAAACACCCGCGACCATTTGCACGGCTCCCAGCCGGTCACCGGCTGCACTGCCAATTCCCAATCCCGCAAAAATACCGGCAAAAGATAAAATCGTCATCGGGTTTGTTATCGTTAACAGAAAGGTTGACAAAAACCCTTTAAATATGCCGGTACTTTTTACCTGCAGGCTGCTGTCAGGCGGCGCCGCCGTAAAAGACTTATAGCCGAGAAAACAAAGAAAACTTCCCCCTACAAGTTTAAGCAGCACTTGCTGGTCCAACAGAAACTGCGCTATAACTGTTATGCCAAATGCAGCGATACTCCCATATATAGCATCGGCCGCCGCTGCCCCCAATCCTGCTACCACTCCCGCCGACATCCCCTGCAGCAATGTTTTTCTAATGCATAGTAACCCAATGGGACCAACCGGAGCAGCAATAGAAAAGCCAATGATCAAACCTTTCACAAACAACGGCCACATACCTACCACCTCACTCAGTAATTAATGGTAATACCGGGGTCTCTTTTACCGTTGACAAGAGAATTGTTGTTTTCGTTTTGACTATACCGGGTGCACTCTTAATCTGCTCGCTCAGCAACATTTCCAAATGCCGAGTGTTTCGGCAGCGGGCTTTTAAAATATAATCCTCTTCACCGGCAATATGATGGCATTCCAGAATTTCCGGTGTATTGGCCACCAAATTTAGAAATCCCTGCCGGTGTTCCGGACGCTCCAAAGTAACCGAAATAAATGCCGCTAAACCAAGCCCCAACGCTTCGGGGTCAATTAACGCGGCATACCCTCGGATGATCCCGCGTTGCTCCAGTTTATGTACCCTGTCGGCAGCTGCCGGAGCCGATAGCCCAAGGTACGCCCCTAACTCAGCCCAAGAAGAACGCGCAGACCCCATCAGTCTTCCGATAACCTTCAAATCCAAAGTATCCATTATTAATCACCTTCGAAAATAATTTTATTTTCAATTATATCATACGAATAATAATAAATCACTTTTTTTATCTGCCGTCTTTCTTTTTTTGTTCTTTACCCCAGGCTTCCAAAAAAGCTAACTAGTTCAAGGATGACTTGATAAAAATTTAACTTGTATGGTTTAATGTAAGAGGAGTTTTGGCGAGCATACGCAAATACTAGGAGAGAACATTGCCAATAGCTAATCCTAGTGTTAAGAAACTGAAATCCGTCCCTATCTGGAGGTTCTATGGAACAAGAGAAACAACGACTTAGTATTGATGTTGCCAGACTATACTATCAGTCCGAATACAGTCAGGAGCAGATTGCTAAACGCTTGGGAATATCACGTCCAACAGTCTCAAGGTTATTGCAATACGCCAAAGAACAAGGGTATGTTACCATCCGAATCGCCGATCCGATTGAAGATGTAAACGAATTATCGAAACGTCTAAAAGATAAATACAAGCTGGACGAAGTTCAAGTAGCCTTTTCACCGCTCAGCGATTACGAAGTAAGCATACAGCATATCGGACGTAAAGCGGCAGCATATTTATATGAGATAATCAAAGACGGAGATATTATTGGCGTTACCTGGGGAAGAACCATGTACACTTTAGCCAGCCAGCTTAAAGCTAAAACAGCGCAGGGAGTTGAAGTAGTTCAACTCAAGGGCGGTGTAAGCCATTCCCAAATTAACACCTATGCTCCGGAAATTGTAGATCTTTTTGCCAAAGCCTACCATACTTACGCAAGGTACTTGCCATTACCGGTTATTTTTGATACTCCGGAACTTAAACAAATGGTGGAGCAGGACCGGCATATCCGCCGTATTATTGAACTTGGCAAACAATCCAATATTGCAATATTTACTGTTGGTACTGTGGACGATGACGCCTTACTATTTCGGCTGGGATATCTAGGTTCAGAAGAAAAAGCCGAATTACAACGAAACGCTGTGGGAGACATTTGTTCACGTTTCTTCGATGCAAAGGGTGAAATCTGCAACCACGAAATTGATAGCCGAACCGTAGGGATAAACCTGAGTGACTTACGCAAGAAAGAAAAAACTGTTCTGGTTGCCGGCGGTCAAAAAAAAGTCGCCGCTATCAAAGCCGCCTTCGCAGGAGGTTATGCCAACACTTTGATTACAGATCAATTTACTGCTAAAGCCTTATTAGAATAAAAGTTCATATAGCTGCCCGGGTGTTTAAACGCCCGGGCAGCTATTTTTATACCTATAAAAACAAAACCGCTTTGAACATATTTTCAAAATGAAATTTACATTTGTTCAAAGATGTGTTATGCTAAATTTGGCCAATAAAGTGAAATTTCAGAAACGTGCACGGATCTCGGGTACCGTCTAGTAAGCAAACAGGGAGGACACAATGAATTTAGCTAAAATTATTGATCACACACTGTTAAAACCGGATGCAACAAAGGAACAAATCCTATCTTTAACGGCAGATGCCAAAAAATACGGCTTTGCTTCTGTCTGCGTAAATCCGACTTGGGTATCTCTTGCCGCTCACGAGCTGCAAGGAACAGATGTTAAGGTTTGTACAGTAATAGGTTTTCCTTTGGGAGCAACCACAACAGCCGTTAAGGTTTTTGAAGCAAAAGACGCTATCGCCCATGGCGCCACAGAAGTTGATATGGTTATTGCTATCGGCCGGTTAAAAGCCGGCGAAGACAACAATGTTGAAAATGACATCCGTGCTGTTGTTGAAGCGGTACAGGGAAAAGCTTTGGTAAAGGTAATTATTGAGGCATGTTTGCTTACCGATCAGGAAAAAGTAAAAGCCTGCCAACTTGCGGTTCAGGCAGGCGCGGATTTTGTTAAAACCTCCACCGGGTTCTCAATTGGTGGCGCTACCGCGGCAGATGTTGCGCTTATGCGCAAGACCGTTGGCAACAATGTGGGGGTTAAAGCTTCAGGCGGAATCCGCGGTAAACAAGATTTGGACACCATGGTTTCTGCCGGCGCCAATCGTATCGGAGCGAGCTCCGGCGTCAAAATTGTTCAAGGCGAAGTTTCCACTGAAACATACTAAATGTGCAACGTAGTTAGTAATAAATATACATCAAAGCTGTTTTTCCGGTTTAGTAATAACGGTATTGCTTACATAAATTTAGGAGGAGAGTTTCGATGAAAAAGGCAAATATGGTCCAATTGCCCGACGGATATCTGAATAAAACCCCTATTTTTCAGTTCATACTCCTATCTTGCCTATTTCCTTTATGGGGAGCGGCGGCTAGTTTAAACGATATTTTGATTACTCAATTTAAAAGTGTATTCGCTTTGAGCGATTTTGCCAGCGCGTTGGTACAAAGCGCCTTTTACGGCGGATATTTTTTAATAGCAATCCCAGCCTCGCTTGTTATTAAGAAAACCAGCTATAAACTGGCTATCTTAGTTGGTTTATCGTTTTATATTGTTGGTTGCAGTTTATTTTACCCAGCCTCTCATATGGCTACCTATACCATGTTTTTGTTTGCCATCTTTGCTATTGCGATTGGCCTGGGCTTCCTTGAGACTGCTGCCAATACCTATAGTTCAATGATTGGACCCCGCGAATACGCGACGCTGCGTCTTAATATCAGCCAGACTTTTTATCCCATCGGCGCAGCCTCGGGTATCTTATTAGGAAAGTACTTAGTATTCCAGGAAGGCGACAGCCTTGGTTCCCAGCTCGCACGAATGACTGCTGAACAAGCACATGCCTTTAAGCTGGAAATGCTGCAGCATACGCTCGAACCATATAAATTTATCATTTTTGTCCTGCTGGCAGTCATTATCCTATTTGTCTTTACCCCATTCCCCGCCTGCAAAACTCGGCAAGCAGCTGCTACTGCCACCGAAAAAGCCCCTTCTTTGTTTGAAACCATTCAACATTTAGCAGGCAACGGGCGCTTTAGGAAAGGAATTATCGCCCAATTCTTATACGTAGGCATGCAAGTGGCTGTATGGTCTTTTACAATTCGGCTAGCCCTGACGCTTGATGCTAACCTCAATGAACGTCTTGCCTCAAACTTCATGTTGTATAGTTTTGCCGCCTTTTTCATTGGCAAATTTATTGCCAACTTCCTGATGACCAGATTCTCACCCACTAAAGTATTATTCCTGTATTCGATTATTGGTTCCGGCTTACTGTTATACGTCTCAACGATGCCGAGCATGTCAGCGGTTTACGCTGCGGTAGCTGTAAGCATTCTGTTTGGTCCTTGCTGGCCGACTATCTATGCTGAGACTTTAGAAGCAGTAGATAAAAGATATACTGAAGTAGCCGGCGCTGTAATTGTAATGTCAATTGTCGGTGGTGCGGTGGTTCCCGCAATTCAAGGCCTTGTATCGGATAGCTTCCATTCCATGCAGCATTCCTTCGTCGTTTCTTTATTCTGCTTCTTATATATCGGATATTACTTTTACAGTGAAATGAGCCAACAAAAAATACACGCAGCACAAGGAGGATCCGTATGTCAGGAAGAATAGAACTGCAACGGGAGTTTTTTGGCAAACATTATACTGTCCTATTTTCCAACGATGAGTTTGTAGTAACATTATTTCGCTATCCCTCCGGCGTAGAAGCAATTGAGATAGTAAATTCTCGGGGGAAAGTAGTAATTCTTCCCTATATGGGACAAATGATTTGGGATCTTGAATTTGATGGTATTAATCTTAAAATGAAAAATATGTTTTCTCAACCTAAACCGGTTGACTGTGTAGTAGACACCTACGGCTGTTTCGCCTTTCACTCCGGACTCATTCGCAACGGTTGCCCGGGCCCTGAAGATGATCATGGTTTACATGGCGAAATGCCTTGTGCCACCATGGATCAAGCCTGGCTGGAAATTGACGGTGACAGCCTGACTATTACAGGCACGGTTGAATATGTTAAAGGTTTCGGCCATCACTACCTGGCAAAACCCAGCGTAACACTGGGCGCTGGCAATTCCTTTATTGAGATTGGCATGGATGTGAAAAATTTGGCAAGTGCCCCTATGCCTTTGCAGTACATGTGCCATACCAACTATGCCTACCTTGATCAGGCCTCGTTAACGCAAAATATTCCTGATACTGCCTTTGTCCTAAGAGAATCGATTCCCGCCCATGTTAAACCAACTGAAAAGTGGCTGGCATACAACGAAGAACTTAAATGCCAGGGCACCCTAAAGGTTTTAGATCAGCCGGCAATGTATGATCCGGAAATTGTTTTCTTTGCCGATAACTTGGATAAATATCAGGAGCAGGTTGTGTTCGAAATGACAGCTCCGACAGGCACCACTTTTTTCACCAAGTTTTCTACTACCCAATTTAACTATGCTACCCGCTGGCTGCTATATAACGGAGACCAACAGGTAGGAGCATTTGTTTTGCCTGCCACCTGCCGCCCGGAAGGGTTTTTGGCCGCGCAAAAGGCAGGTACTCTAATTATGTTACCTCCTGGTGAACAAAAATCATTCCGAGTGATAACAGGCAAGAAATAAAAGGAGGAACAAGACGTGGATATAGCAGTAATCGGCTCCAACATGGTAGATTTGGTTTCCTACATTGATCAAATGCCTAAAGAAGGGGAAACATTGGAAGCTATAAGTTTTAGCATTGGCTGCGGCGGCAAAGGTGCCAATCAAGCAGTGGCAGCAGCTAAACTGGGCGCCAAAGTTATGATGCTTACCAAAGTTGGCGAAGATCTGTTTGCCGACAATACCATTCGCAACCTTAAAGAATATGGTGTTGACACCGAGTTTGTCAGCAAAGTACCCGGCGCCTGCAGCGGTGTCGCCCCAATTTTCGTCGATAAACAATCGCAAAACAGAATCCTCATTATCCCCGGTGCCAATAAGCATCTATTGCCTGCCGACATTGACGCCGCAGCAGAAAAACTAAAAAAATGCTCGTTATTTGTTCTACAAATGGAAATCCCTTTACCAACTATTTACTACGCTATTGAATTTGGTAATAAGCATTGTATCCCGGTTATTTTAAATCCGGCTCCGGCATCCCGGGAATTAGATTTGAACTTTGTACAAAAATGCGAATTCTTTGTACCTAACGAAACAGAACTTGAAATTATTACCGGCATGCCTGTAGAAACAGAACAGCAAATTCAGGCAGCAGCTATGTCGCTCATACAAAAAGGAATAAAAAATGTAATAGTAACTATGGGAAAACGTGGCGCACTGTGGTTAACAGCGGAGCAAGTCCACCACATCGAAGCCTACAAAGTAAACGCCATTGACACTACAGGTGCCGGTGATGCATTTATTGGCTGCTTTGCCCATGTCTATGTGAAAAAACGCGATGTGCTTATGTCCATCAAGATGGCTTCCGCTTTTGCCGCTTTAAGTGTTACCGGCCGTGGCACACAAACGTCTTATCCCGATGTTGCTACCTATGAACAATTTCTGCAGCGGCATGATAAATAAAATAGCGAAAAAACGCTGCCAAAAAGGCAGCGCTGAATACTCCAGTTTATTGGTATAAAACCTATTATAGGAACCGACTACAAGCTTCGTGCTTTGGCGGTTCCTTTCCTTATGGGAATTATATCTATTCAATCAAACTATGAGTAATCGTCCTTCGTGGTGTACATAGAAAAGACTTAGGCTTCCTCCAAGTCCCTCAGAACCGGCAAACCTTAGCCGTTCTTATTTATTATTAGTAAGGAACTATACTTTCAGATAAAACAAAAACAGCTATTAGCCTTTCGGTTAATAGCTGCTACTTACATATGGCGGAGTGGCAGGGATTTGAACCCTGGCAGGCCTCACGACCTCTAACGATTTAGCAAACCGTCCTCTTCAGCCACTTGAGTACCACTCCGTTTTAAATTGTCTAAATTATATCAGCCGCCGCGCCATAAGTCAATCGTAAACCTTAATGGCGGAGGGGGTGGGATTCGAACCCACGGTCCCTTGCGGGATCACTGGTTTTC
>CAZCEN010000165.1:0-7553 GCA_964497205.1 uncultured Sporomusaceae bacterium
CAACATCGACTTCCGCTTTCGCCAAAGGCTCGGCGCAAGCCGTGTTTTCTTTATATCCTGATATGGGGTTAGTTAAGTCCGATAGCGACTTCAATAGGAAGCTCGTCAATAATCATTTCGACACCGATATAATTGGTATTGCAAATTTGGAGTTGGGCCGTAGATTGAGTAAGTGCTGGCGGTTCCAGGGCTACTGCCACGCCTTCTTTGTTAAGAGAGGTTGCTGCATTGGAAGTTACTATATTAACCATCTCGCATAACGCGCTTTGAGCCATGGCATCTAGGTTATCTACGGCAAAGCCCATCATAATGACCGAGGATAATCGCTTAGCCGTGTCTTCCGTCATAGTGAAGGCGACATTGCCGGAAACATGTTTTGATAGTGGTACATTTATCATTACACCCTGGCTGTCAATAAATTGATTTTTAGAAAAAAGTTTTCCGCGCTCTACTTTTTTAAAACCCATTTGTGGTAAGACATTTACTAAAGCAGTAAGAAATGGGTTAACAAACTTTGCATCCACTATGCATGGCCCCCTTAATTGTTTGCCAAAATTGGCAAACAATAACATCTACTTTATTCTTCGATGAAAAAATGAAGGATGGCTATCCGACTTTAGACTTAATTTTCTAGGTCAATAGTCCTGAAATACACGAAAGGAACCATTATGGCATACAAATTAATTTGTATTGACGTTGATGGGACGCTACTTACCGGCACTCACAAAATTACAAATAAGACTAAAGAGGCAATACTAGAGGCTCACCGACAGGGTAGTCATATTGTGATATGTACTGGCCGTATGTACACTGATGCGGAGTATTTTTCCAACCTTGTAGGTGTGAAATCGCCGGTAATCGCCTCCAACGGAGCCTTTATCAAAGAGAAAGATTCCGACAAGGTGATTTTTAAAGATATTTTAGGCAAAGAGCTTTCGCTTACACTGCTGGAGTTATTTCGTAAGCATGGCATAAAGCCATACTTTTGTACGCCGCGTACCTTTTACTATGGCGATTTTATGTTTAAGCTTTTTTATGTAGTAAACAAACTATTAGGACGAAGAAGTAACCCCATTGATAGTAGATATGTAGTTTCGTGGCGGCAGTGGTATAAAATCTTGGAAAAAGAACAAGAGAATGTCGTTAAGGCCGAAATTATTTACCGCAATCCGGGTTTGGTTGCTGAACTTAAGAAAGAGCTAAAGCAAATTGAACAGCTGGAGATTGTCGATTCTTCTAAATATAATATTGAGATCACGCGTAAGGGCGTTTCGAAAGGCCGGGCTGTTGCCAGGCTGGCGGAACTTTATCATATCAAGCAAGAAGAGATAATGGCAATCGGTGATAGTGAGAACGATTTGTCCATGATTGAATACGCCGGATTAGGTATTGCCATGGGAAATGCACTTGATAGTGTAAAACGAAAAGCTGATTATGTGACAGACTCTAATAATGAAGATGGAGTAGCTAATGCTATTAATAAGTTTGTGTTGGCTGACGGCACTAACTAAATAATATTCCAACAATAAAACAAGCATAAATTTAAGCGGCGGGAGTTATTCTGCCGCTTGTTTATACTGTTATTGCGGGGTAATATTATAGGTGTAAGAAAACGTTCTAAGCTAGGTGGATATATGGATATAAAACTATTAAAAACATTTTTGTTAGTAGCTAAGCTGCTAAATATTACTAAGGCAGCTGAACAACTTAGTTTCACTCAACCGGCAATCAGCTCCCAAATATATAGTTTGGAAGATGAATTTCATGTACGGTTATTTGAACGTAATGGTAAGCGCTTGGCCTTAACCGAGGCGGGAAAGCGGTTTATTGATTACGCTGAGCGGATCAGCAATCTCTATGAAGAAACACAAAATGTCATGGCCTCTTATAACAAGGGGAATGACAGCGTTAGAATAGGGGTGTCTACGCAACTTATTAACCATTTCTTACCTTCTGTGCTTATGGAAACACAGGCGCAAATGCCTCATGTTTCGATCAATGTGGAAGTTTGCATGAATACACAGGAAGTACTAAAGGGGATAAACGAACAACACTTTGATTTAGGGTTTATTCATGGGGCGAATACCTATAAACAAATTCGCCAGCACGGGGTTTGGACTGAAGATGTGTTATGGGTAGCAAGCATCGAATTTCTAAAAACCCATTTTCCCATTACAGATATTAGTCAAGTTCCTCTCATTAATTATACGGCGGGAAGTGTGTTCCGATCTAAACTCGATGAAGTATTTTGCAATACTAATTTTAATTCATATATTCAATATAGTGACTCGGAAGCTATAAAACAAGCGGTACTAGCCGGCTTAGGAGTTTCGTATTTACCCAGATCGCTAGTAAGGGAGGAAATACAGAGAGGAACGTTAGTCGTTTTGAAACAGGAACCCCCTATGCAATTGCGAGTGTCGTTAGTCCATCGTAAGGACAAAGCCTATACTCTGCCAATGTATGCCATACTACTTACGCTTGCCAATCAACAAGATGCAGATGAGTCCATTAAGGAACTTTTGTAAGTTCTAAATAACTCATTTCTATTTACAAATAAACAACTGTAATTTCCCTTATCCCTGGTGGTTTTGTTAATCTTAAATTAACAGGCAAAAATTTTTTAGGGGGATAATAGAATGCTTACAGTGGGTATATTAGGTGGAATGGGGCCAATGGCAACCGTAGATTTATTTGCAAAAATTATCGAATGTACGCCGGCTGATGTTGATCAAGATCATCTTAAGGTTTTAGTTTATAACAATCCTCAGATACCATCCCGGATTAAAGCGATATTAGAAGGAACAGAAAGCCCTAGAGAAGAACTTATACGATCTGCTCAACTACTTGAAAAAGCAGGGGCTAACCTTATTGCTATGCCATGTAATACCGCACACTATTGGTATCAGGATATTCAGAACGCTGTTAAGATAAAAATTATTAATATGATTGAAAATGCAGCTGATATTATTCAGGTGCAAGAAGCTAATAATAAAGTTATGTTATTTGCTACTGCTGCCACAGTTAAAACAAGGTTATATCAAGAGGTATTTTTTGCTAAGAATATTTGTCTGGAGGTTCCAACTACGGAAGAACAGCAGATTATTGCTAAAGCAATCGATGAGACGAAAGCAGGAAAAATAGATAACAACCCTTATCTTACTATGATTGAGAATACTATCGCCAAATACCAACAAGTAGGAATAAACTCATTTGTTGCCGGTTGCACGGAAATACCACTCTTGTTTAAGCATATCAAAAAAAATTGCAATAAGATTGACCCCACATTACTATTAGCTAAGGCGGTAGTAAAACAAGCATTTATATAATCAAATATAGAAACCATAATAGGGGGTTCCTATGCGATTGTTTGTTGGTATTGAATTTCCTAATGATATAATGAGAGAATTGCTTAGAATCCAGAAGCTTATCCGCAGCCAGGCAAAACGCGGGCGGTTTGTTGCAGGGGACAACTTGCACCTTACATTGCAATTCTTGGGCGAAGTTCCTCCGGCAAAGATTGGGTTGATAGAAGAATGTTTGCATATAACGTCCCAACAGCATAACCCGTTTTCATTAACATTAAACAGCACCGACAGCTTTGGAAAAGGAAATCCTTTACGTGTGGTTTGGGTGGGACTTAACGGAGATCTAAGCAAACTGGCATATTTACAAAACAGAATTGCTGCCTCCTTAGCGGCAGTGGGTTATCCACCGGAAACAAAACCGTATCAGCCTCATGTTACTTTGGGGCGGGAAGTAGAATTACTTGAGTCGGGATTATTGCAAGGTTTCGGCCGGGAAATAGAAAAATTACCGTTTACCGTTGATCGTTTCTCACTGATTAAAAGCACTGTGGAAAACGGAAAAAGGATTTATAGTCCGGTGCAATCTTTTGCATTAAGAGTAGAAGCTGTATAGCAAGTAAAAATAACGCTAAAATTAACAAACGGGCGGAAATTGCTAATGATGCGGTTTTGTCCGTTTGTTTGTATTTTTACGGGCTGTGTAGACTTGTCGATTTTATTAGTCATGCTAAGAGAATTAATGCTTCCAAAATAGTTGATATTTCAACTAAAATATGATAAAGTGTAAACAGTTGAACTTTCAACCATCTCGAAAAACGGAGGGGTTTATGATTCATCTCAAAAACCAAATACTTCGGGAAGCAGGGATGCTTGCCCGCTGCATCCAGTCCATTAGTGATATCAAGTTTCGAGAAATTAAACTGCAACGAGGGCAATTTGTTTTTTTGACGCGTATTTACGAACAGCCAGGAATTAACCTGATTGATCTTTCTAATATCCTCAAAGTAGACAAAGCAACGACGACCAAAGCAATTCAGAAGTTAATGGAAGAGGATTATGTATTGAAGGAACGCGATAGTTCTGACAAACGGATGTGGCACTTATTTCCGTCTGCGAAAGCAAAGGAGATTTATCCATTTATCATAACCGAAGAAAACAGGAATATTGAAATCTGTTTTAAGGGATTTAGTCCAGAAGAACAACAAGCGGTATATTCTTTGCTAAAAAGAATGCGGGAAAACATTGAGCAGGATTGGAAAGAGTTAAAGCTATATAAAGAAAATAATGGTTGATCCAGGTAATCAGATGGGGAGGCGAAGTTAAATGAACAACATTGTTATTCAAGAGTATTCCAATAAATATCAAGAACAAGTTATTGATTTAATTCTTAGTATTCAGCGCGGAGAATTTGAAGTTAATATAACCAAAGAAGATCAACCGGATTTAAGTGATATCCCCAATTTTTATCAATCAGGCGGTAACTTTTGGGTGGCTTTGCATAATGGACAGGTTGTTGGCACAATTGCGCTGATTAACATTGGCAATCAACAAGGGGCGCTAAGAAAAATGTTTATTAAGGCTGAATATAGAGGGAAAGCCCATGAGTTAGCCAAACAGTTACTGATAAAATTAATAACATGGGCAAAAGATCAAAACATGCGTGAGATTTATTTGGGTACTACCGAAAAATTTTTAGCGGCACATCGTTTTTATGAAAAAAATGAATTTATCACAATAGATAAAGAGCAACTGCCTGCTACGTTTCCGATTATGAAAGTAGATACAAGGTTTTATAAGCTTACACTTTAAAAATGCGGTAATTGTCTCCGGGTAACATCCTCTAAGAAATAAAAACGGTCAGAAACCAGTTTATGCGACGTGGTTCTGGCCGTTTTTTTATGACTAGTCTCATCAACAAGGATAAAACTGCCGGCAAAGTATTTTGCCGGCAGTCGGAATGATTCGTGTATTACATTTTTGACAAGGCTTGCGCGAGATCGTTGATAATGTCTTCGGGATCTTCCAGTCCAACAGAAAGCCTGATGAGACCGTCCGTGATGCCTGCTCTTAGTCGTTCTTCACGGGCAATGGGGGAATGAGTCATGGAAGCAGGGTGTTGAATTAGCGTTTCCGTATCACCAAGGCTAACGGCTAAAGAGCAAAGCTGTACACTGTTCATTACCCGGCGGCCGGCTTCGATACCGCCAACTACCTCAAACGAAATCATAGCGCCGAAACCGTTCATTTGTGATTCGGCTAAAGCTCGTTGTGGATGATTAGGCAAGCCGGGATAGTATACTGCTTCTACTTTAGGATGTTTGTGGAGATATTGGGCAACTTCAAAAGCGTTTTGGCAATGACGTTCCATTCGAACGCCCAGTGTTTTTAAACCGCGTAAGGTAAGCCAGGCATTGAAGGGGCTAATGCAGCCGCCTGTAATATCTTTTACACCAACAAAGCGGACCTGGTCAATAAAGTCCTTTTTCCCTACTACGATACCGGCAATTACATCGCCATGACCATTAATATATTTGGTTGCGCTATGGACAACAATGTCGGCTCCCAGCTCCAATGGGCGTTGGCAATAGGGGGACATGAAAGTATTATCAACAACTAATTGAGCTTGATGCTCGTGGGCAAGTTTGGCAGTGGCGGCAATATCAATAACTGCAAGTGTTGGATTGACAGGAGTTTCGATATAGACAACTTTGGTGTTGGGGCGCATAGCTTCACGGATGCTATCGAGATCGGCAGCATCAACAAATGTTACATCAATGCCAAACTTAGGCATTGAATGAGAAAGTAAAGCGTGGGTGCAGCCATAAAGGGCATTGCCGGCGACGATGTGGTCGCCGCTTTGGCAAAGTGTCCATAGCGAAGCTGCTATTGCCGTCATTCCGGACGCGACTGCCAGGGCAGCTTCCGCTTTTTCCAGTGCTGCCATTTTTATTTCCAGAGCGTGTTGCGTTGGATTTCCGAGCCTGGTGTATATATATCCTTCTTCTTCTAAGGCAAATCGTGCTGCACCCTGTTCGGCATTATCGAAAACAAATGTTGATGTCTGGTAAATTGGAGTAGCCAATGCTCCGGTAACTGGATCTGGTGCTTGGCCGGCGTGAATAATGGTAGTATTGTAACCCATTTTCTGATGGTTGTTCATAGAAGACCCTCCCCATATTTTATCACGAGCGTTTGTCTTTATAAGAAGCAAGTTTCGTGCCAGTATATATACTGGGAAAAAGGAGGGAGGGTTATTCTCTTGATTTTAGGTTAGTTTGATTGATACAAATATTCCAACCCATACAGCCGGATTTTTTTCAGCACGGTTGTGTGGGAAAGTCCCAATTCTTTGGCTGCCCGCCGGGCGCTGCCGCATTTTTTTAAGGCTTCCTCCAGCATAATTCGTTCGGTATAATTGATGGTTTGTTTTAAGTTCTTTTCTTCCGGGGTAAGGCTGGTAGTACAGGGGGGCTCATTGCTCAATAATAGGTTGACTGTGTCGATAGTATTGCCAACTGTTAAATGAACTGCGCGCAGAACGACATTTTGCAGTTCACGTACATTTCCTGCCCAAGCGTATTTGGTCAAAAAGTTGATTGCCGCAGTGGAGAATTCCAACTCTTTATTTTGTTCTGCGCAATATTTATTAAGAAAGTATCGTAACAGCAGCGGTATGTCTTCGGGGCGTTCCCGGAGACTCGGTATGCGGATGGGTATAACATTGATCCGGTGAAACAGGTCTTCACGGAACTGTTTTGCCGCCACCATTTCTTCTAAGTTTCGATTTGTTGCTGCCAGAATCCGGACGTCTACGGCTATTTGGCGATTGCCGCCTACCCGCCGGACAACTCCTTCCTGGATGCTGCGCAGCAGCTTACCCTGCAGGGCTAATGGCAATTCGCCAATTTCATCGAGGAATAGCGTGCCTTGATGCGCTGCTTCAAACAGTCCGATTTTACCGCCCTTTATTGCGCCGCTGAAGGCTCCTTCTTCGTAGCCGAAAAGCTCGCTTTCCAGGAGCGCGTCAGGTAGGGCCGCGCAATTAATTGGAATGAACGGTTTATTTATTCTGTTGCTTGTGTCATGGATTGCCCGGGCAAACAATTCTTTTCCTGTGCCGCTTTCACCGCGAATGAGTATAGTGCAGTTGTTTTTAGCTACTTTTTTGGCAATGCTAACAACCTCTCCCATGAGTTGGCTTGTGTAAATTATGTCGTTAAAGCCAAAACTATGAGTCTTGGTAAT
>CAZCEN010000166.1:0-7536 GCA_964497205.1 uncultured Sporomusaceae bacterium
TAATCTTAACCATTAGGAGAAAAAGAAGGGAACTTAACCAAACAACTTTGGGACAGATGGTGACGACTAAACTGCTCCATCTGCTGTACTCAATCACTTCTAATATTTCAGTGTCATATTTTGGTCAATTTATAAAAAAAAATCATTAAATGGTAATATATTGATAATATTATATTGCATTTTTGAGTTAATTACAATGTTATATTGTCTTATTTTTGGTATTTTTCATTATTTTCAGCAATATTTTTGGTATATTTTTGTTGTTTTTTGGGCAAATTCTATTTTTATTGTGTCAGAACAGTCTCCTTAAAAATGTATCTAGTTGTATCCTGTACCACAAATCTTACTTTTAGGTTTAAATATATAAAAATCACTCCACAAATATGGAGTGATTAATTATTTTTTATAACTTTTTATTTTTCCACAGGAGGGAACCCTATGTCGGAATCAATGTGTAAAAATCCCCGGTCTAGAAATAAGCCTCTATTCAAATCCACTCAATAATGACTTCTTTTCCTTTAGACTCTAATACCGCTTTTAATTTATTTAGTACCTGTACTTTAATATTCATCTGCATAGGGAAACCAGGATTATGGTGGGCAGGGTTAACGGCCAGTCCGGCAAAAATCTTAATGGTGTCCGCAGAATTCATCAGTTTAGCCAGCAGAGTAGCTCCATCTTGTTTATTGGATTTACGCAGTTTGTTTGTATCCAGTAACCGCTCAACCGTGGCATTCAAAGTTAATATCCCTTCCGTGACCAAATCGATTCCGTCAAGATAGGCAATCGGCGGTATTTGCGAATCATGGCAGGTTAAATCTACTTTAAGCCGGCAACCAGTGAGCCGACTGACTATTTGCGCAGTAGTCCCTCCTGAAACCACCTTTTTCCCGGACTCGGCCAACAACCGGCCGACATATTTTTCGTCGTCATCCGGATTAGCGGGTGGCCCGGTCATTAATGTTAATTGTTGAGGATCCCGCATCTTAACAACTAAAGCGGTTGAATCATCGCCAGGACTCCCAAGATAGTAACACTCACAAAAATTAATCAAACTTTGCCCGATAAGTTCCGCATCACTATTCTCATTCGTCTCTTCTTTAATTTGTTTTGCTACTTCGTCCCAGCCCCACCCTAGTTTCAGCAAACCGCCAATACCGGCATGAATGACACCATCAGTCACAGCTACTAATATATCATCTTTCTGAAGCCAAAGTTCCCCTACACGAATAATTTTATTACTGATTACTTTTTCATGGGCAGGAAACTCAATTACTTTGTTATTACGCACCAGGAAAGTAGCCGGGCAGTCAAATTCAACAATCGTCGTTTGCCCATCAGGGGCAATCATAATAATATGCAATGTCGAATACGCAATTTTTCGCTGCCGACAAACCGGTAAGGTTTCGGCAATGGTATTGACGACGTCTTCCAGCGGTATACCGCGTTTAAGCATTACAGTGGCAATTTTAGTCGTCAAAGTCGCTAATATATTGGCTTTAACACCACTCCCCAGCCCATCGGACATTACAATGATCGTTGCTTCTGGTGTTCTGGCAATATCAACATTGTCTCCGCACAATTCTTCACCAACTTTAGACAACTGCGCTAAACCAACTTCGGCATGAAGACGTTGCATTACGATTCCTCCTTACCTTTTATCAGCATAATTAGTTCTAATAGGGCTGATTTTGTTTCTGCAGTAGTCTCTCCTAATAAACCCGCAATTTCTTGCGCCACATGCATTTGTTTATTAATGATTTCCGTGGATTTTTCTATTGTATCCAGTTTCATTTGCCGCAGCTCCTGCTGTTTCTTTTCAAGAGCAGTCACATCAGTAATGATAGCAATTACCAGACTATGTTTAGGTACTGGAATAATCATTTGTTCGGTAATAATACCATATTCAGGGTACTCAACCCGTTTACCAACAATCTTATGCCCTAATTTCGCGGCAACCATAAAATCTGAGCAATCAAACAGTTCGGTTAGACACATACCTTTATAAATTTCTTGTGCTATACCAAACATTCGTTTAACCGCCGGATTAAATTCTTTGATAATCATGTTTTCATTGACAGCAATTATCGCATTTAATGAATTCTCTACAATAATATTTGCAAATGATTCTGCCTTAGAGCGCATATAAGGCAAGCACATGTTAATTTCAGCAATACCCTGAGAAACAGCAATTGCCTTATCGCGACAAGTATTGTACCCACAAGCACCGCAATTTTTTTCGTCCCTGGGAGAAAATTTTCCTATCTGTTTGAGAATTTCCTTTATTTCAGCTTCCGCAGGTATAACGGCGTTTATCGGTTTTGCTGCATAATTTCGTGATAAGTCCAGCTTACTTGCCGTCGAGTCATCTTCCTGAGGACATGGGTTAGGCGGAGCATTCTTAGCGTAGTTCATGATCTTGTTTCTTTTGGTTTGCATTAATTGATGCGTCCCCATAGCGGGACCGTTGATACAACCACCAGCACAAGCCATGGCCTCAACAAATTTTGGAGAAAACTCCAGCTTGCTTAACCCCTCAAATACTTCCAGACAATTTTCTATCCCATCAACTGCTATAACATCCTCATCCGAAACTTGCGAACAAAAAGGCATAAGCACCCCACCAGCTACGGGAAAACAGCGTCCTGCGTAGTTTGATTCCGGTAATTTCTGAGGCTTTAGGGGATTTATTAGCGAAACCATATCGTTACGCTCATTTAGCCATTCTCTGAGCTGATCAAAAGTGATAACCGCATCAACTTCAGAATACTGCGAGCGGCCTTCAGCAATTTTCGCTATGCACGGCCCGGCAAATATGACAAAGCAGCCTTGTCCAAACTCTCTTCGAATAAGCTTGGCATGAGTAAGCATTGGCGATAAAACCGGCGCTAGATTGTTGATCAATTTAGGATAATATCTTTCAATAATATCTACAATAACCGGGCAGCAAGAGGAAATAACAGGATGATTTACCGGATGATCGGCTTTAATATATCTCCCATACGCTATTGAAACCAACTCAGCTGCTGTTGCTGTTTCTACAACAGCACTAATCCCGGCATTTATCAAGCGCTGTGTCAAGTCTTCCAACGAATATTCAGGAAAAGCCGCTACATAAGAAGGGGCTAAACTTATGATTACTTGTTTACCGTCTGCAACAGCTTCCGTTAATTTTTCTACTTGCCTGTCTATTTCTTTCGCCTGCTGTGGACACTCCACAACACAACGGCCACAAAGAATACATCTTTCCGCAATAACACTGGCTTGCCCTTTAACTATTCCAATTGCTTTAACGGGACATGCACGCACACAACGAAAACAATCCTGACAATTTACCTTGCGAGTTATGATAGTGTTAATATTGCCCACCTCCCAGCACCTTGTCCTTAAATATTTCAAATACCTTTTCCTTGGATACTTTCTTAATAATTTCATCATTTATTTTAATAATCACGCCTTCGGTGCACTGTCCCTGGCAAAAGTTTCCCTCAAGATCGATTTCACTTTGAATCTGATATTTGTCGATTAATGCTTTAAAGGCATTGAGAACACTATAAGCGCCCTGCAAGTGGCAGGCACTCCCAAAACAAATAGACAATTTTAGCATAATATACCCCTTAAATCGAGTGAATTTTTTCACTTGTCTTTCATTATTATACTCCTTACTATTTAAAATAAGGAGTAGTTGATAAAGCATAAAATGTTTAATTTGCATTAAACGCTTGTTACGTTTCAGTAGTATTTTAACATTCTCTTTCTCAACTGTCGAGTGAATTAAGCAGCCAGCATCCCTGAAAAAAAGCCACCGAATCTTGTCTGCTGGCTAAAACGGCGACTTTCTCAGTCCAAGGGGATGATGGTTAATTATTCAATGGCAATAAATCGATTTCTACCTTCATTTTTGGCCTTGTAAAGCCCATAGTCAGCTCGTTTAATAAGTATCGTTGAATCAAGGTTTTCTTCAGGCTTTATCGTTGCTATGCCAATACTGACTGTAACAAAGTCATTAATTGCTGAGAACTGATGGTCAATTTTTAACGCACTTATGTTTTCCTGGATTCTCTTAGCGACTTTTATCGCACCATCGCGCGGCATTACCGGCAGCAGCACTACGAATTCCTCTCCTCCATATCTAGCTACTATATCAAGTGGTCGTTGCAGTGATTTTTTTAACGCACCAGCCACTAACTTAAGGCACCGATCACCTTCTATATGGCCATAAGAATCATTATAATTTTTAAAAAAGTCTATATCAATTAACTGAATGGACAAATATTCATTATTGCGCAGTGCCTGTCGCCATTTCGCTGCCAAAATTTCATCAAAATACCTGCGATTGGGTATATCCGTCAAAAAATCGATATTGGATACTTGAATTAACATGTCCCGCTGTTTCTTTAATTCAAGGTGATTTTTTACGCGTGCTTTGATTATAGATGCATCTGTATTCTTAGTGATATAGTCGATTGCTCCTAATGAAAATCCAGTAGTTTGGTCTTTGGGCTCCTCTTTTATAGAAATAAAGATGATTGGAATATCTTTGGTGCCTGGATTTGTCTTAATCCACTGACATATTTCATAGCCATCCATAGTAGGCATAATTATATCCAGTAGAACCAGATCGATTGGTTGCGACACAACAATTTCTAGCGCCAGATTCCCCGAGTCTGCACAAATTACGTTATATTCATCTTGAAGAACATTTTTTAGAAATCGAAGATTAAATTGTATATCATCAACAATAAGAATAGTTTGCTTTGCTGAATTCATACTTTCTTTCCTTTCATACATATAACTAATTTATTTTCAACTCTACACGGAGTAGATTAGATGATAAAATCAATTTTATCGCTATTTTCTATATTAAAAATAAAAAAAGATTGCCCAGTTCATCATTGATTTAAATGATGCAACCTGGCAATCTTAGACTAACGAATCTGTAGACCCACGGCTTTGCGTCCCACCCTTTCGAATGGTTTGCCTCAAAGTATTCAATTACTAATAATATTTTATCATCAAAAAATAAAAAAAATGTCGTAAAAAGTCGTTTGCAAAACGAAAGCCACCTGGCTTTACATTCAGCTATCCGGTTTTGATGATTTACGATCAGGATTTGGATTATAGATAATAAAATCCGCCGTTTCCATATTCATCGGAATAACGGCGGATTTTTTGCTTTTCTTTATGGCGCCTATAATCATTTTTTCGGTCGATCCAAACGGGGGCCAGTTTAACCTCCGGAGTCATTGCCCGGTTAGGTTTACCTGCGATTTTAAGGGTATTGGGGTTAATGATTCCACATTTAATGGTTGCTTTTTTCTTGGACATGCAAGCACCTCCCATGCTATTATCATTATAATCTAATGAGAAATAGTATGCAATTAGTCAACTTGTTTCAAAATAAAGGTTTATTTTTATTCTGATAGAATACTTCTTATAAGTTTTTTGTGAAAGGAGCCTACCCTTGCATTCTAAAACTTTATATTCATATTGCTTAACCAAACCGGGCGCCGTCGAAGATTACCCTTTTGGTCCCGACGTAATTGTTATCAAAGTCGCGTCTAAAATGTTCGCTCTACTGTCTCGCCGGGATGGTCAGGACAATCTTTCCTTGAAATGCGACCCAAACTATTCAGAAATACTGCGAAAACAATATCCCAGCATTACCCCGGGATATCATTTGAATAAACGCCATTGGAATACAGTAATACTTGACGGAAGTATTCCCGAACAAGAAATAAGAGGATTAATCGATCATTCCTATGATTTAGTCTATAAATCACTCCCCAAAAGGCTGAGAAGTGGATCCGCCGGGGATTGGTGAATGCATCTGTTGCTTGAGAATATGTCAATAATTAATAATGTTAAGTTGAGGTATTGCCTTGAATAGAGAAGACGAAATGAACGAACAATTGGATAACACACCACCGCCAGTGCGACCACCTTGGTATAAGCGATTTGGGCTGGGCGGAGTATTTGCCGCGATACTGGTGTTAATGAAGTGGAAAACTGTTTTGGGATTTCTCAAAGGAGCAGTGTTCCTTCTAAAGTTTAGTAAATTTGGTATAACCACCCTCTCCATGCTGGCAACGATTGGTGTATATGCTTGGTTTTACGGGCTATGGTGGGCAATTGGTTTTGTTTTGCTCATTGCGATTCACGAGTATGGACATATGGTTGCGGCCCGGCAGCAGAACATTCCGGTAACAGCCCCTGTTTTTATTCCCTTTTTGGGAGCGCTTATTGGTATTAAGGAACAGCCTAATGATGCGGCAACTGAAAGCATCATTGCCTATGGCGGACCCTTGTTCGGTCTATTAGGCACAGTGGCCTTTCATCTGGCTGCCTACCTGTTACATTCTCCCTTGCTATTTTCTTTAGCCTTTACCGGTTATTTTCTCACACTGTTTAATCTTATCCCGGCGTCACCGCTGGATGGCGGTCGAATTGCAGGAGCGGTTTCTCCCTACATCTGGCTCATTGGCATTCCTCTGATTGGGTTACTTTTGTGGTTTAGCTTCAGCCCCATTCTCGTTCTGATACTATTCGGAGCTGTTCATCGGGCATGGGACTTCTGGAAACATCGCCATGACGAATATTATGCAACCGATTCTTCATTTCGTCTGAAAATAGGAATTGCCTATTTGTCCCTGCTGTTATTAAGCGGAATACTTACTTATGAAACCCACGTTACTGCCGAGGCATTGAGGCCAAGGATCTAGCAACTAAAGAACCAGAAAAACTCTGTGAGTGCCTTAATTAACACTATGAAAAAACCCCTGAAGCTTAATGAGCTTCAGGGGTTTCATTAGATTCCGGCTTAATCCACCAGTTATAATGCTGGTAAGGTTTTCTCAGTTTGTTCAATTCATGGCGTTCCACTATGTATTGATTTTTTATTGCCTCCAGAGTTTTACCATGTTCAGTCATACCTTCAGGAGAAAACCGGTGATGCCTGGGGATTGCGAACTGAACCGTAAACTCCCCTTCAGTCACCGCGATTTTGCCATCTGCCCCGCACATCGGGCACTTTACTTCCCCGGTAGGCATTAGCTGAAGCAGTGTGTTACCGCACAACTGGCAGACATGAACCGGCAAGCTGCTCGCCTCCTGTTCACCGGTTACGAGTGCTGATGCCAGACGGCGTGCCTGATCGAGCACCTCTGGTTTTACAACTTCTCCCGGACTTGCAGCATGAACCAGCATTGTCCCCACTACATCCAAATGAAGAAAACGGGCAATATTGACTGCAGCCTCACGGGCGTACCCTTCCCATCCTGTAATTCCGTAAGATACCGCGACAACGCATTTCTTACCGGCAAATTCTTTCGCTTGCTGCAAAACGGAAATCATCCTGTCGCTAATAAGTTTCAGTGTGGTATGCGTACCTAAAAAGTAACAAGGTGTGGCAATGATAACAGCGTCAGCCACCTTTATCTGTTCCAGCAGGAAACCCAGATCGTCTTTAATGACGCAGTCCTTGTCCTCCGGCAGGCAGGCGTAACATGCGCTGCACTGCTTTATATCAAGATCAGT
>CAZCEN010000167.1:0-5371 GCA_964497205.1 uncultured Sporomusaceae bacterium
AGCCTTCTGTAGTTGAAGGTTGTACTTCCTTTTTTAATATATGGTAGTATTAGTCTGTCCCTACGCTTTATCAAGATGAATTGTTTTTGAGTCCGACTGTCTTGCCGATTTCTCGTATTGTTGGTGGATTCAGTTTATCAGCCTTGTGTGATACAATAATAAAAATAAATATCTTAAAAGAGGAGCTGGGTTGAATTTTACATTTCAGGCAGCTTCCTTTGTATTTTTTATGGTTTGGTATACTATATTAAATCAATTACACATAATTCGCCTTATGCGGGAAGAGGGAATCCAAATGGCTTTCGAGCGTGAACAACTATTACATAAGCTAAACTCCCAAATAAGAGTAACCGGTCACATCATTGGTGTTGCCGTTGGAGCCGGATTAACCGCTAAGTATGCCATGAAAGGCGGAGCCGATATCCTTCTCGCTCTAAACTCCGGACGTTTCCGGCAAATGGGGCAAAGCTCTTTAGCGGGCTGGCTGCCTTATGCTAACTGCAATGAAATGGTGATGGATTTTGGTATGAAAGAGATCATTCCAATAGCCAAAGAAAGTCCTGTAATTTTTGGACTCAATGCGACCGATCCAACGATAGATCTTGATCAATATATAGAAATAATAAGGGCTAATGGCTTTTCGGGTATTAATAATTTTCCCACTATAGGCATGTTCGACGGAAGATTCCGGGAGGCACTGGAGGAAAGTGGTATTACCTTTCAAACCGAAGTTGAGGCAATACGTATTGCCCATCACAAAAACTTGTTTACCCTGGCATTTGTATTTGATGCCCAACAAGCAGGGGCTATGTTGCAGGCCGGAGCTGACCTAATCTGCGCCCATTTCGGGCTTACTAAGGGAGGAGTTACCGGCGCTAAGAAGGTTTTGTCTTTGCAGGCAGCCAAAGTTATTGCCGATGAAATTTTTCATGTGTGCGATGAATTCGGCAAAGATACAATTAAAATGATCTATGGCGGACCTGTTAAAACACCGCTTGACCTGAATTTTATGTATAACAACACGGCAACCATGGGATATATCGGTGGTTCCTCGTTTGAAAGAATACCGTCGGAGGATGCGATAACCAATATAACCAGAGCATTTAAACAGACAGGCTATCTTGCGCAAGATGAGATGCTTGTAAAAATGATTGAAGGTGTTAAACATCATTATGATTATGTGGAGTTCATTAAAGAATACATTGCAATCAATTACATGCATGAAATATTATTTTCAGATCTTGCTAACGTGGCTCATATTTCCCGTTCACATTTAAGTTGTTTATTCAGGAAAGAAGTGGGGCGGACCTTTCCGGAGTATTTAGCGCAGTTTAGGATAAGTAAAGCCAAAGAAATTATGAAGATCAATAATATCAAATTGAATGAAGTGGCAAATATGGTCGGATTTAAAGATTATGCACATTTTAGCAAAACATTTAAAAAACTAACCGGTATGCCTCCTGAAACCTACAAACAGAACATAAACACATGAACACGTGACAAATATCCATGTAATTAATAGCGGAAAAATAGTATTATTTAATTAGTGGGAAAATTCCGTCATAGAAAAGGAGTTAGGAGTGGTTAGTATGAAAACAGTTGCTATTGCCGGTACATTTGACTCGAAATCTCTAGAATTAAGTTATATTCAAGAGATTATCCACGGCTTGGGCTTAAAAACTTTCTTGATTCATACTGGTGTTTTTGAACCAAAACTGGCGGTTGATGTATCCAATGAGGCGATAGCCGGTATGGTAGGGGCCGATATTAAAGAAATAGCGGCGAGAAAAGACCGAGCTACAGCAACCGATGTACTTTCCAGAGGGCTGGAGAAGTTGCTGCCTCAACTCTACGCGGCAGGCAATTTCGATGGGATAATTTCCTGTGGTGGCAGCGGCGGGACTTCACTGGTTACTCCCGGCATGCGGGCGTTGCCGGTCGGTGTTCCGAAAGTTATGGTTTCCACAGTGGCCGCCGGTGATGTATCAATGTATGTAGGAACCAGTGATATTTTTATGTACCCATCCATTGTTGATGTGGCAGGCTTAAATTCTATCTCCACCAGGATTTTTACCAATGCGGCATTAGCTATTGCCGGAATGGTAAAATTTGAAGTTAATAAAGCCGTAGAAAAGAAACCATTGATTGCGGCTTCCATGTTTGGCGTGACGACACCATGTGTTAATCAGGCTAGAGAATTCCTGGAACGTCAAGGTTACGAAGTATTGGTTTTCCACGCTACAGGTGCAGGTGGAAAAGCTATGGAAGGGTTGATCAAAGACGGCTATTTTGCAGGCGTGTTTGATGTCACGACAACCGAATGGTGTGATGAACTTATGGGCGGCAACATGGCGGCGGGAGAGCGAAGATTGGAAGCGGCGGCTTTGAAAGGTATACCGCAAGTAGTGTCCGTCGGTGCTTTAGACATGGTTAATTTCGGACCAATTACTTCTGTTCCGGACAAATACTCGGGACGTAATTTTTATAAGCATAACCCTACCGTTACACTGATGCGAACAACTATTGATGAAAATAGACAACTGGGCTTAGCCATCGCAGAAAAGCTGAATATGTGCCAATCTAAGGCGGCATTACTTCTTCCGCTGAAAGGAGTATCTATGATTGATGCTCCCGGCCAGCCGTTTTATGGTCCGGAAGAGGATGCCATGTTATTTAATACTCTGAAAGAGAGTATTACTAATCCCCTGGTAGAAATTCTTGAAATTGATGCCAATATTAATGACCCTGCATTCTCGGATGCAGCCGCCAATAAATTAATCGAGTTGTTACAAAACGGGAATAAATAGGAGGACTGTGTTATGTTGCAAACCAGAAATGAAATCCTAAAAAAATTAAAAGCGGAAATCGCAGCCGGTAAAATTATTGTCGGGGCAGGTGCCGGCGCAGGAATATCGGCAAAAAGCGGCGAAGCCGGCGGTGTTGATCTCATCATAATTTACAACTCCGGAAAATACAGAATGGCCGGGAGAGGCTCCCTTGCCGGATTGCTCTCTTATGGGGATGCTAATCAAATTGTTGTAGAAATGGGCAGGGAAGTACTGCCTGTGGTGCCACATACGCCGGTTTTAGCCGGTGTATGTGGAACAGATCCATTTCGTATTATGGAAGTATTTTTGAAGGAGCTAAAAGCGCAAGGGTTTGCCGGTGTTCAAAACTTCCCGACGGTCGGACTCATAGATGGTGTGTTCCGCCAAAACCTCGAAGAAACGGGTATGGGCTATGACCTGGAAGTGGAAATGATCAAAAAAGCTCATGAACTTGATATGGTTACTTCACCTTACGTGTTTGATACCGAGCAAGCCGTAAAGATGGCTAAAGCCGGGGCCGATATTCTTGTCGCTCATATGGGATTAACCACTAAGGGAACAATTGGTGCAAAAACAGCATTAACACTTGATGATTGTGTGACTAAAGTGCAAGCTATTTGTGATGCAGGTAAGGCAGTTAACCCGGATATCATTGTCTTATGCCATGGTGGTCCCATTGCCGAACCGGCAGATGCTCAATATGTTCTTACCAAAACGCATAATGTAGAGGGGTTCTTTGGCGCCTCCAGCATTGAACGGTTTGCAACCGAAGTAGGGATTAAACAACAAACAGAAGCTTTTAAGGCGATTGAAATTGGGTAAGTATCGACGCAGATACCGATGTTACTATTAATTCAAAACAGGGGCACCACTTTGAACTAAAATGTCAATAGTGGTGTCCCTGCTTCTTTTTACGGTCCCTTTGTTTATATAACATTACTAGAGTATTTGTTTAGTACAGCTTGGTTAAGTCAGCAACGCAAGTTCGTCAATAATTACTAAATCGATCATTAGGAGTTGTCTTGTTCTTCTAAAAATGACTTTTGTTCCGACAGAAGCTTTTTTACTTGACTTATATGATTCTGTTCAAAATAATCCAGCGAGAATTTTGCCAGATGAGACATAAAGTCTAATTCCAGGGCAATATGGTCGTCAGCTTCATGCGGGTAATTAGCAGGCAAAAAATTGTATGTCAAATAAGTGAGCCGTACGTGTAGCGTCTCTTTTGAAAAATCAGCCGTTCCTTAGTCTGGTAGACCGACTCCCAGGGTGGGGCAAGGGATGTTACACTTCGGCAACAACCCGGCAGGGGAGCCCTGTTAGTCCTTCATAATTGACCGGGTACGTATGCACTAAAAACGGCTGGCCTTTAGCGGCTGCAAGCAACGCGTCCAGATTCGCCAGGTTTTCAATAACAAAGACTCCGTGATCGGCACAATACTGATCAGCCCGGGCATGTTCGGCCTGCTTACGGATACCGGGAAAATCTATGCCAATCATGCTCACCTTTTTATTTATAAGATCAGTTATTAGCGCATTTGATAATTCGAGGCGAGTTTGGAGATATGCAGGAGTTCCAAACTTGTTTTCTTGTAAGCATCCGGTATAAAGCATAATAAAATCGTGTTCAGTGATTTTATCCATATTGATATCGGCTGCTTCAATTTCTCTTTCTTTCACGTGGCTTACATCAAACAGTATCCCTCTTCGTTCGGTATTCTCCAGCGGAAATTTTTTGTTCATAACGTCGAAGTGAGTGCCGATATGTCCGAATTGAACAACAGGAGGGATTTGACCAGTGGCCGTCATATTCGACATTAATTTTAGAACTTCTTCGGTAACAGTAACTGACAGATCAATTTTCATTATATATCTCCCCTTGTAATACTATTAGTTTCCATAGAAACAATTTTATTATAGGACGGTATTGTTTCCGTGTCAACCATAAAATTATTAACACGGAAACAATTTATGCTTGGCTTTGTATATTTACATGCTGTATAATAAAAAATGTTTCTAATTAAGAATGACATATGGAAAAGTTGGGTTGATAGTATGCAAAGCAAAGAGCGGAGAGTTCAGAATTTAATTAACCAGCTTGAAGTCTTAATGTATCATTATAATGATCATGAAGAGTATCAGCAGCAAGCTTTGGAAAATTTCTTAATGGAGCAGGGAAATGAAGAACTGCGTAATGTAAGCATTTCTTTGGCAGAATGTCATGTAATTGATTGTATTGAACGCAACGAAATGTTCAATACAACGGCGATTGCCCAAAAATTAAATATAACCAAAGGCGGTATTTCCAAGATAACAACCAGATTGATTAAAAAAAATATGATCGAGGCTTATCGTCTGACAAATAACCAGAAAGAAATCTACTACCGGTTAAAGCCGCTGGGAAGAAAGGTTTTTGAATTTCATGAAACTTTGCACAAGGATGCAGCGGAAGTTTTTAAGAATTTTTTTAGGGCATATAGTCAAGATGAATTAGAGTTTGCCAGCAGGTTTTTAGCAGATATAACTGAGGCAATTCGAACTCC
>CAZCEN010000167.1:5471-7466 GCA_964497205.1 uncultured Sporomusaceae bacterium
TGTTTCCGATTAGAAGCCTTGGAGCCTGCCTAATTTGGCTGGTTCTTTTTTTATATAAAAATTTTAACATCAAAAAATATTTTTTCTATAGTTGGAGTTCATTTTAAACTAATAGACACGTCAGAAGTTGAAAACGACAGCTTAGCATTGACTTTATACCTGTCGGGAAGTAGAAGTATAAGATAAAGAATTTTCCGTCTATAATGACAGTGTGACTCATGTAACTAATTGGGAAAGGACATGTACCCCTTGGTATAAAGGGTGTCTAGCTGCCCTAATATGTATATTATTTTAGTTTCCCGTTTGGAGTGCATGAGTTGACCATACTTCGAAAGGAGAGTTTTTATGGACGGGAAAAAGTACCCTAATCGGTGGCTCATTGCTTTAGCGGGAATTGTTATGCAAATCTGCCTCGGCACAGTTTATGGGTGGAGCGTATTTACGAAGCCGTTGATGGCGGCACACAATTGGAGTAACTCTGATGTTACGTTAACTTTTACGATTGCCATTGGGTGTTTAGCAATATCAAGTGCAATAGGTGGCTATATTTTGGACACTAAAGGTGCACGTATAGTAGCTACAATGGGCGGTGTTCTGTTTGGCATAGGCACACTTATAACCGGATTTGGTGACCAAATTGGTTCGCTTGGAGTGATATATCTTGGTTACGGTCTTGTTTGTGGATTAGGTCTTGGTTTTGGATATATCACACCTATAGCTACGTTAGTTAAATGGTTTCCAGACAAACGAGGTCTTATTACTGGATTAGCAGTAATGGGATTTGGTCTTGGATCATTATTACTTACTATGCTTTCTCCTGGAATGATTGCTAGTATGGGTACCGCTATGACATTTTATATCTTTGGGATTATTTTCCTTGTAGCCGTAACTGCAGCAGCACAGTTAATGATTGAGCCGCCGGCTGGCTATGTGCCTGAGGGGTGGATACCACCGGCAGGGAGCAAAGCTTCAGCGGGTATGACTTTGGGAGAAGCAATTCATTCGAAATACTTCTACTTACTATGGGCAATGTTATTTTTAAATATTACTGCTGGAATAGCGTTAATTTCTCAGGCTTCGCCTATGGCACAGGACCTCATGCCAAGTTCAATGAGTGCTGCTGAAAAGGCGAAACAAGCGGGTGCTATTCTTGGGATCTTTGCAATCGTCAATGGTATAGGCAGACTATTCTGGGCTTCTGCATCAGATAAAATCGGCCGCCGTACAGTCTTTTTCATTCTGTTTAGTACGCAAGCCGTTGCTTTCTATTTCCTCTCCAGTGTTGGCGATATGCTGATGTTTACTATTGTTTGCTCCTATATTTATGCCTGTTACGGTGGAGGATTTGCTACTATGCCAGCTTATGCTGCAGACGTATTTGGAACAAAGTATGTAGGAAGGATTTACGGTTGGATGCTGACTGCCTGGGGAGCCGCCGGTATTATGGGTCCTATGCTTTTTGCTAGTATTCGTCAGTCATCAGGCAACTATAGCCAAGCATTGGTTATTACTTCTATAACATTAGCAGTGGCATTGATTTTGCCGGTTTTGGCCGCTCCTCCTAACAAAAACGCGATTAAAACTAAAACTACTAAAGGATAGGACTTTAAGGATAATAGACAATTTTTCAATAAAAAAAGGAAGTGTGGCCTTCTGTTGAGGTCATACTTCCTTTTTTACTACTTCGCTAATTCGTAGATGGCATGGGCATATATTTTTGCGTTAAGTATTAAATCATCAATTGTCATGTGCTCGTCAGGTTGATGGCAATAGTCTTCTTTGCCGGGAAAATTTGGGCCAAAGCCTACGATGTTCGGCAGAGTTTTTGCGTAAGTACCACCGCCGGTGGCGATGGGGTCGACGTGAATTCCGGTTTGTTCGCTAAAAACGCGGGAGAGTGTTTGGATTAAGGGATGATCCTTCGGGTAGTATAGTGGCTCGGTATTGGTGATGTTGTCTACCTCGACACCGCTTCCATTAAAGTTTTTTTCCACA
>CAZCEN010000168.1:0-7421 GCA_964497205.1 uncultured Sporomusaceae bacterium
TGACAGTAGTTGACTTTAGTCATGATTGGTTTACTGCTGATGTTATGCCCGAAACAGTGGACAGGACAGCTCTATCTGGTCTTAAACCAGGCGACACCGTAAATCTGGAACGTACGCTACGAGTCGGGGACAGACTGGGCGGTCATATTGTAAGCGGACATATTGATGGCATAGGTACTATCTTGTCCAAGGAACAAAATGATAACGCTGTTATTGTCCGAATTGGAGCCGGTCCGGAAGTTATGCGGTATATCATACAAAAAGGTTCCATTGCGATTGACGGCACAAGCCTTACTGTCGTTGAATTCGGAACTAACTGGTTTACGGTATCACTTATTCCGCATACTGCGGCTATGACTACTGTTGGACTTAAGACAACCGGTGAAACAGTTAATTTAGAAGCAGATATCATCGGTAAATATGTAGAAAAACTTTTGGGCTTACAGCACCAAGCTAAACCTGCTGAAAAAATAACACTTGGCTTTCTTGAACAGCACGGCTTTACACGATAATTTCCCTGTTTCAACAATTCAAAAACGAATGGAGGAATTTACATGAAATTCAATACCATTGAAGAGGCTATTGAAGATTATAAAAGTGGTAAGATTATTGTAGTAATCGATGATGAGGATCGTGAAAATGAAGGCGACCTGCTGATGGCCGCTGAAAAAGTAACACCAGAAGCTATTAATTTTATGGCAACATATGGACGTGGTTTAATCTGCATGCCAATTATCGGCAGTAGATTAGATGAACTGGAAATAGGTCAAATGGTAGCTGAAAATACAGACAATCACTCAACAGCTTTTACCGTATCCATTGACGCTAAAACAACAACAACCGGTATTTCTGCCCATGAACGCGCCCTGACTGTTCAGGCCGTGCTTGACCGTAAAACAATCCCCAGTGATCTTAGACGCCCAGGTCATATCTTTCCCTTACGGTACGCTGAAGGCGGCGTATTAAGACGGGCAGGCCATACGGAAGCTGCGGTCGATATGGCTAAATTAGCTGGTCTTTACCCTGCGGGAGTTATCTGCGAAATTATGAACGAAGACGGCACAATGGCCCGCACACCTGAGCTTATGGAGTTCGTTAAAAAACATAACCTCAAAATAATTACTATCGCCGATCTCATTAAGTATCGTAAAAAACATGAACGGTTCATAACCAAAGCTGCCGAAACTAATCTGCCCACTAAATATGGCGATTTTAAACTGGTTGCCTATGAAAGCCAGCTTGATAATCAGTGTCACGTGGCTCTAGTTAAGGGTGATGTAGCAAACAAAATCAATGTACTAGTTCGGGTACATTCTGAGTGCTTAACCGGTGACGTTTTTGGTTCGCTGCGCTGTGACTGCGGTGATCAACTGGGTCATGCCTTAAAACGTATTGAAAAAGAAGGCAGCGGCGTTCTGCTTTATATGCGGCAAGAAGGCAGAGGTATTGGTCTTGCTAATAAAATACGGGCATACGCATTACAGGACAAAGGAAAAGACACCGTGGAAGCTAACGAACTACTGGGCTTCGCTCCGGACCTAAGGGATTATGGAATTGGCGCACAAATCTTAGCCGATTTAGGATTAACCAGTATTCGACTGCTCACCAATAATCCACGTAAACGAGTAGCCCTTGAGGGTTATGGTTTAACCATTACGGAAAGGGTTCCTTTAGAAATACTCGCTAATAAATTTAACAATAGGTATTTATCAGCCAAGAAATCCAAGCTTGGTCATTTATTAAAACAATATGAGGAGGTCCAAAAATAATGAACAATGTTAAAATACTGGAAGGAAATTTAGTAGCAGAAGGGTTAAAAATCGGTATCATAACGGCAAGATTCAATGAATTTATTAACACAAAACTGCTCGAAGGTGCTTTGGATGCGTTAAAGCGCCACGGCGCTTCTATGGAAAATATTGAAATAGCTTGGGTTCCAGGAGCATTTGAAATTCCGCTAATAGCGAAAAAAATGGCTATGAGCAAAAAATATGATGCTGTAATCTGCCTGGGTACAGTAATCAGAGGCAGCACCAGCCATTATGATTATGTTTGCGCTGAAGTATCTAAAGGAGTAGCTCATGTCGGTTTAGAAAGCGGAGTGCCCACCATTTTTGGCGTTCTTACTACTGACACGATAGAACAAGCCATTGAACGGGCAGGTACCAAAGCCGGTAATAAGGGCTTTGATGCTGCCGTTTCAGCTATTGAGATGGCAAACCTTATTAAAGGTCTATAATTGGGAGGTACTATGAAAGTAGGCATAATCAGCGATACACACGGTTGTTTGGAAACATGGCAAACAGTTTTTGATCGCTACTTTGTAGATACAGAGCTAATTATCCATGCCGGCGACGTTTTGTATCACGGACCACGCAACACCATTCCTGCCGAGTACAACCCTAAACAATTAGCTGATGTCTTGAATAATTGTCCGGTTCCTATAATTACTGCCTGTGGTAACTGCGATGCAGAAGTTGATGGAATGGTATTAAATCTACCAATTCAATCGCCTTACACATACTTAATGCTTAATGGATTACGAATCGCTGTAACCCATGGCCACAGCTTGACTGACGAAACTAAGCAGGAGATGGCAAAACGCCTAAAAGCTGATATCTTTATTACCGGTCATACTCATGTAGCCACACTGGAGAAAATTGAAAATATATTCTTTTTAAATCCAGGCTCCCCGGGAATGACCAAGCGTCCTGATGGTCGTGGCACCATTGCCTGGATAAATGAGAATAAAGTCGAAATACTAGATATAGCAACAGGCCAGGTGATGATTTCCGAATCCTTGGTCTAAAACCGGAGGTTACCGCTAATGTATGATCATCTTATTCGGGCAACAGCGCCTGGAATTCGCGGTTTTGCCGCTATTACTACCGATCTTACGGAAGAAGCTCGCAAGCGCCATAATTGTTATCCGCTAGCAACAGCCGCACTTGGCCGTACAATGACTGGCGCATTATTAATGGCTGCTAATTTAAAAACTGCAGAAAGCCTAACTGTTAGAATTTCTGGAGATGGGCCGCTGGGAGAAATTGTGGCCGATGCTTACCCTGATGGCTCTGTTCGCGGCTATGTCAAAAACCCATTTGTTGACTTACCGCTTAACAATGGCAAATGGGCTATTGGCCAGGCAGTAGGTAAGGGACATATACATGTTACAAGATTTGTTGGTCTTAAACAGCCTTTCACAGGCAGCTCTGAACTGATATCAGGCGAAATAGCCGAAGACTTTACCCAATACCTGACTGTTTCTGAACAAACACCGTCTAGTGTAGCCCTTGGAGTTCTTATAAATCCTGATACAACAGTTGCTGCTGCAGGAGGATTTATTATTCAGGCTTTGCCCGGAGCAGAAGACGAGGTTATAAGTAAAATTGAAACAAATTTGAGCCAATTGCAGCCTGTTTCCCAGATGGTGCACAATGGCTTAGATGCAAGAGGAATTCTGGAGACTGTATTTTCAGGACTGCCAACAACAGTATATGACTCAATAAATCTTCATTTTAACTGCAAATGCTCTCGCGAACGAGTTAAAAACATGCTAATTAGTCTTGGAAAAGAAGAGATCAAGGAAATGGTTGCGGAAGGCCAAGCCGAAGTATGCTGTCATTTTTGCAGTGAAAAATATCATTTTAACTCCCAAGAGCTGAAGAATATTTTAGAAAAACTAGATGCACCCCAGGCTAGATAAAGTCAAAAAAACCAGCACAGTACTGTGCTGGTTTTTTTTGCTTTATCTAACAGCTTATCCCGAAGTCAGTGGCAAAATAGAAAATGTTATGGGTGAATTATATACTTTTCAGGGAAGAAAAATAAAAAGGACTTGATATCAAGTCCTTTCATTAACGTATGTTATTAGACCGCACGCTGAATTTTACCAGAACGCAGGCAACGGGTACACACATTAACACGTTTAACGTCACCTTTAACTAAAGCCTTAACTCTTTGTATGTTAGGTTTCCAGGTGCGCTTGGTTTTAAGGTTGGAATGGCTGACATTGAAGCCCGAACGCTCACCTTTACCGCAAATCTCACAAATATTTGCCATCTATTTCCACCTCCTGTAAGAAAACATCCTCATGTACTGAACATGACTATTTTAGCACAAATTACTTATGATATGCAAGGCCAAATCCGTTTTTTAGTGATATTTTCATAAATACCTAGCATTTGGTGTGCATTAGCAGGAATTGTGCGTATTATATTGAAATAAAAAATAAGTAAATGTAGGGGGGCTTCATCTATGTTAAATAAAAGCACTCCAATAATCGAAGCGCTTAAGTCGCATCCTGAGGCAAAAAGGATCTTTGCTAAACATGGTATGGGATGCATAGGCTGTATGGGATCACTTACCGAAACTATTGAAAATGGTGCTAAAATGCACGACATTGATGTAGAAGCTTTGCTGGAAGAATTAAACGATCTCATCAGAGCAAACAAGTCATAAGGTGATTATTATTCAAAAATTATGGTCTGCTAAGATACAATTTCTCAAAGGAGTAGGGCCTGCAAATGCTGCCAGACTCAGTAAGCTGAATATTTTTTCTATAGGCCAATTGCTTGAGCATTACCCGCGTCGGTATGAAGACCGAAGCAAAGTCAAGCTGATTGCCGAACTAATTGACGGCCATTTTGAAACCTTTCGCGCAGTAGTTATGAACATTAGCGAAGTAAAAACTTACCGTGGTCTTAAAATCGTTAAAATCGCTGTAAGAGATAGCTCTGGTATAGCTCATTTAACGTGGTTTAATCAGTCTTATATAAAAAACAAATACTGTCCTGGTATGGATATTATTATCTTTGGTAAAGTTCAACGTAACCACGGCATAATTGAAATTAATAAACCAGATATTGAGCTTGTAGAAAAAAACGGCCCGTCTACCGGCCGCATTATGCCTGTTTACCCCTCAACCGAAGATATTCCGCAGTGGCAACTGAGATCCCTTATAGAGCAAGCTCTGCAAATATTTCAAAGTACACCCGGCAGTGAAAGCACAGAAACCTTACCTGCCGATATTACTACCCAGTTCAATTTGATAAACCGACAGCAGGCTTTAGTTAATATTCATTTTCCTGCCAGCATGGAAACCTTATTGCAGGCTCGCCGGCGGTTGGTATTTGAAGAGCTCTATTTACTTCAATGCGGCTTAGCCTATATAAAACAGAAAATGAAGTATGGTTCGAAAGGTATTAAGCATGCTCGAGACAACGAATTGATAGCAGCTATTGAAAAAAGCCTGCCGTTTACGTTGACCACCGACCAACTTCAGACACTTCGTGAAATTAAAACCGATATGGAAGACACCACTCCGATGCAACGCTTAGTTCAAGGTGACGTTGGTTCAGGGAAAACAGTCATCGCTGCCATATCGCTGGCCAAAACAGTCGAAAACGGCTATCAGGGAGCGATGATGGCGCCAACTGAAATATTAGCGGAACAGCATTATCATACACTTGCCAGGTTATTGGCGCCGCATGGCATCAAAATTGTTTTACTTACCGGAAAATTAAGCCGTAAGATAAGAGAGGAAATATTAGACAATATCAAAACAGGACTAATTGACGTCGTCATTGGTACACATGCACTTATCCAAGATGATGTGGAGTTTAAGCACCTTGGACTGGTAGTTACAGATGAACAACACCGCTTTGGCGTTCGCCAGCGTTCCAAGCTGGAAGCAAAAGGAAACCATCCCGATGTACTCATAATGACAGCTACACCCATACCCCGAACTATGGCGCTTACCGTATACGGAGACCTTGATGTATCAATTATCCGGGAGCTACCTCCCGGTCGGCAACCCATTGCCACTTACGCGCGTAATAACAACCGTCGTGAAAAGGTTTATGGTTTTGCCGTTGATCAAATTAAAGCTGGCCGTCAAGTGTATATAGTGTGTCCGCTTGTTGAAGAATCAGAAAAAATTGAAGCACAATCCGCAGTTTCAATGTATAATGAACTTACTTCCACCTTTTTCAGAAACATCTCTTGCGGCTTACTGCACGGTAAAATGAAACCACAAGAAAAAGAAGCTGTTATGGCTGCCTTTGCCAACGGTAATATAAAAGCACTTGTCGCTACTACGGTAATCGAAGTAGGAGTTAATGTTCCCAATGCCACGGTAATAATAATCGAGGGTGCTGACCGCTTCGGCCTGGCGCAACTTCATCAGTTGCGCGGCCGTGTCGGCCGAGGTGAGCATAAGTCTTACTGTATTCTGTTATCAGACAGTACCAACGAAGAAACAGTTGAACGTTTGAAAATTATGACTGAAGTAAATGACGGCTTTATTTTGGCAGAGAAGGATTTGATGTTAAGAGGGCCGGGACAGTTTTTCGGTACACATCAACATGGTATGCCGGACTTAAAGATTGCCGACATTGTCAGGGATACTGATATATTGCTAGAGGCCCGTCAAGCTGCTCAGCAGACGGTTTGTACACCGGAATACTTAGAAAAGGTTTGGCAAACACTTAAGCATTGGTTTGGCGACAAATTTAGTATGGTGTTCCATCGGTAAATCGGGTAAAAAAAAAGGGGCGACCAGAAGGCCGCCAATTATGGGAGAGGAGAAAATTTACATTACTAATATTGACATTTTGAATAGGGTTTATACGTACCTTATTAAATTATTTTAAATTTATTTCTTATTTTTTTTTACTGTCACGTACACACTAAAGGTAAATAACTGTAAGGGTGGTGGCAGTATGAAAGATAATAGTTATTCAGAAGAGCAATTACGTAGTATTGCCGGCGAATGTCGTGAATTTGAACATATTATAAACGCTATGGGCTATGGTTATTCATTACTCAATGTATCGGCTTCAAATTATGCCAGACGCTGCACTGACTGTACGCATTGGTTTGATGGTTCCTGCAACATATTTCAAAGAGAAATAGCCCAATGGGAATAAACAAACAGCGCTGATTCAGCGCTGTTTTTGAGAGATAGGAAGGTACTAGATGAATAAGTTACTAGGTTGGCTCGCAATCATTGCACTTATCGGACTAACGTATATGTGGCAGCCGGAATTTTTCCACCACGCTTATGGTATTATTGAAAGAGGTGATATTGCCGCCTTAGCAGAATATTTACGATCTTTCGGACCTAGCGCCGTCATGATAACAATTGTTTTATTTGTTATCATGACCTTTACCATTGTTTTTCCGTTTATGATTTTATCTGGTGCTGCCGGCATCGTCTTTGGTCTGTTTTGGGGCACAATAATCTCTTGGAGCGGCGAAGTAATTGGCGCCTTATTTATGTTCGTTTTTGCCCGCTATTTTTTCCGCCACGCCATCGAGGGCTGGATAGCGAAAAGTCGTTATCTTAAGCAAGTAGATGACTATAGTGCCTCCAACGGTTTTAAAGCACTGCTACTTGCCAGACTCTTACCACTGGCACC
>CAZCEN010000169.1:0-7402 GCA_964497205.1 uncultured Sporomusaceae bacterium
ACGGCTGGCTACCTATCGGCAGCTGGCAGGCAAGTAGGTTATAAAGTACGATAATAAAAGGGTAGAGGAGCACGTAGTGCTCCTCTACCGGTATTTAGCAAGAAAATGCTAAGTAACTCCTGCTTTGAAAGAAGCGTGGGGAGATACTGAAATCTGTATTCAATTATGAGTTGGTTCCTTGACAGAATAAACGAGCTTGATCAAAAAAAATGAAGGCCAAGGCAATTATGAAAATTTGTCTTGGCCTTCATTTTTTATCATTTATCGATAAATTTATCGTATTTTTATCAATAAATGATAAAATACGATAAAATTTTGTTTGCAGTAATACGAAATAGCATAGTTTTAGCTTTGGCATGATTTTTGCTTATTATATGATATAAGCGGCATTTGATGTTACTTCATAGGGAGGAATGAAACATGCAGCAAGTTGTATATAACGATCAGAATGCGAAAGCAAAGGGAAAAAACCCATGGAATAGTTACTATTAATTTTATTAAATCAGCAATAAAGCTAAAGAAGTGTTTACAGTTTCTTTAGTTTTTTTATTTTAAATTATTAACATGTCGGATGGGACGAAAACGATAAATGATACAGAATAACTAGTTGTATTGAGGTGATAAAATGTCCAGCTTACGGCAGATACAAGTAACCACGCAACAGATAGCAGAAGCCATTTCCAGTGCACTTAGCATGGATGTTACGATTGTGGATGATTCCATGGTGAGAATTGCCGGAACAGGATATCATCAAGCTACGATCGGACAAAAAATTACCGGCAATTCAGTATATGAAAAAGTCATCCATTTCCCCGCGGAATACATTATTAATGATGTTAGTACTTATCAAGATTGTGCCAAGTGTGAGAAGCGAACCAGTTGTATGGAATTGGCACAATTATGCTGCCCGATTATTGTCGGGACGAAGACAATCGGTGTCATTGGTTTAATTGCTTTTTCGCCCAAGCAACAGCTGGAATTGGCTAAAAAAGACCAACGATTACTAAGTTTTGTCCGCAAGATGGCGGAGCTAATTGCAGTTAAAGTCGTGGAAGAAGATAGTTTAAACCGTATCGTCTTTCTGAAAAATCAAATGGAAACAGTGCTTAATTTTATTGCAGAGGGTATTATCGCGATTGATGAAAATGCCAAGATCATAAACGTTAATTTTGCGGCCGAGAAGCTGCTAAATATTAAAGCTCGCGATGTAATCGGTTTTCATCTTAATGAAGTTTTTCCCGGTACGCCAATTCCTGAAGTATTGCGTGACGGTATTGGGTTTATCAATAGGGAAGTGAGTGTCTGGAATAAAGGCAAACATTATCACTATATGGTAAGCGCCAAGCCTATGCTTAGCGAAGAGGAAGTGCGAGGGGTTGTTGCCAGTTTTTCCATGATTGGCGAATGGGCGGTACAACAGTCTCGAGACCAGGATAAGCTTACCTTCGCAGACATCGTAGGTTCCAGTAAAGCCTTGACTAAGGTCAAAGAGGAAGCGGCCAAAGCAGCCGAAACTTCCTCCACGGTATTGATTATGGGGGAGAGCGGGACAGGCAAAGAAGTTTTTGCCCGGGCCATTCATTATGAAAGTGATAGGGGGAATAAACCGTTCATCGCAGTCAATTGCGGTGCTATTCCGGAAAATTTATTGGAAAGCGAACTGTTTGGGTATGAAGAAGGCGCCTTTACCGGGGCTCGTAAAGGTGGTAAGCCCGGAAGATTCCAACTGGCCAACAATGGTACTTTATTTTTGGATGAAATTGGTGACATGCCGGTTTTCTTGCAAGTCAAGTTGCTAAGGGTATTACAGGAAAAAACGGTGGAACGGGTAGGCGGTATCAAAGCAATGTCATTAAATGTACGTATTATTGCCGCTACTAATCGTAAATTGGAAGACTTGGTCAAAGAGGGAACATTTAGAGACGATTTATACTATCGGCTTAATGTCTTTCCGATAGAATTGCCTGCTTTGCGGGAAAGAACAGGTGATATTATGGAATTAGCTAAATTCTTTTTAAAAAAGCAGACCCGAAACACAGGTAAGAAGATTGCCGGCTTTACGGATGAGGCTGTACTGTGCATGCAAAATTATAATTGGCCTGGTAATATCCGCGAATTGGAAAACGTTGTTGAGTGTGCAGTGATAAAAACCTCCACGGAAGTAATTGATGTGGACGCACTTCTCGCAAAATTGACGGCAGGCACACAGTTTTACCTGCCTATTCAGCCGGCGATGTCCAATCAGCGGCCATCTGAGTATACGGAACGTCAGGCAATCGTGGCCGCACTTAATGCCTTTGGCAAGTGTGTTGAAGGCAAAAAAAGAGCTGCGGCCCATTTAGGTATGGGCATTGCAACTTTATACCGCAAAATTCGCAAATATGGTATTGAAACCCGGTTAGAATTGAAGTGATAAATTTATCACACTTTATAAACAATTATCACCCTTGGTGATAATTTATCAATTTTCAAGAACCCACCTTCAATAAGGTGGGTTACCTTTTTCAACTTCAGATGGGGGAGAGTTCCCAACGGAAACCTCGCTGCTCAGCTTTAGCTGGACGAGTTCACTACCAACTATGTTTCTTCCCGCCTTGCATTGGCACGGTTCTTGCTTAATTGTAGAGCAAAGGGAGTGGAGAACATGAATACAAAAGCAATCATTGAATTATTAAAAGCAGAAGTACTACCAACCACAGGATGTACGGAACCCGGTGCGGTGGCCTTAGCAACGGCGACTGCCAGTGAAGCACTCAAAAAAAATATCGATCACATTACAGTCACTGTTAATTCTAACATTTACAAAAATGGTGTGGCTGTAGGTATTCCCGGTACAGGTGAAACAGGTCTTACGATAGCTGCGGCTTTGGGAGCTGTAAAAAAACATCCGGAAAAACAACTGTCCGTGTTAGAAGGGGTGACACCCGAGGAACTGGCAGCAGCCAGAGCAATGCTGGCCCAAGACCTTGTAGATATTCATGTGGATGAAAGCAAAACTAGTTTGTATATTTGCGCCCGGCTTATGTCCGGAGCGGATTGCTGCGAAGTTGTTATAAGGGATAAGCATACGAATGTCGTTAGTATTCAACTGAATGACAATAATCTGTCGAGTAACCAAGATAAGCAAAGCAGCTTGCGAAAGGATTACCGTCATTTTCTGCGTAATGAAAATATTAGTATCGCTCAACTGGTTGGTGCTGTGGAAGCAGTGCCGACGGAAGAATTTGCATTTTTATTAGACGGGATTACTATGAATGTATTCGCCGCTGAAACCGGCATTAAGAAAAAGCTGGGTATGGGAATTGGGTCGATGTATGAAGAAATGATAGCCAGCGGAGCTATATCTGATGATATGATTAATTTCGCCAAACGGCTTACTGCGGCAGCGGCAGATGCACGCATGTCGGGGGAAAATGTGCAGATTATGAGTAGTGCCGGGAGTGGAAATCATGGTATTACCGTTATCTTGCCGGTTTATGCCGTAGCCAAAAAAATTGGTGCTTCCCAGGAACAATTGCTCAGAGCCATTGCCCTTAGTCACTTGGTTACCATTTACGTAAAAATCTATACAGGCAATTTGTCTGCTTTATGTGGCTGTGCTGTAGCCGCAGCTACAGGGGCTACGGCGGCAATTACCTGGCTGATGGGTGGAAATATTACAACGATTGAGTCCGCGATGAAGAATATTATTGCTAATCTTACCGGTATGATCTGTGATGGCGGCAAGGTGGGGTGTGCACTGAAGTTAGCTACTGCTGCTGCCGCTGCCGTGGAAAGCTCACTACTGGCACAAAAAAATATTGTTGTTCCTGATACGAATGGCATTATTACAAATTCCATTGAACGTACGATTGCAAATTTGGGTAAAGTCAGCAATCCAGGTATGTTAGAAACTGATAAAGTAATTTTGGATGTGATGTTGAAAAAAACGACTGCTTAAATACATTACGGCCACGATACGTGATATTTCCTGTGAATTAAAGGAGGTGTTCAAGTATGATGACTAGTGCGTTAAAAGCAAATTATCTTGATTTTTTGCCGGGTAAGGTAATCAATGGCTATCCACCATATAGCTGAATATGCTTCTCGTAAAACAGTCATTAGTTTTTTTAGGGAAAAATTCCGTTGTAGAGACTGGTCAGTTACAGCAGAATTGGTATCACATTTAAGACAATTATGCGAAGATCAAATCATTTATCAAGGAAGTGAAAATTTAATTATGGAGACAGTTGCCCAGTCAAATGTTGGAATGTACAAACAGCCCAGACCTTTTTATATGGTCTTTTTCATCGAGATGTGGGAAAGATTTGGTTATGCAGGTTTGCAAACCGTCCTAGCCATGTTTTTAGTAAAAAGTGTTGGTATGTCCGATGTCGAGGCCTTTGCAATTTTTGGTGCGTTTTATGCGATGGTTAATGGTTATGTCGCGATTGGCGGCTACATCGGTGACCATATTCTAGGAACGAAGAGAACGATTGTATTGGGTGGAATTACTCTGTTGATCGGTTATGTTATTATCGGCTTAGCCGGTGCCGATAAGATGAGCGTTTTTACAGGGATCGCCTGTGTGGCCGTGGGTAATGGTTTGTTTAAAGCTAATCCGGCCAGCTTGTTGTCCAAGATTTATGCTAAGGATGATCCCAGACTTGACGGAGCATTTACTTTATATCATATGGCGATTAACACCGGCGCATTTATGGCCATGATTTTGGTGCCGATGCTCGGCGGACGATTCGGCGCGCAAACAGGTTTTTTTGTATGTGCTGCCGGTTTGGTGTTATCTTTAAGTACTTTTGTTTTCTATCGTAGCGTCGTTAAAGACATTGATTCACCGCCCGGCAAACTGCCTTTGCCGAAAATGAAACTGATGGTGATTATTGTAGGAGTTATCGCGACAATTTACTTATCCGCATGGATGTTGACAAACCTAATGGTAGCACATTGGCTGCTAGCGATTGTTGGGACCGGTGTTTTTGTGCGATTTTTCTACGAAGCCTTCAAACGGACAGGTCTCGAACGCAGTAAAATGCTGGCTGCTTTTGTCCTAATGCTGGAAGCAATTGCATTCTTTGTTATTGGTCAGCAAATGCCGACTTCTTTAAATTTCTTTACTATTAATAATGTTGAGCATACTCTTTTGGGTATCCGTATTACTGACCCCGAATCTTTTCAGGCCTTAAATCCTTTCTGGATTATTGTTGCTAGTCCTATTCTAGCTTACTTCTACTCTTATTTCGGCAGACAAGGCAAGGATTTGACTATTCCTGCTAAGTTTGCCACCGGGATGGTTTGTTGTGCTGTCAGTTTTCTCGTATTGGTGCTTGGCATTATGACGGCAAATGCACAAGGTCTTGTATCCGTATGGTGGCTGATCAGCAGTTATTTCTTCTCTTCGGTAGGAGAATTGATGATTAGCGGGTTGGGCTTGGCCATGGTCGCAAAACTGGTGCCTCAGGAAATGGTGGGCTTTACCATTGGGGCATGGTACTTGTCTTCGGCGACTGCAGGGGTTATTTCCGGTAAAGTCGCCGCATTTGCCGCTGTGCCTAAGGGAATAACCGACTCGCTGCAAACATTGCCGATTTATTTCAGCGCGTTTATGAAAATGGGGATTGGAGTCGGCATTATTGCGTTAATTGTGTTAGCCTTAGTGCCTGTGCTAAGAAAAATGATTCACGAACAGAACTAGCTAAATGTTTGATAGTTACTTATCAGCAAGTTATCCATTAAAAGGAGAGCAAGATATGAGTCAAAAATATGAGTTTCCCATGACGGGTGTATGTGCAAAAAAAGTTGCTTTAGAAATAGAAAAGGGCGCAGTCCAAGACGCCGTTTTTGAAGGAGGCTGTTCCGGTAATCTCCGGGGAATTAGCAGCTTAGTAAAAGGAATGCCCATTAAGGAAGTGATTAAGCGTTTAGACGGCATTAAATGCGGGGAAAAGGCGACCTCTTGCCCTGCGCAATTGGCACAGATTCTCAAACAAAATTTTGAAAAATAATGCGATTTTACAGCCGAAATGGGCTGTAAACATGCTGTGACTGACAAATAATGCAATGAAAAAAGACAGTTCTCTTCCGAGTGAATATAGGAAGAGGACTGTCTTTTTTTATAGTGAGTCGGGGGAAGGTTACTTGACTCACTCAGGTTCTAAGTTCTCCAGGGGAATCCATCCCTCATCGGAATTCAGTGTTCTTATGCACCAAATCCAACCATTAATTTGTTTGAGACCAAGTACAGTTTCATTTAGATCGACATTTAATTCTTTCGCAGTATAGTCATCTAGTGCTAACCCCAATCCTGTTTCGTTTTTCAAACCGATAAGTTGCTTCGGAACCCATCCTTGCTTGTTATCCAAAGATGTGCAAAAATACCAATTATCCCAGTTTTCGGGTCCAGCGTATTTTTCGCCAATGAGGAGTTGCTGTCCTTTGGTCAATAGTATCGGATCAGGATATTCCGTCCTGTGAGCCTTAATTACTCGATATTTTATATGAAAACCTCCTCGTGAGCGTCCCTCTTCGTCATTTGAGTGTTTCCCCTGTTTTTTTCGTGAAACTCTGAATTCATCGTTTACAGGTCGGACATTCGTTATGATACCATGAGAGTCGCCGACCACAGGAGCACGTCCATTGTTGTCGTTGAATTTCAAGCCATTGTTCCTCGCCCACTTTTTGTAACAATAACAGAGTGTCTATCACTGTACTATGATGCGGCACTCCGTCATTGTTAAATTGCTTCACTTTGGGGCAAGGAAATTCGTTGCAAAGCCCACAATGGCTTATCTGTTTTTTCTGTGCACAATCGCGAATATTGCATTGACCACATATATTTTCCAACTTACACCCAGGGCAAGATAAATCAAACGGCTTATTTTTATATTGATCATACCTTGCCGGCATTTTCAGTACATGGTCAGAATCAGCATCCTCAAGCGCCAACTTGAAACTGCACGCCCCGCAATATAGTCCGCAGTAGGCGACTAACTCTCTTTTCAATAGCTTACCTCCTCATATAATAGTATTAAATCCAATCCGATAGCATAATTTCCGTAGGGAAGCCCGTACGGGGGAACCAGTTCCTGTTTTCCAAAATCAATATATTTCCATAAATGTATTTTAAAAGCAATACAGAACTTCTTCGTTAAATTTAATTATCCTGCTTTTTCACAAGAAGTAAGGGGGCGTTCCACCAGTTGGAGTTAACCCCGTTTACAGTACCACCATCCCCCATTCATAAATAATCCTTAAATTAATATAAATCATAATAGAATTTATGATTGGGAGGAGACGGATTATGCCGAAACGCTATCTTACCAGCAATCAAGGAGCTCCTGTTATCGATGATCAAAATTCATTAAGTGTAGGTGAAAGAGGTCCAATCCTACTTGAGGACATAGTTTTT
>CAZCEN010000170.1:0-7384 GCA_964497205.1 uncultured Sporomusaceae bacterium
TCTCAATGTTTTTTAATCTTGTTTCCAAGCCGGTAGTACCTAATGGCGGCGGATAATATCCGGCACTGTCGCTCAATACCATCGCCAGCATGCGTTCCGGGTGATGGGCGGCAATTTCCTGACTGATTAACCCGCCCATCGAATGCCCAACAAAAACGGCGCGGTCAATTTTTAAATAATCCAGTAAAGCCAATACATCGCGCGCAAAAAGTTCCATAGTAATAAATTCATCATTGGTACCGCTCTGTCCGTGGCCACGCAGGTCCATGGCAATCACCCGGTAGCCTTGGCTAAAGCAAGTTACTTGGTGACGCCAGGAGCTTGCATTTTCTCCGAGACCGTGAATAAACACAAGCGCCGTTCCCTGGCCGGCGTCCTCATAATATAGGTCGATTCCGTTAATAGTGGTAAACATTGTCTTCCTCCCTGTTTGAATATTTTCACTAATAAGATAACCAATAGCAGTTACTCGTGAGTTACCAAACGGTTACAAATAACAAAAGGGCTGAATTGTTTTTTTAACAATTCAGCCCTTTTGTTGGTATTTCTCATATATCTGTTTTGTCAGCAACGATGGTTCTACACCCAATTCTGTTTCCAGCATGGCCAGACATCGCTTAAACGTACGTGCCAGCAATACTCGGTTAGCTTGTTCCCCATAGCAAATCAGCTTCAATTGATAAGCCCGTTCCCAACAAGCATCGATTTGCAAAATTCGTTCTGACCAGGCATTAGCCTGATCATAGTCCGCCTGGTCGATATACAAGGAAGCCAGCAACTCGGCGCCTTGCACCGCCAGCAGTTCCAGCCGTTCCCTTTCCTTTAACGAAATGTCGTCAAGATTCTCCCCGGCTAAATATTCCCCTCGATACAAATCCAGAGCTGTGAGAAGTAATCCTTTCGCCTGCTCCGTCTGGCTATTTAGCAGCCTGCGGCCTTCAATCAATAAAGCTTCAAACCGTTCGACATCAACCTGGCATTCCGGGCTTACAATCAACTGGTAGGCCGCACCTTTACGGACAATAAAGCGGCAAGCCGTTCTGGGTTTACGCTCCGGTTCAAGAACATTGCTCAAATGATTAAAAATCACCTTAAAGTTGCGAGCGGCGGCTTCCTCATCTGCGTCCGGCCAAAGATGCAGCATGAGTTTGCCTTTGGTTGCCGGCGAGGTTCTTAAGGTAAGCAACAGATTTAATAATTGTTTGGCACCGGCCCGGCGCCATTCCAGGGGTGATATTTCCTGCCCATATCGCTTGACTTTGAGCGGTCCTAAAACCTGAATAGCCAAAGGTATCTTATCCGGCGCATAGCCGGTGGTACCCGGTTCTCTGCTGTTTAACTCTTCAAACCATTTTCTAAATGGTTCTGAAGAAAACCCTGAGATGTCGCCCAGTAAAGAAGACCTCTCCAGGAGAAAACCATAATCATAGCGCTCGCAGTACTCCAGCAGCCGCGAGTAACAGGCCGCAAAAACCACGTTGTCCCGTGTATGGTAGGCTTCATAGGTAAGCCACCAATAGCACACGGATTGTCCAAACCAATCCCGGCACTTTTGGAATAAGTGCAGGGCTTTTTCAGAATAACCGTTAGCCTCCTCATAGCGGCCACATAATGCGGCCCCCATACCTAACGTATGATATAACACAGCGGTAAACCAATCATCATGCACTTTTTCCGTGATGCCTATGCCCTCGGTTCCCACCCGCTTGGCGGCCTGCCAATTCCCGTCAAGCGCGTACATTAAACACCGGCCTTGGTGCACTTCAGTTTTCCCCCGTATAATACCCAGTTCTTCGGCCAAACTCAACGCCTTTTGATAAGATTTTTGACATTGTTCCCGATTTTGCCGATAATTGAGCAGCAAAGCATGCCCTTGCCGCACATATCCAATAGCGGCAACAAACGGAGACCTGAGCTTCTCGGCCGATTCGATGCCTGCTTGCGCTAGTTCCAGGGCCCTGCCGGACTGCCCGATGAAGGTATAACAAAGCGACAACACCAAGGGACTTTCCCGGAAAGACCGTGGCACATGGTATGTCGTTTGTTCCTCTTTATATTTCCGTTCTAATATCTCAATGACCTCGCCTAACCGCCCGGTCCGCAGAAGAATACGCACTTGGAGATTATTTCTATCTTCAGCGCCGTAGGGTACCACACCGGCCATCAACCGGCAATACCGCTCTGCCCGCCGTGAATCTCCCTGATTGATCATATTCTCGGCCATAAGACCAAGTAGCACACCTTTTTCCTCCAGCGGTCCCTGTCGCAATATTTGATAGGCCTGCCGCAAATAACTCTGGGCGTGACTGGGCTGAATAATATCCAGATAGGCTTCTCCAATCCCCCGGCAGGACTGACTCCAGCCAAACAAATCCTTTTGCTTTTGAAATTGCTGGCCGGCTTTTTTATACCAATCAATAGCCTGCTCGTACAAACACGCAAACCGCGCCGCATCTCCCAAAGCCAGATAAATTTCCGGGTGTTGTTTATAGGTATCAGGCAATTGCTCCAAATAACTGGTTAACAGCCGGTCACGGCCGCTGCTAACCCAGCGCCGGCCAATTTCACACAAGATGGTTTCAGCCGTTTCCCACTGTTCTCCGAGAATTAAAAAGTGCAAGGCCCTATCGGCATTCTCCCGTTTCCAATAATAATAACCGATTTTACTATACAAACCGGCCAGGTCAGGGAGTCTAACTTCGGCTTCCCGGCATAGGAACTCTCTAAATAATGTATGGTAGCGATAAACACCTTGGCCTATCCGGTAAATAAACAGACCTTTCTTTATAACTATATTTAACCATTGCTGAGAACGTTCCGAACCTAAGATTTCTTTGCAATAGGATAAGGTAAAGGACTCGACAAGCGCTGTTTGCAGCAGGAACTCCTGTAGTTCAGGCGACTGACGTTCCAGCACATCGTGGGCCAAATACTCAAAAAGTCCGTCTAAATCCCCGGTCTCAACACTTAGCGGTTCGGCAAAATAGTCCGCCCTCCCCTGCCATTGATTAGCCAGCAGCTTAATAGCAATAACCCAGCCTTCGGTACATTCCAAGATTTTTTGCACTTGCGCTTTGCTTATCGGCAAATCTTTAATTGTATGAAATAACTTTTCTACCTCGCGAGAGACAAAGGTTAAGTCGCTATCGGCAAAATCCAAGACCCTGCCTTTGGCGCGCAGCCGTTCAGCTTCCGGCAAACCGATAGGTTCCCTGGATAGAATTACGACGCGGATTCCGGAGGGACAGCAAGCTAAAAAGCGATCAAAGAACAAACGTGTTTCGGCATCGGCCTGCACATACTGCCAGTCATCAATGACCAGGATTCCCGAAGCATTGCTTCCGCCGAAAAATTCAATACCTGCCATCAATATAGAAAAAGCGGTTTTCCAATCGAACTTATCTTCTGTCGCTGTTTTATCGAAATACCATTTTTTCAGCCCGGGGAGCAGAGAGTTAAGGGCTCCTGCCAAATAGGCAGAAAAAATATATACATTGTCATCTTCCGGACCGGGATTATACCAACCAACGAGCAATGGCTGGTCAGACAAATACTGTACAAGCGCCGTGGTTTTTCCGTAGCCGGCGCCAGCTATCATTACTGTCAAAAAGTATTGGGGTATCTTCGCCAGTTTGACCCGTAAACCCGGCCTTGGCACAACATCCACGCCCAGAGTGGGTATAGTTATTTTGCTTGTTAACACAATGGTCTCTTGCATGGTTTGTCTCTCCCTTGTAATGGCAAGGCCACCGGCGCACACTTGTCCTATCCGGCTTTTCTTACGGAAAATATATGTTTGTAACATCGAGATACTAGGAAAAGTTGCTATCTAATAGATTCTTATACTAGACAACTATTCTATTCCCGTACTGATAGAATCCTGCAAACAATTGCAAAAATTATCGAACAATTTTACTCAATCTATTATAGATAAAGAAACCACAGTTTGCGTTAAACTCCATTGGCGGCAGCTAAAATCGATGCAGCCATCCTGCTGTTAAAAAAGTGATGCTATCTGTTGGGACAAAAAAAACTCCTCTGTTTGCCTAAAGATAACGCCCTTACGGATACCCTTAGACGAACCGGGAGTAAAAAATTATAAAGCGATAAAATCCAATATATAATCTGGTCCTCTTCCCTATCAAGCATCAAACAGCAATTTATCACCCGCTTGCGTCGAAGTAGCCGCAGCTGTTCCCTGCGGCAGCTCTATCACATAAGCGGCTTTAGCAGCAGCGGCCACTCGTCCCGGCGTAATCCCTTCAACAACTTTTAGTACGTTATGTGAAGCATCGACAAACAACACGTCAATAGGAAACCGCATGCCCAAAGTATGAATACTGGAACACGGAGTAATCATAAGCCCCTCGCCCGACCGGAGGCGCTTAGTAGCAAGCAGGCCAACCAACCGGGTAAAGAAATTATCCGCTACTTTTATACTGTGACCGATAACTGCTTGTTTGGTTTGATTCACGACTCGCACCAAGAATCCTCCCATCGTAACACGTCTTATGCTGCGTTGACTTTATTTTAAGAGATTAGTAAACATCTGAATAATAGCCGGCCCTAATAGCACGACAAACAGCGACGGAAAGATAAATAATACCAGCGGCAACAACATTTTTATCGGCGCTTTCATGGCTCGTTCCTCCGCCCGCTGACGGCGTTTTTCCCGCATCGAAGCCGACTGTACTCTAAGTACATTACCAATACTCACGCCTAGTTGATCGGCTTGTACCAAGGAAGTAGTAAACAGTGATAAATCAGGCACATCACAGCGTGTTCCCATAGCCACAAGGGCATCGCGCCTTGGTATACCCATCCGGATTTCCTGAAGTACCCGGTTAAACTCGTCAACAAGCGCCCCTTTCATTTTTTCGGCCAGTTTGGCCAGCGCCCCGTCAAAACCAAGCCCGGCTTCAACACTAACAGTTAACAGGTCAAGCACATCGGCTAAATCCTTCTGGATGCTCTTCTTACGGGCAGCTATTTTATGATTTAACAAGAGCATCGGCAACAGTTGGCTAAACAAAAAGGCCATGAGGGTAAATCCTACGATTTTATTACCGGGCATCCCGGCAAAAATACTCAAAGCACCGGCAATAACCGGCAATGCCACGGCTAGAAATCCCATTATACTTAAAAATTCGTCACTTGTTAGCTTACCAAAACCCCCGGCCATCAGAAGTTTTTGCTCGATAGTGGCTCGTACCGCCTTCGGCGTAATCTTAGTAAACAGAACAGCTACATCGCCTTTTAGCGGGGTTAAGATACGCTGAGCAAACGGTTTTGCCAACTCGTCGTCAATATCGGTTCGTCCTGACACTAAACTGTCCAGTGCCTTTAACCGCATTTCTACCGTGCCGTTGACAGGTACAAGTGCATGTAACGCTAAATACAGGAATACAAACACTGTTAAAAAAGTTAGTAAGATAATAACGATAAGCACCTGATTCCTCCCCCTTTATTTTGCGATGAACATATAGCTATTTAGGCCAAAAGGTTTCGTTAGGCAAGACAATTCCATTCGCGGCCAGTTTCCCCAAGAACTTGGGCCGAATGCCTGTAGGCTTGAAATAGCCGGTAATTTTACCATTAGTGTCTCTGCCAGTCTGTTCAAACACAAAGATGTCCTGCAAGGTAATAACATCACCTTCCATCCCTTGCACTTCGGTCAGATGGGTAATACGGCGGCTGCCATCCTGTAGCCGGGACTGCTGAAGAATTAGATCAACCGCTGAAGCAATTTGCTCGCGGATGGCTCTAACCGGTAAATCCATACCGGCCATCAACACCATTGTTTCCAGACGACTGAGCATATCGCGGGGCGAGTTGGCATGACCTGTTGTCAGTGAACCATCATGACCAGTATTCATAGCCTGCAGCATGTCAAGCGCTTCGCCGCTTCTTACTTCACCGACAACAATCCGGTCAGGCCGCATCCGGAGACTGTTACGGACAAGGTCGCGCATGGAAATGGCGCCTTTACCCTCAATATTGGCCGGACGGGTTTCCAGAGTTACTACATGTTCCTGTCTAAGTTGCAGCTCAGCCGCATCCTCAATAGTAACAATGCGTTCATCATGGGGAATGAAGGAAGAAAGAATGTTAAGCGTAGTTGTTTTACCAGACCCAGTACCGCCTGACACCACCACATTGAGCTTGCCTTCTACACATGCCTGTAAGAATTCGGCCATTTCCTGGGTCAAAGTGCCAAACTGGATAAGGTTGTTGACTGTTAACGGATTTTTAGCAAATTTCCTGATCGTTAAACTTGGCCCCTTAAGTGCCAGGGGCGGAATGATGGCATTAACCCGGGAGCCGTCAGGCAGGCGGGCATCCACCATCGGTGAACTTTCGTCAATACGCCGTCCCAAGGGCGCTACTATTTTTTCAATAACATGCATTACATGAGCATCATCCCGGAACCGGACATCTGTCAAAACAAGTTTGCCTTTGCGTTCAACGTATATTTGCGAAGCACTGTTAACCATGACTTCTGAGATAGAATCGTCTTTCAACAACGGGTCAATGGGGCCATAGCCCAATACTTCATCAACAATTTCGGTAATAATTCGTCCACGTTCGCCGCGCGGCACCGGTACAGTTTCTTCGTCCATAACAGTATTTGCAACACGGGATACCGCATCCTGTAAAACTTTGATATCCGTATCCTTAGCAATAAGAGCCTGGCTTTCTTCGAAGCTCATTTCCTCAATTATTTTCTTATGTATTTTCACCTTGAGACTTTGGTAAGGATCATTTTTCACCACGAGAGCGGGTTTAGGCTTGTCTATGCCTTTAACGGCCTGCTCTTGCTGATTATTTGCGGCTTCTAAACGTTTTAACAACGACATAGTGTTCCTCCTTACACAAAATCCGTTGAACTAGACAATCGCAGAGTTAATTTGCGGAAACTGACTCGTAAGGAACTAAGGAAGCACTGTATACTCCACAATCCGGCGCTGTTCCTGAGGTATCTCCGGCAATTACCAGCCTCATAAATTTACCGGTAACATAGTTGAGTGAGCCTGACCCGGCCACACCTTCCAAAAAGAACCCGGCAAACCCAACAATCTTAACATCATGCCGCCCCGTATCATTGGTAATAGATTCAATAAGCGGCACTACCACAATGCGCGGTGAACCTTTTTCTACAGTATTAATAGTAGCGCTTGGATCAGCATTAATACGATAATTTACACCTTCTTTGGTACCGCCGGACATATTACCGGTTTCAGTTAACACCCACTGGCCAACCGTCAACTTGCCATCATACCCGTATTTAATATTGTCGGTATAGTTACGCGAGCCGGTCCCCCCTAACGCCAACGCGTCGTAGTTACCGTCATACCCATCACCCGCACCGACCTTTAGGGTATAA
>CAZCEN010000171.1:0-2245 GCA_964497205.1 uncultured Sporomusaceae bacterium
TCATCAAACAATTCGATCAAAATCTTCTCCTGCGGCTGCAAACGAACCGAATAGCCAATGAGATTTTTCGCTAACTCACGCACTCTTTCATCCATGATACATTCCTCCTTGTGTGATTAAGATATGGTAGAAGGGATTACCCTTAACCCGTCTTGCCTCAACCTGCATCCAGTGATGAAATCACGGGAGGCTCAGAATAGGTATTTAAAACCCTAGAGATTATTGGGGCATTTAAACTCACAAATTCATTGGAAAGCATGGCGATATGATCGCCATAACCGTCAATAGAATAAAATGACTTTTTGCTGCATATACGCCAGTTTGCATACTCGATTATTTTTTCATCCCGCTTGTCTACAGCCCGAAGGTTAATTATGTCTGCCGAAATCGGTACAGAAAAATCAATAGTACCAAACTGTCCAAGGCATTTTTTTAAATCAGTTATCCATGCCTGACAACTATTCTCTTTATTTCTATTTTTGAACATGTTATCGGTCATCTCTTTAATAACATCGTTTTTGTTTTCGGCGTTTATGATATAACTGTCCAGCATAATTACAGCTGCTACCATAATACCTCGTTTTTCCAATTCCTGCACAACGGCAAAGGCAACGACTCCCCCGGAAGAATAGCCGATTAGTACGACCGGATCATAACCCTGACGATTTCGTTCAATATATTCGGCGAAACTCTTTATTGGCAAAGGCCGCGTATAATCCACCTGTAAACTGTGGAACGAATACTTCGTAATGTGGTTTGCCAACGTTTGATATTCGCTGCAATCCCCTAGTAGGGAATGAAAGCAAAACAGGTTATGTCCTGTTGCGTTAAAGACTTTGCCTTGAATATCTTCATCCCGGTTCTTTTTCTTTATTTGCATTTCTACATAGTGTGCAATGGCTGTTATCGTTGGCTGGGCAAAAATAAATTGTACCGGCACTTCCACTTCCCATTCTTGCTTAATCCTTGTCACAATCATCACGACACCGAGTGAGTCCCCACCGACTTCAAAAAAGCTTTCATCGATCCGAATTCCTTTTTGCCCTAAAATCTCATCAAATATGGCAAGCATCTTTTTCTCAGTTTCGGAAAAGGTTTGGTCGTCATACTCTAATTTATTTGGTTGGTCTAATAAGATTTTTCTTAATTCGTTGCGGTTAACCTTCCCATTTTCGTTGAGCGGAATATCGGAAACGGGTAATAGGACGCGGGGCACCATATAATCAGGCATAATTTGCTGTAAGTCGGTCCGAATGGAAGCAGCCGGAATATCGGGCATGGGGATATAAAACGCAGCCAGATATTTATTTTTTCTCGCATCTCGAGCATCGATCACGGCTATACTTTTCACCTTACCTGTATTCATTATTTGGGCTTCCACCTCGCCCAGTTCTATCCGGTGTCCTCTGATTTTGACCTGATTATCCTTTCTGCCGACAAACATTAAACTGCCATCCGCCAGCCAATAGGCGAAATCCCCGGTTCGATAAAGGCGACCGGCTTTTGCGAACGAATCGGTTACAAACTTCTCCTCTGTTAATTCCGGCCGCTGCCAGTACCCCTGCGCGACTCCGTCTCCCCCCACACAAAGTTCGCCGATCGCGCCAACCGGCAGTGGTTGTAAACAGGTATCAAGGATATATGCGGTTGAATTACTGATCGGCCTGCCTATCGGAATTAGTTCGCCGGTAACACGATGTATCGGATGCCAGGTCGAAAATGTAGTATTCTCCGTCGGTCCATAGACATTAATCATCTTTACTTTTTGTTTACGGTTGAACACTTTACCGATATGCTGAGGGGATAAAACCTCTCCTCCAACTAATAAAACATCAACCTGATCAAAAATATCCTCCCGCTCATCCACCAGCTTATTAAATAAGGCAGTTGTTAAAAACAAAGCATTTACTTTTTCTTGTACCAGGATACGCCCAAATACATCCGGCGACAGTATTTCATTCTTTTCTGCAACGTACACGCAGCCGCCATTTAATAAAGCGCCCCATATTTCAAAAGTATTTGCGTCAAAACCTACCGCGCCGCCCATAACCATTTTGCCGCCCGCACTGAGCGTCACATAATCAGGATTCTTCACTAAACGAACTACATTTTGATGGGTAATCAGCGTTGCCTTCGGATTGCCGGTTGTCCCTGAAGTATACATGACATACGCTAAATCATTAGGTCCGCAGGGTACCCGGTTATGTTGTTCATTATTTCCTGATGTAATATCGTCAGGTATTCG
>CAZCEN010000171.1:2345-7370 GCA_964497205.1 uncultured Sporomusaceae bacterium
CTGATTTGGTCCAATTGTTTATAGGAATATTGTTGTGCTGCCGATTTTACAGCAATTTCACCGCTATATTTCGCGACCATCTCCGCAAATAAATCTGGAATGCTATTATTGGGATACTCGCGCTTCGTATTATTAAACTCATATATGACCTGCTGATATTCGTTCTTAGTTACTGTCGGAATGTTACCTAGTAATTCTCCCGGATGGTCCAGTAAATTTTCTAATATTATAAGCAGCCTTTCAACAAAAGCCACAATTTCCGGCTCGGTAAACAGGTCACTCTGATAATCCAAAGCAATTTCTGTTTGGGTTTTATTTGTATTTCTTGGGTTTACCAGAAAGAACAATTCCGTATCCTGGTATAACGCATAATATTGCTGGATAATTTCAAACCCATCGCTAACGAAGACCGGATTCTCTGATATCTGTATATTAATGATTTTGCGAAAGCCCACTTTTTTTTCCCGCAATGTATTAACCAACATATCGTAAGGATACTGTTGATGCCGTAGATCCAACCATAAATCTCTCTCCATATTTTGCAGCATTTGAGTAAATGAAATATTTTCGTCAATGGCAACCTTAAAGGGCAGACTGGTTACAAACATGCCGACCATTTCACGGAAGTGCCTGTTCTGACGATTATGTACCGCCCGTCCGACCACAATTTCTTTTTGCCTTCTATAACGACTAAAATATACGGACAATGCGGCTGTTAATAGCAAAAAGATATTCGAGCTGCTTCTGACAATATATTCTTGCGTTTTTTTGTGCAGCAATGGTGAAAAAGAGAAAACATACCGTTTGACTTGCATATTTGGCACGATATCCGGTTTAGCTGCAACAGTCGTATCTTGCAGTATGGTTTGAAACTTGGTCAGCCAATAATGCTCATCAACGCCAAATTTGGCGGAACTCAAATATTCCCTTTCATAGTCAGCGTATTCTTTATAAGAAGGCTTTTCCCCACACGCACCAATCTCTCCATTTTCCACCTGCTGATAAGCTTTTAGCAGCTGCTCAATAATACTTACCGCCGAAATACCATCCACAATAATATGATGCATTTTAACATACAGACCTGTGCGGTTACCATCAAAATGGATGATAGCGACGTATATGAGACTGGCATTCAGAAGTTCAAATTTCCTGTTGTGGATTTCTTCCGTTTCTTTTATCACATCTTGCAATTGCTGCGCCTGTAATCGCGCCAGTCTTACCGGTTGGTATGTACTTACATACTGCACAACATAGGGATCGCCATTATCCACTTTACTCAATCGAATTCTCAGACCTGGATTTGCCTGCAAAACTACATTGAAAGCAAACTCCAATTTCAATGGGTCCATATACCGGAGAAAGCGGATAATATATCCCACATTGGCCATTTCCAACTCCGGATGCATAATCTCGTTATACCAAATACGTTTTTGCGCATGAGTCAAAGGGAAGCAAGCGGCTTCTTCTATAGCAATCATAGTCTTTTGCCTCCATCATCGTAGGCCTCAGGCCTTATTGATCATATTTTCCACGTTACGGTAATAGCTTGCATTACCATCCTTCACTATACACTTTTCGATTATATCGCGGGATATATTTTCAGGTAACGGAATAGTATCCCCGCCATCTTTCGGTAAGAATTGAGAAGTTCGTCGACCATAACAAGTGCACCCTGTTGTAGTGAAAAATTTATTGTATTCCGCGTACGCTGTTTTTAGATCAACATCGTTGACATTGCTAATGGATAAAGGAACACACACGCATGGCGTTATAGCCCCGTCATTATTAACCGTCAAATAGGTATACCCCGCTCCGCAGCCGACATAATCCTCACTTTCATATTCATTAAAAAGAACTACATTGGGATAGTCAATATCTTGATCGGCCTTCTTTTTTGCTTCCCGTGTCCAACGAATTACATCCCGGTAGAAACGTTTGAAGTCTTTTCCTTTTAAATTTCCCTGGGGGATCGGAAGCACAATTCTAATTTCATCCACACAATCCAAACTATAAACGAAATCCATATACCGCCAGAATTCTTCCACTGAATCGATTCCTTCCGTCGCGCAGAGGGTTACGCCCGTATAAATATTTGCATCACTTAACAACCGCAAAGCGTTCAGCGCATAATCGTACGCATGACTAAAGCCCCGCATTTTATTTACTTTTTCCCGTTCATAGTGATCCAAGCTAATAAAACACCGGGTTATCCTTGTCTCGGCCAACTCTTGCACAAATTGCTCATGAAAATGAATCCCGGTACTATATAGCAAGCCTTCCATACTGCTTGGAATTAGCCGCAGAATATCCATAATATCCTTTCGCAATAAAGGTTCTCCCCCAGTAATCCCTACTATTGCCGTGCCCATTTCCTGTGCATCGCTTAGCACTCTTTCAATCGTTTTAGCAGAAAGCTCCCGCTGATCTTGATAGTCCCCCCGAAAACAATGCCAGCAATTACAATGGCATTTCCCTGTTACAACAAGATCCAGCATTAATGGAACAAAATGCCCTTCCGCCATGCGTTTAATTCCTGATATATATCGATCCCACGTAATTCCCGGAAAAGAAGGGGCTAAACAATTATAATAATATCTTTCATGAACCAGATCTTCCGTAAATTTAGTAGTTGTATAAAATTCCTTTTGATTCTCAATCAATGCACAATATGGTGAGTCTAATATCTTATCTCGTACCTCGGTATAGCCTAAATACACTTTTTTTCTTTTCATCGCTGTTCTCCTCGTCTTTTATGATTAATAGCCCCAGAAGCACTGCTTCAAGCAGATTGTTTTTCACATAAGCGTTTCATAAGATAATCAACCGCTTGCTCAATCGTCCGCAATTCTCTCGCCATATCGGCCGGAATACGCATTTTCATAGCATCTTCATAGGCTATAACCAAATTGACTCTGTCAAGAGAATCAGCGTATAAGTCGTTGATAAAGTTACTTTCCATCGTCAAAATATCTCTATCGCATTCTAGAACACTAACTATTGAATCCTTGACAATCTCAAAAACCTCCTCTTTTGTAATTTTTTTTGCATTCTGTTGATTAGTCATGCTAATCTTCACTCCTTTTGTTCAAATAAAGTTGTGCTAATCATTTGTTTTGCCAGATGAAGAGGGCAAATATCAAATAATAATGGCACCCAAAAAATTCAGGCGCCATTAAACAATCTATTCTTAAACGCCATTTCGAAGTATCGGCCGATTCTATAGCAATTTTTATTCTTCCCTATATAAGTATTACTTCTTGACCATTTTATGATTTTTTTTGTCCACCTCTTAAAAACAAAGAAACCCTATTTTCTTGTTTTATCCCCTCTGCTCACACAAAAAAGACACGACCAGCCTTGTGCCGTTCGTGTCTTTTTTATTTCCGTTCCGGTTCTTTGTTCATAGTATCAAGACTGAATCCTTAAAGACTCATTACCCATTTGAAGTCTTTGTCAGACAAAACCAGACGGGCTGTTTGCCCGTCTAGTTTTGAATCAAACCTTAAATTTCTGGATTGTACACTGTAATTCTTCCGCCATTTTTGCAAGACTCTGGCTGTTTGCCGCAATTTCCTCCATGGCAGCGGATTGCTCTTCTGTTGCCGCCGAAACGGTTTGTGTATGCCCTGCCGTTGTTTTACCTATCTCATCAATATCTCTTACGGCTAAAACTATTTGTTGACTGCCACTGGCCATTTGCTGCATGGCGGCGGAAATTGTTTTAACTTCTCCCGAAACTTCCTCGATAAGTTTAGCAATCTGCCCAAAAGATTGCCCGGCAGCAGTTACAACCTCCGTCCCTTTTTTTACTTCCTTCGTTCCATCGGCCATAGCTATGACGGCTTTATCCGTATCAATTTGAATGTCGTTAATTAGAGCCGCTATTTGCTTAGCGGCCTCCTGGGACTGTTCGGCCAGTCTGCGGACTTCATCGGCAACCACGGCAAAGCCTCTGCCCTGTTCTCCTGCTCTGGCCGCCTCAATAGCAGCGTTTAAAGCAAGCAGATTGGTTTGTCCTGCAATACCTGATATAGTATCGACAATTTGTCCGATTTCTTTAGAGCGTTCACCTAACTTAGCAACCACTTCTGCCGAAGTATTTACCGTCGTTTCTATGTAACTCATCTGCTCAATGGCTGTTCCTACCTCTTCCAGTCCTGCTTTTGCCGCTCCCGCCGTCTTGTCAGAAGTGTGGGCAGCAGTATTGCTATTAGCCGCCGCCTGCTGTATTCCGGCAGACATTTGCTCGACTGTTGCGGAGGTATCATTAATCGCTTTAGCTTGTCGATCCGCCCCATCAGCAACTTCTGTTATTGTTGTTGCTATTTGGGTCGCCGCCTGGGCCGACTGCTCGGCACTCGCCGTTAATTCTTCGGAAGAAGCCGCTAATTGTTCTGACGCTAAAGCTACATTTTTTATTAGCTGGCGCAGGTTAGCTTTCATACGGTTGAACTCTGTGGTAAGCACACCAACCTCATCATTGCTTTCTGCAATTAGGTCTTTTGTTGATAAGTTTCCACTTGCTATTGATTTAGCTTCGTAAACTACTCCTTCGAGCGGTTTCGATATCAACTTGGCTAAAAATTGCCCAATACCGCAGGACAGAACTATTGAAATACCTATTAAACCAAGCAGTAAGGTTTTCGTTGTGGCAAAGTCAGATTGGTTCTCTTTATATCGTTCTTCCGCCTCTTTCTCCTGATACTTTACCAGTTCTCTAATACGATCAGCAAATTCCTCAGAAATTACATCCCCTTGCCTGGCTTGCAGCATTGCCTCCTGCGTTTTTCCTGCAGCAACCAGCGATAAAACACTATCCTCCTGTTTTATTAATTTTTCAGCTGATGCTCTAATTTTGCTCGTCATTACTTTTTCTTCATCGGTCAAGTTCATTTTTTCAAATCTGGTAATCAACTCTTCAAAATCCTTATCCCGTTTACGCATGTCAGCAACAATTGTTGCTTGCTCATTTTTATCAGTGACAATTAATTTATATATATTTGCCTGACGAGCTCTATTTTGCTG
>CAZCEN010000172.1:0-3032 GCA_964497205.1 uncultured Sporomusaceae bacterium
TTATACTCCTACTTGTATTAAACCTAATTCCTTCTTACGGAGTCATCTTTAACTCATTCTAAACAGACAAAACAAAAGCGAGGGGCATTACCGCCCCTCGCCATCATCCAACACCAGTATCCACTAATTTAAGATACCGAAATGCACCAAAACTGAAATCAAAACTAAATACAACATAATTACTGCGGTTACGGATAAACCATGCTTTATCATGGATGGCAGGTCTTTGGACCGGGCCAGTCCCATTTGTCCGATAATATCCCCGGTCGGAAACATGAAAAAGTTAAGCTGTGATCCCACCAGTAAAGCGACCGACCAAATATACATGGGAATACCAACCCCAGCTGCCATCGCACCAAAGAGCTCGTGAATAATCTTTTCATGGGCGACTGCGGCACCCGGAATGCCAACAAGACCAACTGTAGTAGAAATAAACAAGAATAACCCTTTGCCTGCCCCTTGCAGATATGGTGTCAACCATTCTGTCATCCAGGTAAATGCCCCTGATTTAGTGATAAACTGCAAAAATGGCTCGTAAAGAATAAACATGAAAAAGATCCAGTACATTCTTGTCCCGCCCCGCACCAGTGCCTTAAGCGACTGTTCCATGGAGAGGCCGCCTACCGCCCCTGTCAAAAAAGCAATGACTGTCATTACCGTTACTACATAAGCAGCTCCGGCTTTTGTCACAATGCCAAAAATAACTAGTGCCAGCATGGAAATCCAAAACGCGGAAAAGGCCCGCTTGGTTTGGTCATTAACGAAACTAGGCTGGCCGTCACTACCAACAATATCCTGCTCGTTAACACCAATATCTTCGGCAGTATATGCATACTTTCCCTGTGTATTTTTTTGTACTCTGACAGCGATAAAATAGGTAACAATCCAAATTAAAACAGATACCGGAATACCTGTATATAGTAAATAATCAAAATAGGAAATATGGGTTAAAGCCAACGTGGTTACAACCGGCGGCACAAATGGCCCGAGGAACAAACCGGTTGCACCCGCGCCATGCAACAGCACGGCAAGCGTACTGGGCGTCATCCCGAGCGCCGCCACAATAGGAATAACGATCGGAGCCAATATGGCATTGCCGCCAGCCTGCGAGCCAAGCAAAGCAACAATAATCAACGAAGATGCCATTACGGCAAGGATAGCTCTTTTCAAACTATTAACACCCAGTTTTTTCATAACCAGCCAAACAATATACTGGGCCACTTTTGTTGCTGTTAATACTTCGCCAACACCGGCACCAAGCAAGATAATAAAACCGATCATTCCAAGGAATGAGCCTAGTCCTGACGTAATTGCCTGTCCGAAGGCGAATAAACCGGTACCTGTCAATACAGCGCCCAAAATAACACTTAACAGCAGAACCAACGTTACATCCCATCCCATAAAGGACAGAATTATATAGATAACCAAGGGTAAAAATCCCAGAATTGGGTGTAAGCCAAAAATCATACTTATTCCTCCTTGATTTCATTCCGTACAAAAATTCAGTATATTTCAACCGTATGCATATACTTATATACGTCCGCGTCAGTACATCATTTTTATCTATTACCGCCGCTAATCACTGGCAGTAGGATGTATTGACAAGAACTCTCTTATAAACTAAAATGGATAGTTAATGAGCTATGCTTGTTCGCTCACAATGTACTTGGCTTTTTCAAGTCCGAGCAACAGGCATAGTACTGAAAGGATAGTTGCACAATCTTTCTGGGGAGGAAGGGTGCATCATATCATCACGGTTCGCGCGCAACCAATTTGGTTTACGCGCAACCGTTTTTTTTGTATATTTTTAGACAAACAGACAACGCTTGCTATACTTAGTTGGGCTTTTGCCGGCATACTATTAAACACCATGTTGTTAACCCCCGTATGCATGCATTTTTTTAGGTAGCTGGCTTTTCACTGATATTCCGGCCATTAGCTGCCTGCGTTGCTAGCAGAAAAGTCGTTAGCAACTCTACGCCAACATCCAAAGCTTCTTCGTTGGCGAGAAAGTGATCGCTATGCAGCGGATACTGGCAATCACAGCCCAAATGAAAGTAAACTGACGGAACCATCTGACTATAGGCACTAAAATCTTCCGCGATCAGTGATGGCTGGTTGCCTGTTTTGACAGCTGCCGTACCTAATACTTCCTGGGCATGAGCCGTAAATTGAGCTGTTAAGGTCATATCGTTACTAACAACATCGTACCCTCGCTCAAGGATCACTTCCGCTTTTCCCTGATGCAAAGCAGCAACTTGGCTCACCATGTCAGCCAGCCATTTATGAATACTTGTCCTGGTCGCTGCGGTAAAAGTTCTAATCGTTCCACTCATTTCTACATGATCACAAATTACGTTGTAACGACCACGGGAAGATATTTCACCAATAGTGAGAACATAGGGGTCAAACGGGTCAACTTTTCGGGGTATGCCTTTATATATGGCATTTACTATTTCTGAAGCGATTAAGATGGAATCAGTTCCCTTGTGCGGCTGGGCCGCATGAGCACTCACACCTGTTACTATAATCCTGAATTTGTCGGATGCTGCCATAATTGCTCCAGGCCTAATTCCAATCTCTCCTACCTTATAATCCGGCCAGACATGGAGACCTAACATATAGTCCACAGGGGGTTGTTCAAGCACATGTAGCGCAATCATTTTTTTTGCACCACCATCAGGACTACATTCTTCAGCCGGCTGAAAGATTACCTTTACATTGACAGGCATATATTGCCGGAGGCGCGAAGCCAATATTGCCACACCAGCCCCGATGCTCGCATGCATATCATGACCACAGGCGTGCATAATTCCCGGGTTTTGGGAGGATTGCGGATGCCCGGTATTCTCCTCTAGCGGTAACGCATCAATATCTACACGCAGTCCGACCGTTACTGCTGCCTTATTATCAATAAATGCTACTACTCCGGTAGTTTCCGGAAACAGCTTGCACTCAACCCCTTGTTCCAACAGAAACTCCTGTATCACCTGCGTGGTGCGACGTTCCTGATAACCTAACTCCGGCCGCTG